>PLDO01000107.1 GCA_003136215.1 Bryobacterales bacterium
CTTCCACCGTGCCGGCGGCTTCGCTGCCGATGGCAATCGGCAGGTCGGCTTTGTACAGGCCGGTGCGAAAATAGATGTCGATGAAGTTGACGCCGCTGGCGGCGATGCGCACCAGCGCCTGACCGGGGCCGGGGCGCGGCGTGGGGATATCGACCAGTTGGAGGCTTTCGGGGCCGCCTGGAATCTTGACTTGTATGGCTTTCATAGCTCAGCTTTTACGCCATGCCCGGCGGGCATGGGCGGACGTTGCATAGAGTAGCAGATACAGCAAAGTGAACGGGAAGGAAATCAGGCGCACCAGGGTGCGGACCGCGCCCGACCCGGCCAGGCCTGAGCGAAACAGCACAAATCGGCGAATCGTGCCCAGGTGCATCCGGTCGAACCAGAAGTAATCGCCGTTTTCGTTGATGACGAAGAGCTTGGCCGGGATGCGCAGCGCCAGCACCCATTTCCACTTGGCCATGACAATTTCGCCGGAGCAGACGATCCCCACCAGCGCGTAGCGGTTGGCGGCGAGTTCGCCGTAGAGCCGTCCGCGGGCGGCGCGCCCACGGTAATCGCCCACCCGGTAGACCCGCGTATTGTGGGCCTCGAAGCCCTTGGGCAGGGTGGCGTAGCAGGTGACCAGATCGATCGGGATCTCGTCGCCCCACGCCTGGCGGAGCCCCGGAATCAGGCCCTCCAGCAGGCCGCGCGTGCCGCTCTCCACCAGCAGGATGGAGGTCACTTCGGGCAGGCGGCCGGTAAGGAAATAGCGCACTCATCTGACTATAACCGCAGTGCGGGAGTTAAGTGTATACTCGCTGGAACACCCGGAGGGGAAGATATGAGACGAATCGCCTACCTGCTCTTGCTGGGCGCGCTCCCGTTGAGCGCGCAAACGGCAGGGAAACACCGCGTCCTGTTCAACCGTTTTCGCGTGCCGGAAATCGGCCTCTTCGCGGCGGATTCCGACGGCAGGAACGAACGCGCCCTGCCGCATCGGGAGAGCGAGTATTCACCTTCGCTCACGCCCGACGGGAGGTGGATCGTGTTCACCTCGGAACGCGCCGGTCAGGCGGATCTCTACCGCATGCACCCCGACGGGTCGGGCATCGAGCAATTGACCGACGATCCCGCCTTCGACGACCAGGGGTCGCTGTCGCCCGACGGCCGGAGTCTGGCGTTCATCTCTACCAGGGGCGACGGGTTCGCGAATCTCTGGCTGCTGGACATGGCGAGCCGCAAGAGCCGCAACCTTACCAATAGCCGCTCGGGCAATTTCCGGCCGAGCTGGTCTCCGGACGGCCGCTGGATCGCCTTCAGTTCAGATCGCGATGCCGCTCCAGGAAGGTTCCCCGGGCAGTGGGAGCACTTGCAGTCCACGGGCATCTATCTGATTCACCCGGACGGGACCGGATTGCGGCGTCTGACCAGGACCGGAGGCTTTGCCGGCAGCCCAAGCTGGTCCGCGGACGCCAGACGAGTGCTCTATTACGAGACCGATGAAACCGGCGCCTACCTCGCCAAGGGCGGCAATTCGCGGACCGAGCTCGTCTCGGTCGACATCGCCACGGGAGACCGCGCGCAGTACACCGCATCGAACGAAATCAAGCTGTCGCCGCAGTGGTTGCCGGGTGGGAAGATCAGCTATGCCGTGAGAGGAGCCGCCAATGCCGGCCTGCGAGTCAGGTATCCGGAACGGAACGTGGTGACCCTCGTTCCAGGAGCCATACGGCACGCCAGTTGGAGCGCCGACGGTACGCAGGTGGCGTACGAGCGAATCCTGCAACCTGCCGGCACCCAACACCTGATCCCCACGTTCAGCCGCGATCCGGAATTCGAGCTGCTGTTGAGCGAGCCGTTTCCTGCCTTCTCGCCGGACGGCAAGAAGCTGCTCTACAGTCAATACGGCGCCAACGGCCTGAACACCAGCGACACCACCATCCAGATGATGAACGCCGATGGCAGCGGGAAGCAGTCGCTGTTTCACAAGGAGGGAGTCAGCGCGTTTGACGCGGTCTGGTCGCCGGCCGGAGACATGATCGCCTTTTGCGTGGGGAGATACTTCCGGGCCGCCGGACTGCCGTCCGCGCAAATCGCTTTGATCAAACCCGACGGTTCCGGATATCGCGAGATTGCCGAAGAGGGTGTGAACAACGGCTTTCCCAGTTGGTCGCCGGACGGCAAACAGCTGGTGTACAAGCGCGGCAAGCATCTGGTCATCCAATCGATTGCCGACAGCAAGATTGTCCCGCTGACCGACGGGGCCCACTACGACAATTTTCCGAAGTGGTCTCCCAAGGGGGACGCGATCCTGTTCACCACGGACCGCGACGGCGATTTTGAGCTGTACACCATCCGGCCGGACGGCACCGGGCTGCGGCGGCTGACCAATTCACCGGGGAACGATGCGCATTCCATCTGGTCCGACGATGGGGAGTGGATCGTGTTCAGCAGCGGCAGAAAAGGCTTCAAGGACGAGATGGCGCTCTACGACGGGGTTCCCCAACCCTACGGCGAGATCTTCGCCATGCGCGCCGATGGCTCGGATGTGCGGCAACTCACCGACAATAAATGGGAAGACGCCACCCCGGGCTGGATGCCGGAGCCGAATAAAGCGAAGGGCACGCAGGCAGCGCGAAGATGATGCGCCGGGCGGCAATGGAAGGGAATGGCGGTCGCCATGAAAAAGGCTTTCCACTTCGACGCGCCGCGCGAGAGATACCACTGCGACGCGGCTGTGATCTGGTGCTTCGACAATCGCTTTGAGGGGGGTTCCGCAAGTTTTTGAAACGGATCGGCGTGGTGAATTCCGATCCCGTCAAGATCGCCGGAGGCGCCAAGTGCCTGGCGTCGCCGGAACTGGAAACCGAGCGCGAATTCGTCCTCGAGCAGGTCCGCAAATCCATGCGGCTGCACGGAACGCGGCGCGTCGTCCTGATGCTGCTCTCCGATTGCGGCGCCTACGGCGGGCTGGATGGCGGGTTCGGCGGCGATGCGGCGGCGGAACGGGCGCACCACCACGAGGAATTGCGGCGCGCGGCGGAGAATCTGGCGCGCGCCATCCCGGGCGTGGAGGCGGCGGGCTAATTACACGGCGGATCACAGCCCAAGCCGGCGTCGGACTTCTTCCAGGGGGACATCGTCGCCAGGTTCCGTGCGTGCCAGATCCAGCTTGGCGGCGGTCTCTTCATCGACGATTTCCTGCTCACCCAGTTCCGCAAGAAAGGAAATGGCCACCTGCACCTCAGTGTCCGGAAGGGCATCCACGAGCGATTGCAGGCGGTCGCGATCAGCGGAAATGCTTCAATTATAGTTTCACGCGCGTTCCCCGTAGAGTCCGGATGCGTGCTGGCAATTCGCCGGGGAGCACCGCGGTCGCTGTGGATTCGGACGGGAACGGCGTGTCCCGGTTAATGCGTGGAGCTAATGGGAAATGCTCGCGAATCCGCTGATCCCTAACACCGAGACCAGCCACTGATCGGGTAGTGCCCTTTCGCCGCTCAAGCCGAGGGCCGTTATGTGGTTTAATATCGGCCCATGAGCCTTCACCACCGCATTGACTATTTTGAGCTGCCCGCAACCGATCTCGCGGCCGCCAAGCGTTTTTACTCGGCCGCCTTCTCCTGGACCTTCACCGATTACGGACCCAGCTACACTGCCTTTGGTTATGCTGGCGCCGACCGCCAGGCTGGAGGAATTTCCAACGACACAGATCACACCCGCGGTCCCCTCGCGATTCTCTACAGCGACAGCCTGGTAGGAAGTGAGCAGAAAGTGCAGGCCGCCGGCGGAAAAATCGTCAAGCCGATCTTTTCCTTCCCTGGCGGACGGCGCTTCCATTTCACCGATCCGAGCGGTAACGAGCTGGCCGTCTGGTCAGATAAGTGAACAAATCCGCATGCAACCAGCGATGGCCTGCGCCGGAGGTCAATCTGCTAATTCACCGGACCTTGAGCGGCCATGGCGGATCAGTCCTGATAAGTCCCGTCAGCGTCAACTGGCCCCATCCGACCCATCGAACAAAGTGGGGCCCTATCGCCGCTTCAGCATTTCGCGCGCGCAGTTGAAGCCGGGGGCGCCCATCACGCCGCCGCCGGGGTGGGCGCCGGAGCCGCATAAATACAGGCCCGCGACCGGCGTTCGATAGCGCGCCCAACCGGCCACGGGACGCATGACGAACATCTGGTCCAGGCTCATCTCGCCGTGGAAAATGTTGCCGCCGGTGATGCCGAAGCGCCGCTCCAGATCGAGCGGGCTCAGCACCTGCCGGTGCTCGATAATCTGCCGGATGTTGGGCGCGTATTCCTCGATCAGCGATATCACGCGGTCGCCGAAGGGCTCGCGCAGTTCGTCCCAGGTGCCTTCGCGCAGCGTGTAAGGCGCGTATTGCAGGAAGATCCCCATGATGTGCTTGCCGGGCGGCGCAAGCGTTGCGTCGTACATGGTGGGAATGGTCAACTCGAGCAGCGGGCGCTGGCTCGCCCGGCCGTACTTGGCGTCGTCCCAGGCGCGCTCCACGTAATCGATGCTGGGACAGATGTGCATGGTGGCCCTGTGGTGCGGGCCCGGCCCGGAGGGCGCCCCGCCCGGATACGCGGTGAACTCCGGCAGGCCGTTGAGCGCCAGATTGATTTTGCAACTGGTGCCCTCGATGCGGAAATTACGGATGGCGCGGACGAACTCCGCGTCGAGGTCCTTGGGCTCGAGAAGGCGCAGGAAAGTGAGCTTGGGATCGAGATTCGACGCCACCGTGAGAGAGGCGATCTCCTCGCCGCTTTCCAGCACGACGCCGCGCGCCCGCCCGTCGCGCACGAGCACCCTGGCCACCGGCGCATTGACGCGGATCTCCACTCCCTTGGCGCGCGCCGATGCGGCGATGGCCTCCGACACGGCACCCATGCCGCCGCGCACGAAACCCCACAGCCCGCGATGTCCCCCCACGCCGCCCATGCAGTGGTGCAGCAGGATATAGGCCGTGCCCGGCGAGCGCGGCCCGCCATTGGCGCCGATCACCCCGTCGGTGGCCAGCGTCACCTTGACTTCCTCGGATTGGAACCACTCGTCGAGGAACTCCGCGGCGCTCTGCGTGAAGATCTTAACCAGCGCCACCAGATCGCGCGGGCCCAGGCCGCGCATCTTCCCGGCGAGCTTCAGGTAATCGACGAGATCGATGGCGCGTGGCGGGAACGGCGGCGGTGTGGTCAACAGCAGGCCTTCCACCACTTGCGAGAGACGCTCCAGTTGATCTTCGTACGCCGGGTAGACATCGGCGTCGTGAGGCGAGAATTTGGCGATTTCGGCCAGCGTCTTCGCGCGGTCCTGCCACATGAAGAAATGGCGCCCGTCGGGAAACGCGGAGAAGAAGGCGGGATCCTTGGCGTCCACCTGGTAGCCGTAGCGCGGCAGTTCCAACTCCCGGACGATGCGTTCCTGGAGCAGGCTGGTGAGGTACGCGGCAGTGGAGACGCGATAGCCCGGCCAGACTTCTTCGGTGACCGCGCACCCGCCCACGAGTTCGCGCCGCTCCAGCACCAGCACCTTGCGCCCGCCGCGCGCCAGATAGGCGGCGGCAACCAGTCCGTTATGGCCGCCGCCGACGATGATGGAATCGTATTTGGTCATAGAACAACACATTCAGCCACAGATGAACACAGATGAACACAGATAAAACTCTGGTGCTTATCGGTGTTTATCTGTGTTCATCTGTGGCCATTAAAGCTTTTTGAACGCCACCACCGCCAACGGCGGCAGGGTCACGGCGATGGAGTGCGGGCGCTGGTGCTTGGGGATGGGCCGCGACGATACGCAGCCGCCGTTGCCCATGTTGCTGCCGCCGAACAGCTCCGAATCGGTATTCAGAATCTCCTGGTAGAAACCTTCTTCCGGCACGCCGAACTCGTACCCTTGCCGGGGCACCGGAGTGAAGTTGCAGCAGATCAGAATGAAATCCTTCGGGTCGTGGCCGCGCCGCAGGAACGCGATGATGGAATTCTGGCCGTCGCGGAAGTCCACCCATTCGAAGCCCGAATAGTGGAAGTCCACCTCGTAGAGCGCGGGACTCGCGCGATACAGCCGGTTCAGTTCGCGCACCAGGCTCTGGAGCTTCCGATGGGGCTCGAATTCCAACAGATCCCAGCGCAGCCCCGCGTTGTGATTCCATTCCTCTCGCTGGCCGAACTCCTGCCCCATGAACAGCAGTTTCTTCCCCGGATGCGCCCACATGTAGGCCAGGAAGGCGCGCACGTTGGCATACTGCCGCCATTCGTCGCCAGGCATCTTGTTGAGCAGCGACCCCTTGCCGTGGACCACCTCGTCGTGCGAAATGGGCAGCACGAAATTCTCGGTGAACGCATACAGCAGGCTGAAGGTGATGTTGTTGTGTTGATACTTGCGGTAGATGGGGTCGTGGCTGAAGTAGTCCAGCATGTCGTGCATCCACCCCATGTTCCACTTCATGGTGAAACCCAGCCCGCTGAGATAGACCGGCTTGGAAACGCCCGGAAAAGCGGTGGATTCCTCGGCCACGGTGAAAGCGCCCGGGACGCTGTGCGCCAGTTCGTTGAAGCGCCGGATGAATTCGATGGCCTCCAGATTCTCGTTGCCGCCGTACTGGTTGGGAACCCACTCGCCGGGCTTGCGCGAGTAGTCCAGGTAAAGCATGGAAGCCACGGCATCCACGCGCAGGCCGTCGATATGGAACTCCTTGAGCCAGAACAGCGCGTTGGAAACCAGGAACGAGCGCACTTCGTTGCGCCCGTAATTGAACACCAGCGTGCCCCACTCCTTCTGCTCGCCCTTACGCGGGTCGGCGTGCTCGTAGAGCGCCGTGCCGTCGAAGTAGACCAGCCCATGCGCGTCCTTGGGGAAGTGGGCGGGCACCCAATCGACGATCACGCCGATCCCCGCCTGATGGCAGGCATCCACGAAGAACCGGAAATCGTCCGGCGTGCCGAATCGCGAGGTGGGCGCGAAATATCCGATCACCTGGTAGCCCCACGACCCGGAGAACGGATACTCCATGACGGGCAGCAGTTCCATGTGCGTATAGCCCATCTGTTTCACGTACTCCACCAGCTTGACGGCGAGTTCGCGGTAGGTGAGCATCTGCCCCATCGGCCCGCGCATCCAGCTTTCCAGGTGGACCTCGTACACCGACATGGGCGATTTCAGAATGTCGGATGCGGCGCGGTTGGTCATCCACGCGGCATCCCCCCATTCGTACGCCGTGCCGTCCCACACCCGCGATGCCGATTTGGGCGGCAATTCGCAATAGAACGCGTAGGGATCGGCCTTGAGTTGCTGGTATCCCGCGAAGCGCGACCGCACGTTGTACTTGTACGAAGCGCCCGCTGCCAGCCCAGGCACGAATATTTCCCATACACCGCCGTTGCGCCGCCGCATGGGGTGCCGCCGCGTATCCCAATCGTTGAACTCGCCGGCCAGCGACACGTTCAACGCATTCGGCGCCCAAACCGCGAAGCGAACGCCGCTAAAGCCCTCGCTGACCACGGTATGCGCGCCCAGTGTCAGCCAGGCCTCATAGAGCGTGCCTTCGGTGTGCAGGTATAGGTCGGATTCGGAGATCTGCGGCCCGAAGCGGTAGGGGTCGTCGATCTCCACCTCGCGGCCGTCCCACAGGTGCGCTCGCAACGTGTAAGGTGCGGGTTCGCCGTCCAGGGCGGCCACGAAGAAGCCCTGCGCGTGCTTCTTCTCCATCTCGTGGCGGGTGCCGCCCACTACCACGGCTGCCGCATCGGCGTGCGGGAGAAAGGCTCGGACCTCCCAACGCGGCGGCCCTTTCTTCTTGCGGACCGAATGCGGCCCCAGGATGCCGAACGCATCCCCATGATAGCCATTGACTATCGCTTCAATTTCTTCGCCAGTCATGAGAACCTGTGAATTCAAGTATGGACGATTTTCTGCCCGATGTACCCAAAGCCGAACTGCATCTCCATCTGGAAGGCTCGGTGGAGCCGGAGACGCTGCACGAGCTCGACCCCTCCACTTCCGTGGAGGAGTATCGCGCTCTCTATCATTACACCGATTTCGACGCCTTTCTACGCGCCTTCGCGGTTATTGGCAAACGCCTGCGGACTCCCGAAGACTACGCCCTGATTACGCGCCGCCTGCTCGAGCGGCTGGAGGCGCAGAACGTGCGCTATGCCGAGATCATTGTGGCCGCCGGCGTGGTGCTTTGGAAAGGGCAGGATTTCGCGCCCATCTTCGCGGCAGTCCGCGCGGCGTCCGCCGAGTCTCCGGTGCAGGTTCGCTGGATTCTGGATGCCGTCCGGCAGTTTGGCGTCGAACCGGCGATGCAGGTGGCCGTTCTGGCGGCTGAGCGCGTGAATGAGGGAGTGGTCGCGCTCGGCATCGGCGGCAGCGAAGAGCGAGGCCCCGCCAGTTGGTTCAAGGATGTCTTTGCATTTGCCAGAAATGCCGGACTCCACCTCCACGCGCACGCCGGCGAGAGCATGGGGCCGGAATCCATCTGGGATGCGCTGGCGTTGGGCGCCGAACGCATCGGCCATGGAATCGCCGCGGTGCGCGACCCCGCGCTCCTGCGCCACCTGCGAGAGCGCGACATCCCGCTCGAAATCTGCATCACCAGCAACCTGGTTACCGGGGTGGTGAAGCGCATCGAGGATCACCCGGTGCGCCGCATATTCGAAGCGGGAGTGCCCATCGTGTTGAACTCCGACGACCCGGCGATGTTCCGCTGCTCACTCGCCGGAGAGTACCGGCTGGCGGCGGAGCAGTTCGGCTTCACGGAGGCCGAACTCCGGCAGGTCGCCCAGAACGGCTTCCGCTACGCGTTCGACTGGCACTGAAACGGGCGGGCCCCCCTCGCTCGCAGCCCTCCGGTGAGTGATCGGCGGCAGTGGGCTATCTCCAAGAGAGCCCGCGTCAGGCATGTTTCCGGGCGGCGCGTTTACGTCAGGTTGGGACGATTCGCCCCATCACCGCTGCGATGCCGACTTGGCGGGTACTGATGGACGAACTCATGCCGTATTGGGGTATGGCAGAATTGGTGTTCGAAGTCGTCCAGGAGGCCGATGGCTGCTATTGCGCGGAGTGCCTCACGGAAAACATCTTCACCGAGGGGGACACCTGGCAGCAGTTACGCGAGAATGTGCTTGAGGCGACGGCGCGCCGGCTACCGCCCGGGAAACTCCCGCCGGTTAGGCTGCTGTATGGAGCGATGAGGCCAGCTTCGCGCGTAGGAAAGCCATGCAGCCCGGCACCTGCGCTACGCTCAGTCCGTGAAGCAGAAGCGGCCCTTTGAAGTCATACTGGCGTAACAAGGCCAGGTACCGGTCGTAGTCCAGCACGCCCTGGCCTGCGGCTTTGTGACCCGCTTCTCCGTCGTGGTCGAGATCCTTGGCGTGAGCCAGAATAATGTCCTTGCCCAGGAGTGCAAAAGCCTCGTCGAGGATCTCGTTCATGCGGGGCAGTTCACCCGCGTGGAAGAGATTCGCAGGGTCTATGGTGACTTTCAGGTGGGGGGAGCCAATCTCATCCAGAAGGCGGCGGGCTTTCCGGGCGGAATCGACCACATTGCTCATCTCGGGCTCGAAGGCCAGGACAACGTTCGCCTGGCGGGCGATGCCGGTCGCCTCGCGCAGACAAGCGGCCATATCCCGCCACGACTCCGGTGAGCCGTTGTCCGGATGATACCGCCACATGTTATCCGGGTCACGCGTGCCCGTGCACACATGAATTGAGGATGTGCCCATGCGCGGGCATGCCTCGGCCAGGACCCGTAGCCGCCGCAACCCCGTCCGGCGGTGTTCCACATCCGGGTGACTCATGTTGAAGGTGCCGGTCACGCTGGCAATTGCGATCCCGCGAGCCGACGCTTCGCGGCGGATCCTCTCGGGCAGTTCGGCGGGAATCTGATCGGGCATCTCCGGCAGATTGGCGCACGCCATGCTCATCTGCACACAGGCGAGCCCACAGGCTTTAGCCGCATCCAGCCGCGCTTCGAGCGTTCCGGTGGTGAACGTGGTGGCGAGCAGGATGCCGATCGGTGGGGACTCAGGCTCCACGGCCTTTACCCGATTTTGCCCGCAAGTGGTGCCGGCCGCGATGGCCCCGGCCAGGTAGAAGAACTCCCGTCGGCTACGGCCGCCGTTGTGAACAGGCATGAAGTGGAACCGGATTGTCGGAATTCTCATTTCGGACTCCGGAGTCGTGCTCAGTATACACCCACCCGCCTTCCTCTGGAGTGGCACTATGGCAGGTCGTGGTAAGCTCCGAATCATGGCGGTTGAAGAGCAGGAGATTCCTTATCATGTGATGGCAATTAGCGGGCTGGCAAAAAATACAGCGCCGCGGCTTTCCGAGTTGAAATCGGCCACCGAGAGGTCATCGCCAAGCTCGTTGCCGAGGACAATCGTTCTGACCAGCAGCGCGCACGCTACCGCATACTGCGCTACCTGAGGGAGGTTGCCGAGGGTCTAGAAAAGTTGCGGTCGGCCGATGCCGAACCCATGCTGCCTCTGCCGCCGAATTCAGATGGAAAGCGCGTCGACGTGAAGCGGTCAGGCGACCAGGAAGAGTTGACCTGGAAGACAGCATCGAAGCTGATCCACCCGAGTTTCTACGTGATAAACGGGTTTGAGGATACGCCCTCCAGATCCTCATGTACGGCTGGGGAATTGTCACGATCTTCCACGACATTGTTTGGACGGCTTGAGGGTTTCGGCCGCCTGCTGCCTGTCCTACCTGCGATTGGCGGATTAGGACCCCTAAACACCCCAGGGTCCAGCGAACCACTTGACGGGTTGTCGGCTACGGTGATCTTTAATGCCGTCCAGTCCCACTCGGGTCAGTCCCCAAAATGCGACTAGGTGATGACGCCTGCATCGCACGCGTTGCGGACCGCAAGTCCGGGTCTCTGCGCTCTTGCTGCCATACACGGGAATCTGCTTCAGGACTTCGATTACGCCGGCGATGGCCTTATCGAACCCGTCGCCGTGGGAATGCGGCCTGCGAGGGCAGGGGCCTGCCCTAGAGCCGCCATCCCAGTCTTGGTGGACGACAACGGGTAATTCCGCAGGTCTCAAGTCTCTCACGAGCTGCCGGTGCGGTTTCCACACTTGACCGGCGTCAGCCCATCGACATACGCTACTCCACTGCCGACCTCACAATGCGCACCGGGCCGAGCAGGCCGGAGGGCAGCAGGCGCGAGTCGGCTCGATAGAACTGCTGCGTCGTGTAGGTATACTTCTTCGCGGCGTCCGGCTGCTGATCGCCGATCAGCCGGTTNNTGACCGTCACCTCCGCCAGGTTCTTGGTGTCGCCCAGGTCGATGAGCAGGCGCGTCCCGGACTTGAACCACTCGGGCGGCGCCTGGATGGATTTGGTGTAAGTTCCGGCGCCGGAGAAATACTTCACTCCGGCGTCGGCGTTTTCGTGCCACGAAGTCAATTGAGGCAGCGTGATTTTGGCGGGAGCGCNNCCGTGGCGAGCGCGGTTTCCACCGGTACCGGCACGGTGCGCGATGGCGCGGCGGCCGCCTTGCGGAAGACCACGAATACCGCATCGGCCGGCTCCAGACGCAGCGCGACCGTGGTGCGCCCGCCCGCGATCTTGTAGGATGCCGGCTCCGTCCTGCCGGTCTGGGCGTGCCAGATCTCGGCGGCTTTCCCGGTCACGCGGAACGTGGCGTCCAGGTTTTCGTTGCGATTGGCGCGGTTGTTCACCCAGTAAACTTCGCCGTCGGGCAACTTGCGGTGAACGAAGAGCAGCGTGGTGTCCGGCTGCGGCTTGGCATACTCGAAGTCCGGCGCCACCTGCGCC
>PLDO01000486.1 GCA_003136215.1 Bryobacterales bacterium
CGGTTTGGTCTGGGCCGACTGGCCGCTAGCGTCGGCCACATCGATCCACGGGTTGTACTTGTCGATCTTCATATCGTAGTCGGTGGTGGACTTCGACTTCTGCGGCCAGTTCAGATCCACTCCCTTCTCTTTTGAAGTGTCCACCAGCGAAATCTTATAGCCGAGGATCTTTTTGGGCGGGCCGGTATCGGGATCGTCCTTCTTGTGGGCCACGATCTTGATGTCCATGTAGTTGCCCAAGGTAGTCTCGTTCTCGTCGGCTTGCGGGAGCCACTGCGCGTATTGCGCGGGCGGAATCATCTCCACTTCCACCTGGGGGTTGGCGCCGCCGGTCACGGTGTAGGACACGCTGAGGGTCCCGTTGGAGTCTCCCAGAGTAGCGGTGTAGCTGGCGCTCTTGCTGATGTTGATTGCATTAGAGGAGGGGGTGTAGGTGAACCTCTGCACATCCTCCAGCTTCGGTCCCCCGGTGAATTCCAGGCCGCGCCCGGGAATGCCACTGCCTGCCGAAGCGAATCCCGCCGAGAGAGCCGTCATGGCGAGACTGCCATCCGTGCTGGTTTGGCCCTTGGAATCGGTTGTGAGGACGGTACCCCACTTGAAAAAGAAGATGCCGGTTTTGCTGGCCGGATCGAGGCTCACGCTGGTCAGGGGACGATCGGGCTTTTTCCATACGGCGTGACTCCAGCTCAGGTTCGGATCGCCGAAGTGGGGGCCCAACGCCGGAAGATGCGAGGCCCCTCCCCCAGCGACGGTAAAGGTGGTGTCGCAAGCCACCACGTCAAGGTTCACGCTGGAGTCCGACCAGTTGGTGATGTCGTAGGTGCAGGTTTCGTTGAGGTGCATGGTGAGCGAGTCTTCCCCGTAGTGGGGAATCTTAAGGAGACCGGACATGCTGGCATTGATATTCGTCACCAGCCGCTGCGGGGCGGCCGCGGCGCTTTTCGTGGGCGGCCGCCAGAGTGCGGCCAAAATGAGCAGTGCAAGAATCCCCAACGGGATGAAACGTCGCATGGTATGACCTCCTCAATCTCCCGGCCCAGTGCCGCCAGCGATCAGTCGCTGTGCGGGCCGGGGCTCCGATGGAAGCGACTACTCCTTGACGAATTCCACGCGGCGGTTCTGCGCGCGTCCTTGCGGCGTGTCGTTGGGCTCCAATGGCTTGGTGGCGCCCAGTCCTTCGGTGGTCATGCGCGCCGCGTCAATCTGGAACTCCGCCACCAGCACCTGCTTCACCGCCGCGGCCCGCCGCTTGGAGAGGTCCAGATTGAGGGCCGCGGCGCCAGTGGAATCCGTGTGGCCTTCGATCTTCACCTTTAGGTCCGCGTTGGCCTGTAAGCCGGCGGCGATGGATTTGATTACCGCCGCCGATTCGGGTTTCAGGTGATCGCTGCCGGTATCGAACAGAATGCCAGTCGTGACATAGCGGCCGGCCGACATGATGGCGTGGCTGAAATCGGGCGTGGATTCGGCGAACCGGACGCGAGTGAAGCCGAGGGTGCCTTCCCCGAACATGTTGACGACCATGTAAGCGTAATCCAGGTCCGGCAGTTCGAGTTGATTGAAATCGCCCACTTTCTGGCCGTTGTAGTAGATCCGCAGCCGGCCGTTCTGGAGCCAGATCGCGGTTTTAATGGGTGCGTGCCAATTGAGCGTTATGTTGGTGTCAAACAAGCCTTCCTTGTTGGTCTTGGCCGCAACTCGCAGGCTCTCCTGATCGGTGCTGCCACTCACCCGGAGAACCTGATTGTTGTGGTCTTTGGCGGAGAAGAAGTCCCATAAAAACTGGCAACCTTTCGGTCCACATACCATGTCCTGTTCCAGGGTGAAGTTCTTCGGATAGTTCTTAATTGAGGGGGTGAGGGTGGTGCGGTAGCCGACGTTCAACTGGCGCAGTGCGCCCGATCCGAGGAGGGTAACGGCACTGCCCCGGACTTTCCAGTGGGGGGGCGCTTCGTCGGGGGCCATATCGGTGAAGTCATCGTAGAAGATGATTTTTTCGCCGGGGATGAAGTCGTCCTTCAAAGCCGTGAAATCGGGCTGGTCGCCGGCTGCCGGACCGGCTGCCGGATTGGCCGCCTGCGCCGCCTGCGCGGTGGGTGCCGGAGCTGCCGCCACACCGGCGCTGGTATCGGGCGTGGCCGCGTAGGACGGGGCCGGCTGGTACACCGGCACCGACCGGGCCGGCTGGTACACAGGCGCCGAAGGCGCCGGCGTGCCCGTCATTGACGACAGTGGCGGGCCATTGTGCGACCTCGCGCTCAGGGTGATGATGCTGCCGGGACCGAACCGGATCTCGGGCGAATCCGCCGTAATCTCAATGACGGCAATTGAAGCGGCGGCGCCCGCACCCGTGCCGACAGCCGCTCCCTTCCAGCCATGAACCATACCGCCGATCATTCCGCCGGCCGCGGTTCCCGCTACCACTTTGCCGGTGTTGCCTCCGCCCCGGCGAACGACTCTTCCTTCCTCATCTAAATCGGCTTGTCCTTTGGAATTCCGAAACGCCCGGATTTCCGTGCCGATCGGCACCGCTTGGCCGCCATGCTGCAAAGTTTCAAAGCTGAAATTCAAAACCGAATTGCCGTGAAGCTTGCCTCCCGAGCGCACTTCTTTGACGACGCCTTCCACGGTGTCGCCCTTCAGGCCATCCGGTTGCAGCACCCGCGCGAACACGCGGTCGCCCTTGTGGCTGGTTTTGGTGTCCAACGGGCCCATCAATTCCACCCTCATTTCTATTTCCTGGGCCACCACTGCTCCGGGGAGCAGCAACGCCAGACCAACGATTGCGCTGCGAAGTTGCACAATTGCCTCCTACGGCCGCGAAACAAGTGGCCATATGTCCGGCATCCTGAACAGAACGCCTATGTGAGCATAAGCGAGATTGGTGGGAATTCTGGTTCAGCGCGTCATCACTTCCTGCCCGGGCGCTTCCAGTTCGTCATAATCTGATCGAGTTCCGCCTTGTTCTTGACGTAAAACGCGATGTTCTCCTGCGATACCATGGCGCCCATCGCCGACCCCTGAGCCTGGGAATTGTAGACGCTGGCGGTAATCTGGAGGCACGACGGAATGATGAGAAACTCCTGCGCCGAGATTCCCGACTGCTTGATGACGGCCATGAGTTTCGGGTTGCTCTCGAGCGCGGCCATCATACCGCCTTTCTTTAGGGCTTCCATCATGCTGCTTTGCAGCGCCGGGTCGGACGCCAACACCGCTTGCAGTTTGACGTTCGCCGAATCGTAGGCTTTGATCTTTTCCATGCTCAGTTTGTAGTTCTTGGCTGCGGAGTCCTTTGCCCCGGATTGCGCAAGGCCGGCCGGCGCGACGGCCGACAGGCAGATGAGAGATGCGACAAGAATCTGTTTGAGTGACATTTTATGCACGACCATTACGTTAGAGAATCGAAACACGACGCCCACGAGAGAATAAGCGAGATTCGCGGGAATTTTGGTTCAGCGCCGGTTTGGCGATCTTGCAAAGTGCCAGTTGACGGGTTGCGCGCTCGATCAGGGGCGGCGCTCGCGCGCCCGCGCCCATTGGCACTTTCCGATATCGCCACGCCAGGTGGGCGGTCGCTGGTGAACTCTACGACGAGATTCTGAAGCCCGTCAGTTTCCGCATTCGCCGTAGTCCAGGCGCAAGTCGCTGCCGACTGAACGAACAAGTTCCGATAGATGGGCGTTGGATGCTGGTATACTAGGTCGGCTTCGAATCGGAGGAGACCCAGCTTGCGGCGCAACGTTGGGTCGATCTTCTCCGGCACATGATTCCGCCAGGACTGGCTCAATCGAGAAAAGTCTAGCGTAGAGGAGCGTACGATGAGATCGATCAAGTATTCACTGTTGTGCTGCGCGCTGCTGAGTCTCGCGGGCGTAGCGCAATTGCGCGCGCAGGACAGAATAGGCTGCAAGGATTCGCCCCTGATCACACGCTTCCCGGGAAGCACCATCGGGAACTGCAAGAACGCGGAGTTTGATCAGGACGACTTCCCCCTGGCCGGTCACAAGGACAAGCACGTGGAAGGCGAATTTCACTTCCTGTCTTACACTCCGAAGCCGGATGTAGTAAGCGCCATCCAATTATTCCGCAATATTGAAACTGCACTGAAGGCCGCCGGTTTCATCCTGG
>PLDO01000235.1 GCA_003136215.1 Bryobacterales bacterium
ACGTGGCCATCGACCAGGGCGGGTGCGTCGAAACCAGCCGGCCTACCACCATCGCCGAGCCCACCTTCGTCTACAAGGGCGTGACGCACTTCTGCGTGCCCAACTTTACGGCCGATCTGGGGCGGTCTGCCTCGGTGGCCATCGCGCAGGCCATGCTGCCTTACGTGCTGACCATCGCCAAACACGGGGTGGAAGGGGCGCTCGAGAAATGTTCGGAATTGGCGCGCGGCGTCTACACGCTCCGCGGGAGGCGGCCATGACGCGGGATTACCGGTCGCGGATCATGCCCGCGGATGTGGCGCTGGCGGAGTTGCGCAGCGGACAACGGGTTTACGTGCACAACGGCTGCGCCGAACCGGTGGAACTGGTAAAGGCGCTGACGCGCCGCGGACCGGAACTGGAGGATGTGGAGGTGCTCCACATGGCGACCATGGGAATCGCCGACTACATCCTTCCGGAATACGAAGGCCACTTCCGGCACAACGCCTTGTTCATCGGCGGAAATGTGCGCAAGGCGGTGCAGGAGGGGCGCGCGGATTATACGCCGATCTTCCTCAGCGAAATCGAGGGGCTGTTCACTTCGAAAGCGATCGAGATCGACGTGTGCCTGTTGCAGTGCACGCCGCCGGACCCTTATGGGTATATGAGTCTGGGGCCGAGCATCGACGCTTCTCTCACCGCGGCGCAGTGCGCGCGCCACGTAATTGTGGAGATCAACGAGCAGTGCCCGCGCACGCTGGGCGACACCTTCATCCACGTGAGCCGGGTGGATGCGTTCGTGGAGACCTCGCACGCGCTGAGCGAATACCCGCGGACTCCGGTGACGGATTTACAGCGCGCCATCGGGCGCCACGTGGCCGCATTGATACCGGATGGGGCGACGATTCAAACTGGGATCGGCGGTATTCCGGAGGCGGTGCTGGGGCTGCTTCGGGACCGCAAGGACCTGGGAATCCACTCGGAGAT
Organism: Bryobacterales bacterium; assembly: GCA_003136215.1. Classification (GTDB taxonomy): domain Bacteria; phylum Acidobacteriota; class Terriglobia; order Bryobacterales; family Bryobacteraceae; genus Solibacter. Next base: position 967 of record PLDO01000235.1, read on the forward strand.
GGTGCCGGACAGCGTGGTGGANNTTCATCGACAACAACCCGACCTTCGAATTCCACCGCACGGCGTACTGCAACGATCCGTTTCTGATCTCGCAGAACGAGCGGATGGTGGCCATCAATTCGGCGATTGAAGTGGATCTCACGGGACAGGTGTGCTCCGACTCGATGGGATCGGCGCCGTACAGCGGAATTGGCGGGCAGGTGGATTTCCTGCGCGGCGCGGCGCGGGCGAAAGGCGGACTGCCGATTATCACGCTGCCTTCGACGGCGAAGGACGGCGCGGTGTCGCGGATTGTGACGACGCTGCGTCCGGGGGCAGGGGTGGTGACCTCGCGCGGCGATGTGCACTACGTGATCACCGAGCACGGTGTGGCGTACCTGCACGGCAAGACGATCCGGCAGCGGGCCGAGGCGATGATTGCCATCGCGCACCCCAAGTTCCAAGGGGAACTGGAAGAGTATGCGCGCAAGAACAGGCTGCTGACGGCCAGCCGGTCGGTGGTCTCGGTTTAACAGAAAGCGCATGTTGAGCCACAGATAAACACAGATGAACACAGATGAGCTTCTTGGTTTTCATCTGTGTTTATCTGTGTTCATCTGTGGCCCTTCTTCTTTGCTGCCGTTCTACTTCGTTACACTAGCGGGTGAAACGTGAGCGATATGCGTGGGAAGTGGATCCCGGTAACCGTGGGCTTCGTGCTGTTCGGGCTGGCGGTGGGTGTGGTGGTGTGGCGCGGGCGGCGGCATCCCGTGCCGCCACCAACGGCGGCCGCCACGGCGGCGGCGATCGCCGTGGTGCAGAACGAAGTGACGTTGCAGGGGAAGATCCGACCGCGGCACATCACAGGGGTCGGGGCCTCGGTACCGGGCTTCATCGAGGCATTCCTGGTGGAGCCTGGGCAGGATGTGTACGAAGGCCAAGTGCTGGCGCGAGTTGGCGCGCAGGGGCTGGAATCGGCNNCTGTCGCGGGCGGAAGCCGACGCGCAGCGCGCGCGCATGGCCATGGAACGCGCCGAACGGGCGAGCGCGCGCCAGCAGACGCTGTTTCGGGAAGGCGCCACCCCGCGGCTGACGTACGAGAAGTCACTGAAGGAATACGAGGCGGCGCTGAAGGATTACGAAGCGATCGATGCCACGGTGCGCACGGGGCGGGATCACGTACAGAGCGGGGTGGAGGAGGTCAGCGGAGCCAGGAAGATTGTGGCGGATAAGATGCGGCTGCTGGAAGAGGCGCAGGGCAATCTGGCGGCGGCCGAGGTGCATTCACCGGTGGACGGTTATGTGGTGAGCCGCAAGGGCGAGGTGGGCCGCAGCGCCGAGGAACAGGGCAATGAGCTGTTTCAGATCGCGACGGATCTGTACGCCATGGAAGTGGCCCTGGAGCCGAAGGCGGACGTGCTGAAGCGCATCGTGCCCGGGCAGCCGGCGCTGGTGCTGGTGCTCGACCTGCAAAACGCGGCAATGGCGGGAGTGGTGCGAGAGGTCAAGGACAACCACGTGACGGTGGAGTTCGACAGCACCCTGCCGGCGATTAAGCCGGGGATGCAGGCGGACGTGCGGTTGAAGCTGGAATAGGGCGCGGCGGCCGGGCTCCACCCGGATTGCACAAGCCGGAGCCTTATGCCACCAGATACAATGGAGGTCCGGAGCCGATTATGGAATTCCTTGCCACCAGCCTGCTGGAACTGATTACCCAGACATCCACCAACCTTCCTCCCGACGTGCGCGCCGCAATGTCGCTCGCGGCCAACCAGGAGACGCCGGGGACGCAGTCCTCTCAAGCGCTCGATATTATCCTGTCCAACGTCGATATGGCGGTGGAAGACGAGGGGCCGATCTGCCAGGACACGGGGATGCCCACGTTCGTGGTGCACACGCCGGTGGGGGTGAACCAGCTCCACATCCGGAAGGCGATCCAGGAGGCCGTGGCGGAGGCCACGCGGCGCGGTAAGCTACGGCCCAATTCGGTTGATTCGCTGACCGGAAAGAACAGCGGCAACAACCTGGGCGAAGAGACGCCGGTGGTGCACTTCGAGCAGTGGGAGCAGGACGAGATCGAGGTGAAACTGATTCTCAAGGGCGGCGGCTGCGAGAACAAGAACATTCAGTACTCGGTGCCGTGTAATCTGGATCACCTGGGACGCGCCGACCGCAATCTGGAAGGCGTCCGCAAATGCATACTGCATGCCGTGTGGCAGGCGCAAGGGCAGGGCTGCGCACCGGGCGCGCTCGGCGTGTGCATCGGCAGCGACCGGGCGCACGGCTACGCGCTGGCGAAGGGGCAGCTTTTCCGCACGCTGGACGATGTGAATCCGAATCCCGAACTGGCCAAACTGGAAGCGGAGATCATGGAAGAGGCCAACCGGCTGGGCGTGGGCGCCATGGGTTTCGGCGGAAAAGCCAGCCTGATCGGCTGCAAGATCGCGGCGGCGAACCGCCTGCCGGCGAGCTTCTTCGTGAGCGTGGCTTACGATTGCTGGGCGTTCCGCCGGCTGGGCGTGCGTCTGGATGCCGCCACGGGGGCGATCACCAACTGGCTGTATCGCGACCCCGAACGGGTGGTGGAGAAGATGGCGCGGGGCGAAGGCTTCCCGCTGAGCGGCAGGGAAGTGATCCTGACGCCCCCGCTGACGGAAGCGCAGATGCGCGCGCTCAAGGTGGGCGACGTGGTGCTGATCACGGGCGAAATGTTCACCGGGCGGGACAACGTGCACGCCTATCTGATGAAGAACGCGCCGCCCGTGGATCTGAACGGTGCGGCGCTCTACCACTGCGGTCCGGTGATGCTGCAGGAAGGCGGCGAATGGAAGGTGAAGGCGGCGGGCCCGACGACGAGCATCCGCGAAGAGCCCTACCAGGCGGACGTGATCAAGCGCTACGGAGTGCGGGCGGTGATCGGTAAGGGCGGCATGGGCAAGAAGACGCTGGACGCGCTACAGGAATTCGGTGCGGTGTACCTCAACGGCATCGGCGGCGCGGCGCAATACTACGCGCGCACCGTGGAGAAAGTGCTGGGCGTGAGTTTGATGGAGTTCGGGATTCCGGAAGCCATGTGGCATCTGCGGGTGAACGGCTTCGCGGCCATCGTCACGATGGATGCACACGGCCACAGTTTGCACGCCGATGTGGAGCAGACGACGGGCGCGGTGCTCGAAACGTTGCAGAAGGTATGACGGGATTGCTACACTGAAGATTCCCCGGCCAGGTAGCTCAGCTGGTAGAGCAGCGGACTGAAAATCCGCGTGTCGGCGGTTCGATCCCGTCCCTGGCCACCACCCGCATTCGACATCTGTTTCCACGAGAACAATCCAGTAAACTCATTCGTTCATCCCTTGCCGGCAGGTTCGACAAGCTGCGACATTTTAGGTGTTATCGGCCAGATCCGCCGAAAGACTACCTCGTTTGACCGGCATGCGCGCCAAAGTGCGAAAATGAAACACAAGGGATGCTCGAGAGATTACTGATCGTACTGTTTCTGGGATCTTCCGCTCCGCAATTCCAACTGCGCGACACTCAGGGCGCCACGCACACCGCCGCCGAGTGGGCGGGACGGAAGGCGGTGGTGCTCTACTTCGTGACCATCGACTGCCCGGTGGGCAACAGCTATGTGCCGGAGATGAACCGCCTGCGCGAAGCCTACGCCGCGCGGGGCGTCGCTTTCTATGCGGTGCAGGCAGACCCAGCCGTGGCCGAACGGGAGGTGGTCGGTTACGCCCGCGATTACCACTACAGCTTCCCGCTGCTGCTCGACCCCGCGCAGACGCTGGTGCGCCACGTCAACGCCACCGTGACCCCGCAAGCCGCCGTGCTCACGCCCGAGGGTAAGATGCTCTACCTGGGCCCGGTGGACAACCGCGTAGAGGACTTCGGCAAGCAGCGCCCGCGGGCCACCGAGAGCTACCTGCGCCAGGTGCTGGATGCCGTGCTAAGCGGGAAGACCGTCGCGGTGGGCGGCCACAAATCCATCGGCTGCGCGATCCCGAGGAAGACCCCATGAAACCGAAGCGTGGAGTGAAGACGATTCACCTGATGCTGCTCGCGCTGGCCTGCGCGCCGGCGGCCGACCAGAAAGACGTCGCAAGCCTGCCCGATGGTCCCGGCAAGGAGATTGTCGGCAAGATTTGTCTGAATTGCCACGATTCCGGCAAGTTCCGCAAGGCGCGTCAGGACAGCGAGGAGTGGTCGGAATCGGTAGCCGACATGGTGGAGCGCGGCGCCAGCGGCACGGCCGGGGAAATGGACGCGGTGGTGGCATATCTGGCGAAGAACTTCGGCCCGGACGCCCCGGTGCGCATCAACACGGCTCCGTTCGCGGAGATCAGGGTGGTTCTGGGCTTCACGGTGGAGGAGGTGCGGGCCATCCTGGATTACCGCGAAAAGAATGGCCCGCTGAAGAGTTTCGAAGAGTTGCTGAAAGTCCCGGGCATCGACGCCGTGAAAGCCGAAGCGCAAAAGTCGCGCATCAGTTTTTAGCCAGGCTAGCGTCCGCGACCGTGAGAAACTGTTCCATTGGGCGGCAACCACTCTCTTACGGTCGTGGCTCTGATCGGAGCCGCGACCGTGAGGGAGCGGTTGTTTCGAAGCACCAAATTTTGCGGTCACAGCGCTAGCGTCGGACGTCCTGGGAAGAGGGTAGCTGCGAGGCGTCCCATCCGCCGCCCAGGGCTTGGATCAAGGACACGCTTGCGACCATGCGCCGCGTGAGAAGATCGACTGCCGTCCGTTGATTTTGCAGCGCAGTGGTCTGCGCGGTGATCACCTGTAAGTAGTTCGCCAGTCCACCACGATATTGGATAGTGGAAATCTCCAATGACTGTTGCGCGGCGGTGACCGCGCGGTCCGTGATCAGAGCCTCCTCAGCGAGGATACGCAACTGCGCCAGACTGTCCTCCACCTGCTGCAGCGCCGTCAGCACCGTCTGCCGGTAATCCGCCGCGGTGGCGTCATAAGTAGCTTGCGTCACCCTGATTTGGGCGCGGCGCCTGCCCGTATCGAAGAGAGTCTGGGCCAACTGCGGCCCCACGCTCCAGAAGCGGCTTGGCCAGGTGAACAAATCGCCGACGACCGAACTCTGCAAACCGGCTGCGGCGCTGATCGTCAGGGACGGGTAGAGCGCCGCCGTGGCGATGCCGATCTGTTCGTTGGCGAAAGCGACCTGCCTCTCGGCGGCGGCGACGTCGGGCCTGCGCTCCAGCAGGGCGGAAGGAATGCCGATGGTGGATACCGGCGGCGGAGCCTGGTTCGGAATGGCGGGAATCGACAGATCGGAAGGTGGTTTGCCCGTCAGCACGGCAATCGCATGTTCGAATTGGGCCCGCTGAACGCCCAGGTCGACCAACTGCGCACGCGCGGTTTCCAACTGCGTTTGGGCCAGCGCCACATCGCCCTTCGATGCCACACCGCCATCGAACCGGTCCTGCGTGAGCTGAACATATTGCTCGTACGACTTCACCGTGGTGTCCAGCACCTGCAGCGAGGCGTCCAGTCCCTGAATCTGGAAGTAATCGGAAGCAAGCTCCGCCTGATACAACAGGCGGGCGTTCTCCAGTTGGGCCGCCGAAGCCTGCGCCACCGCGGAATTTGCCGCCACACCGCGCCGGATGGCGCCCCAAATATCGACCTGATAGGCCACCAGCTCGATGGGTAATGTGTAAAGGCCTTTCGCGCCGGAGCCGCCCGTTCCAGAACCCGTAGCGGAGGGCGCGGCGGTTACGGTGGGAAACTCACCGGCCCGGGCGACGCGCACGCTCGCCTTGGCCGCTTGGAACTGAGCCGCGGCGGCCAATACATTCTGGTTCGAGATGGCGACCTGCTCTTCGAGCGCGTTGAGCCGCGGATCGTGGTAAATCTCCCACCATTTGCCGCGCAGCGCTCCGTCGTTGGGTTGCGCTTCCTTCCAACCGGCCGGCGGCGCTTCTTTAAATGCCACCGGCGCCGGAGCGGCGGGGCGCTGGTACTTCGGACCCACCATGCAGGCGTTCGCCAAGAGCAGCAACCCAGCCGTCCCGAGAACCCTGAGCGGCCGGCGACCGGGCGAGGCATAGCCTTTATTCATAGCGGAGAGCCTCAATCGGATCCATGTACGCCGCTTTGCGCGCCGGGTAGTAACCAAAGAACACTCCCACCACCGCGGAAAACACAAACGCCAGGAGGATCGACATAGGGCTGACCTGCGTCGCCCAATGCGCAAAGTGCGAGATGAGCACCGAAGCCGTCAGCCCCACGACGATACCGATAATTCCACCCAGCAAGGAGAGGGTCACGGCTTCCACCAGGAACTGCATCAGGATGTCATGCGTCTTGGCGCCCACCGCCTGGCGCAGGCCGATCTCCCGCGTCCTTTCGGTCACCGACACCAGCATGATGTTCATGATCCCGATACCGCCCACGATCAGCGATACCGAGGCGATCGCGCCGAGCAGAATCGACATCACCTGCGCCGACGTTTCCTGGGCCGCGAACACCTCGGTGAGGTTGCGGATGGTGAAGTCCTCGTCCCCGCCCGGCAGGATCTTGTGCCGTTCGCGGAGCAGCTCATCCATCTCTTGAATCGCCTGGTCCATGGCCTGCGGGTTCATGGCCTGCACCATGAGCGAGTTGACCGCTTTGGCATTGGCCTTGTTGGCGCCGAGCACCTTTTGGGTGGCCGTGGAGATGGGCAGCAGGATGACGTCGTCCTGGTCCTGACCCGTCGGCGACTGGCCTTTCGGCGTCAGCACGCCCGCCACGGTAAAGGGCACATTCTTGATGATGACCACCTGACCGGTGGGATCGTTGTCGCCAAATAGATTGGTCGCCACGGTTTCGCCCAACACGGCTATTTTGGCGGCTGCATCCACGTCTTGCGTGGTGAAAAACTGACCGGACAACATGGTGTAATCGCGGATCGTCATGTAATCCGGAGTCACTCCCTGGGCATTGGTAGCCCAGTTGTTGCTTCCGTACACCACCTGCACCGAGCCTCTTACGGTAGGCGCGGCGAGAGCGACGGACGGGCACTCCGCGGCAATCGCCTTCGCGTCGTCCTGCGTCAACGAGGCAACCGCGCCGGAGCCGAGACGCACGCCATTGGTGCTGACGCTGCCCGGCAGTACAATAATCAGGTTGCTCCCGATACTCTGGATTTGATCCTGGATGCGCGCGGTGGCGCCGGTGCCCACACCCACCATGGCGATCACCGCCGCCACTCCGATGATGATCCCCAGCATGGTGAGCGCCGAGCGCATGCGGTTCACCTTCAGAGCGCGGAGCGCAATCCGGATGCTGCCGACGATTTTATTCATGACGCAATCTCCTCAGGCTGTTCGGCGGGAAGCTGCTCGAGGTCCTTACGCGCTTCGCGCGGCTGCGCCAGCCTCTCATCCAGTTGCAGCCTGCCGTCCTTGAAATGAATGTTGCGGTTTGAGTAAGTCGCGACATCGGGATCGTGCGTTACCACGATCATGGTGATCCCATCTTCGCGGTTCAACCGCTGGAAAATTGCCATGATCTCGATGCTGGTTCTGGAATCCAGCGCCCCGGTGGGCTCGTCCGCCAGGATAATGCTGGGATTGTTGACCAGCGACCGCGCAATGGCCACGCGCTGCTGCTGCCCGCCGGAAAGCTGGCTCGGCTGGTGTTCCTCGCGTCCGGCAAGCCCCACGGCGAGCAGCGCCTTCATGGCCCGCTCATGGCGCTCGTGGGCCGGGACATCGGTGTACATCAGCGGCAATTCCACATTTTCCGCCGCGCTGGTGCGCGCCAGCAGGTTGAACTGCTGGAAGACGAATCCGATCTTCTTGTTGCGGATCTCCGCCAGGGCGTCGCGATTCAGATTTCCGACGCTGATTCCATCCAGCATGTAAGTCCCGGAAGTAGGCTTGTCGAGGCACCCGAGGATGTTCATCAGGGTGGACTTGCCGGATCCGGATGGCCCCATGATGGAAACGAAATCCCCGCGCTCGATTTGGAACGAGATGCCCTTCAAAACGTGCACCGGCACCTCGCCAAGCCGGTAATCCTTCACCAGATCCTTGATTTCGATTACGGACGCCATGGTTTCCCTAGAATCCCGGCCCTCTGCCGCCCTTGCTGCCGGATTGCGCGCCGGGGCTGCCCCCTGACGCCGTAGCCGCCTTGGCGAGCGCCGCGACGATCACACGGTCGCCGTCCTTCAGGCCGCCTTGGGTAACCTCCGTATACGTGCCATCGCTTTCGCCGGTGGTGACTACGACGCGCTGCGGCTTGTTATTGGCGTCGAGCATCCAGACGGCTTTCTCCGGCGCCGCGCCCTTGCGTGCGCCCTTGACGACGGTAGCCGCGGCCGGCTCGGTTGCCGGGTGATAACGCAGTGCTGCGTTGAGGACCCGCAGCACGTTGGGGCGCTGATTCACCAGAATCTTCACATTCGCCGTCATGCCGGGAAACAGCTTCATATCCGGATTCGAGACGCCGATCACCGCGTCGTAGGTGACCACGTTCTGCACGTTGATGGGCGCCTTCCGAATCTGGATCACGGCGCCGCTGAACACCTGCCCGGGATATGCGTCCACCGTGAAGGTGGCCAGCTGGCCGACGGCCACGCGCCCCACGTCGGCTTCCGACACATTGGTATCCACCTGCATTTTGGTCAGGTCCTGGGCGATCAGAAACAGGGTGGGAGCCGCCAGGCTCGCGGCCACGGTCTGTCCGACATCCACGTTGCGCGAGACCACGACGCCGGTTACCGGCGCGGTGATGCTGGTGTGATCCAGGTCGAGTTGGGCCGACTGCAGCGCCGCGGTGAACTGTTTCACCTGCGACTGGTTGGCCGCCACCAGCGAATTCGCCACATTCAACTGAGCTTGCGCCACCTTCACGCTGTCTTCCACCGCCTGCTGCTGCGCCACTAATGCGGTGTGATCGGCAACCGCTGATTTGTACGTTGTCTGAGCGGTTTCCAGATCCTCTTTGGAGTCCGCCCCCTGCCCGACCATGATGACGCGCCGGTCGACCTTGACTTTGGCATCCTCAGCGACAGCTTGCGCTTTCGCGACATTGGACTGGGCGGCTGCCAGAGCGGAATTCGCAGCCTGAATGCCCGCCAGCGCCTGCTGGACCACGGCCTGGCTGTTGGCTACGGCGGATTGCGATGCCGCGAGGTTCGCCGTGGCCTGATCGACCTTCGCCTGGAAAGGTGCGGGATCGATCCGCGCGATCAGCTCGCCTTTGGTCACTTTGGTGTTGAAATCGGCGAACAAGGCCAGGACGACGCCCGACACCTGCGTGCCCACCTGCACGGTCACCACCGCGTTGGGGTTGCCGGTGGATGAGATCGCGACGTTAATGTCGCCATGGTCGACAGGCGCCGTGCGGTATTGAACGCCGGCTTGTCCCCCGACCACCGCCCACGTCCCCAACCCTACGGAAACGAGAGCCGCGGCGCCAATGATGAGAGCGGTTTTCCTCTGCATATTCAGTTCGTGCCTAACTTTACGATCCTTCCTTTTGGCTTTGCAAGCCGTCGCGCGGCGGTGCGCAAAGGCTCCGCCAGCGGCTGCGAGTGTGCGTGACTATCCACTGGAGACTCCCAGCATGCCGAAGGCCGATGTACTCACCAGGACCGGAAAGCTGTGTCTGCTCCACTCTCGCCGTATGGCCTATTCCAGGGTCGCCGTCACGTAGATCAACTGGCCGCTCCGTTCCACCAGGAGCGCGATGGGATCGCCGGATTTCTTGTCCCGCAGCGCGTTCCGCAGCTCGTCGAGCGAGGCGATGCGCTGGTTGTTCAGCGAGTAGATTACGTCGCCCGCCACCAGGCCCGGATTCAACCCGGCATATTCCGCCGGAACCGCCGCCACCGCGACGCCCGAAAGCCGCCTCAGGTCGGGCATGATGAGATTCACCTTCTCGTCCACGGTTACCGCCAGAATTCCCAATGGGCGAACCAGCGCGGCATCGTAATTCGCGAGTTCCTCCAGCTGGCCGGGCTCGTTTTTGCGCTCGAGAATTGCGACGGTCTTGGACATGCGCTCTTTGCCGCGCTGAATCTCCATGCTCAACTGGTCTCCCGGCGCCCGCTGGAACACAGCCAGAATCAGGTCTCGCGCCTCTCGCATTGGTTTTCCGTCGATGGACAGTACCACGTCTCCCGGTTCGAGTCCGGCGGCGTCCGCTGCGCTCTCGGGAGCCACGTCCGAAAGGATAACGCCCGAATCCATGTCCAGCCCCAAAGCCGCTCCCAGCCTTGGCGTGATGGTCTCGGGTATCACTCCGATCGAGCCGCGCCGCACACGCCCGTCCTTGCGAAGCCTGCGATACACGTCATTGACAAGATTGGCGGGAATAGCGAACCCGATGCCTTCGTTACCGCCCGATTCGGAAAAAATCATCGTGTTGATGCCGGCAATGCGCCCCTCGACGTCCAGCAATGGACCTCCGCTGTTGCCGCGATTGATGGGAGCGTCGGTCTGGATATAGACCATCGGACTCTCCGGGTCCAGTTGGCGCAACGTCGCACTCACCACGCCATGCGTGAGGGAGTTCTGCAATCCGAGCGGGCTGCCCAGAGCCAGCACGAATTGCCCCTGGCGGAGATTGTCGGAGTTCAGGAAAGACAGCGCCGGGAGGTTCTGTCCCTCGATCTTCAGCACGGCGATGTCCACTTGCCGGTCCAGTCCGATCAGTTTCGCGGGCACCAGGTGCCCGTGCGGCTCCTGTCCCCTTTCGTCGCTGCGCAGGATGTTGACGTCGATCCGGCGGGCATTCTGTACGACATGCGCGTTGGTGACGATATACCCATCCGGATCCACAATAACGCCCGATCCGGTGGCTTCCTGTTCCGAGACGAACCCCATGCGCTGCGTATCGCCTTTCCCCAGGGGAGCGACTGTCTGTACCAGCACCTGGACTACAGCCGGGCTGGCGGACTGGGCGAGATCTTCGATGGCTGCGCTGTAGTCGGCCAGGACTTTCGAAAGCCGGGGAGACTTCACGGCGATCTGCGCGGCACATGGCGCGGGCGCCGACAACAGGACGATCATACCGAGAATACACGCTCTGGCCATGATCCAGATTATACCGGCGCCAAGCCGCGGCGATCCATTCAAGCACCATGAATTCGCGGCGCCGGGAAACTGCCTGTGGCTGAGGCATCACCCTCCGGGCCGCGGGGCGGGCGTGGATGCTGGGCAGAGGCTGTTTGTGAACGGAGAGGCCCTTCCTCGAAAATAAGCGCTGGCCCGGCAACCGCTCCCTCACGGTCNNCAATCCGAGCCGCGACCGTGAGGGAGCGGTTGCCTCGAAGTGATCTTATGCTGGATAAAAAGCGCGGGCGCCGTTTTGGGTGAATGGGGGTCGGCGCCCGCTGTCGTAACGGGGATTACTTTCTGAGGCGCGCGAAGCGGCGGGATGGTTACAGGCGTGGTGTTCGGCTCACCGTGGCTATTCCCGCCTGGCCCTTTTGGGCCGGCTAGAATCGTGCAACGTAAATCAGCTATTTCCTCGTCTATCACAACAAAGAATGATCGACGCATTACAGCACGACGTCAGCGGCCGCCTCGTCCTGGTTGTGGATGATGACCGCCGAATTCGGTCGTACATTAAGACAATCCTGCAAAGCGCCGGCATTCAGGTTCTTGAAGCTGGCGATGGAGTGGAGGCACTGGAGGTCTTTCATGCCTGGCGCACCAGAATCGATTTAGTGATCACCGACATCAGGATGCCACGCATGACCGGAACGGATCTCGCCGTCTGGCTTCGGTCGGACTGTCCCGCGCTTCCGCTGATCTTCGTGTCCGGGGAAGCGGTCCCGGCGGACATGGCCGATCCGAATAAGGGAATCTTCTTCATTGAAAAACCCTTTGCCCCGAAGTTGCTGTTGGAAGCTGCCAGCCAGTTCTTCAATTAGTCCCTTTACGGTAGCTCTTTCGGGTCATGACTGCTTCGGCATGGTAACTACAGAATGAATTAGTGCGCCACCATGATAGAGTGAAACCGCGATCCTATCTCCGGGGCGTCATGGTTTTTGCGGTTTCGGTGGCAGCCGCCAGCGCGCAGTCGCCGGTGTTCAGCGATTCCCAGGAAAGCCCGCTTGCCGCTCTCCTGCCGGAAGTCGCGATTCCGGCGATTGACGTCAGCCCGGCGCCGGCGGCGACCCCGCTCAAAGGGGAGCGCATCATGGGAGTCATTCCAGACTTCCAGACCGTGAGGGACCCGAATGCCGCCTTTGTCCCGCTGACGCCGAAACAAAAGTGGAGCCTCGCCTTCCGGGAAAACGTCGATCCGTTCAATATCGCGAGCGCCGCCATGGCCGCCGCTTTTTCGCAGATGGGCAACCAGACGCCGAAATACGGTGAGGGTGGCACAGCCTACTCTAAACGGTTCGGCGCGGCGCTGGCCGATTTTGGAACCCAGAATATTTTCAGCGCCGGGCTGCTGGCCAACGTGCTGCATCAGGATCCTCGCTACTATCGCCGCGGACCGGGTACCGGAGTGCTCAAACGCGTGGTTTATTCCGCGAGCCGCATCGCGATTGCGCGCCAGGATACGGGCGCCGCCGCGTTCAACGCCTCCGGGGTCTTTGGCACGGTCATGGGAATCGGGGCGTCCAATCTGTATTACCCCGCACCCAGCAGGCGCGTTTCGGTCATGCTCGGCCGCCTGCAGTCCAGCTTTACCGGCGGCATCATGGGCAACCTGATGTCCGAGTTCTGGCCGGATCTGCAGCAGAAGTTCTTCCACCGCAAGCCAGCCGCCAGGAACTGAAGAGCCGCTCGCCCGCCGCCCGGCAGAGGCATGTGCGCGATGGCTTATTTCGCGCGCTTCTTGGACTTGGTCTGGAGGAGGATCGGCGTTCCAATGAAACCGAACTTCTTGCGCATCTGATTGACCAGATAGCGTTCGTGCGAAAAATGCAGCGCCGGGCCTTTGTCGGTGAATACGGCGAACGAAGGCGGACGGATGGAGTGCTGGGTGATGTAGTAGATTTTGCGCTCTTCGAAGTGCAGGTTGGCCACGAAGCGGTTGAGCTCGCCGGTGGTGATGCGCCGCGAAGCCGAGTCGTAAACCTCACGAATCAGCTTGAATAGCTTGCCCACTCCCGCGCCGTCTTTAGCCGAGAGAAACACGATCGGCGCGTAGTCGAGAAACTTGAACTGGTCGCGGATCCGCTCTTCGAATTCATTCCTCTTCTGGCCGGACTGGCCCTTCATCTCGTCCCACTTATTGACGCAGACGATGAGCGCGCGGCCGCCCTCGTGGGCGTAACCGGCGATGGTGGTGTCCAGCGTGACGATGCCTTCGGTAGCGTCCAGCATGAGGAGGACGACGTGGGCCATGCGGATGTGGCGGCGCGCCATGACGACGCTCATCTTCTCCGCCATGTCACGGGTCTTGCCCTTGCGGCGGATGCCCGCCGTGTCGATGAAGATATATTCCGTGCCCTGGTGGATCACGGCCTGGTCCACCGAATCGCGTGTAGTGCCGGCCACCGGCGACACAATGGCGCGCTCTTCGCCGGTGAGGGCGTTGAGCAGGGTCGATTTGCCCACGTTCGGGCGGCCGATGATGGCCACCTTGATACCCGCCGGGGCGGGAGGATCCTCCACCGGCGCCTCGCCGCGCGCAAACCCTTCGGTCACGCGGTCGAGCAGGGCGTCCACGCCGATGCCATGCTCCGCCGAGACCGGGAATACGTCCGCAATGCCAAGTCCAAAGAATTCGTTCGTCAGGCCGTCGCGGATCTGCGAGTCGATCTTATTGACGGCGAGGGAGACCGGTTTACCCAGGCGCTTGAGCATCTGGGCGAGGTCGCGGTCGCTGCCGGTGATTTCGGCGCGCCCGTCTACCAGGAAGATGATGTGGTCGGCGGTTTTCAGGACGAATTCGGCCTGGCGGAGAATCTGCCCCGGAATGTACTCCTGGTCGTGCACGACGATGCCGCCGGTATCGATCACTTCGAAGCGCCGGCCGTCGTGTTCGGCAGTCCCATGTATACGGTCGCGCGTGATGCCGGGTTCGTCCCCGACGATGGAGCGCCGTTGTCCTGTGATGCGGTTGAAAAGAGTGGACTTTCCTACGTTGGGCCTGCCCACGACGACTACCGTGGGGAGATTGGACATGATCCTCTATGATAGCAGGCGCGGCAAGCGGGGCGATCGCGATGCCGGCGTGTATCCGCCGCATGCTACATTTTGGAATTGAAACACTACCCCGTCTTTCTCGATCTGAAAGACCGCCCGGTGCTGGTGGTGGGCGCCGGGAAGGTCGCGCTGCGCAAAACCCGCGGACTTCTGGAAGCCGGGGCGCGCATCACCGTGGTGGCCCCGGAATGCGAGCCCGAATTCGAAGAGCTGCCGCTGCGGCTGGTGCGGCGCCGCTTCCGCGCCTCGGACCTGGCCAACGCGGTGCTGGTGTTCGCCGCCACCGACGACCGGCTGACCAACCACCGCATCGCCATTGCCGCCAAGGGGAAGGGCGTGTTTGCGAATATCGCCGATTCGGCCGGAGAGTGCGGTTTCCTGGTGCCCGCCCGGGTGCATCGCGGCGATGTGCACATCGCCATTTCGACGGGTGGGGAGAGCCCCCGGCTGACTGCGGAATTGCGCAGGAAACTGGAAGAGATTCTATAGCGTGGGGGACAGGCCAGGAGGCCTGTCCTACTGTTAGAATCGAAGCATCCCGATGCCCACACAGGCTCCCCGCACCGCCAACGCCCGTCAGTTTTTTGGCCGTGGCGGGACGCTGTCCAACTGGCACCCCAACTACGAGTTTCGTTCGGGGCAGGTGGAGATGGCCGAAGCCGTCGAATCGGCTCTCGGCGACAAGCGCCACCTGATTGTGGAGGCCGGCACCGGCACCGGCAAGACGCTGGCCTACCTGGTGCCCGCCCTGCTTTCCGGCAAACGCATCATCGTCTCCACAGGGACCAAGACCCTGCAGGAGCAACTCTTCTTCAAGGACGTTCCCTTCCTTCAGCAGCACTTCGCGCGCCCCCTCAAAGTCTGCTACATGAAGGGACGCAATAATTACGCCTGCCGGCAGAAGATCTACGACGCCGAGAACACCCCGGTGCTCACGGGACTGGAGGAAGTGGCCGATTTCCAGATTATCCGCGAGTGGGAGAAGACCAGCGAGATGGGCGACCGCTCGGAGATCAAGAGCCTGCCCGAGAGTTCCACTGCCTGGGCCAAGGTGGATGCCCGCACCGAACTGTGCAGCGGCCAGAAATGCCCCAACTACGACCGCTGTTTCATCACACTGATGCACCAGAGAGCGCTGGAAAGCGACATCATCATCGTCAACCACCACCTGTTCTTCGCCGATCTCTCGCTGAAAGATGAGAACTACGAGGGCGGCATACTGCCCGGCTATCATGCCGTGGTGTTCGACGAAGCCCACGAAATCGAAGACGTCGTGGGCCAGTATTTCGGTGTCGGCATCAGCAATTACCGCCTACAGGACCTGCGCCGCGATCTGGGTGTCGTCAGCCGGATGAAAAAGTTCGGCACGCCGGAACTGGACCGCATCCTGCAACGTCTGGACGAACTCACCACGCAGTTCTTCGGCCTGTTCGGGGAAGGCGACCGGCGGGTCGCATTCACCGGGCGCAATGCCTTCCGGGAGGACAACGAGGAGGCTTACACAGGCTTGTTGGCGGCGCTCGAACTGATCGGCTCCCACCTCAGGCTGCTGCAGAATCCGCCGGAGGAGATCATTCCGCTGTTTCGCCGCACCCAGGAACTGAACGAGGGGCTGCGCTTCCTGATGGAGGAGGACGACGAGAATTTCGTCTACTGGGTGGAAAGGCGCGGCCGCGGCTGCTTCCTCCAGGCCACGCCCATCGACGTGTCCGGCATTGTTGCCGAGCGCCTGTTCAACCAGGTGGATACGGTGGTGCTCACCAGCGCCACGCTGGCCGTGTCTGGGGGGTTCGATTTTACCGAGAAGCGCCTCGGCGTGCAGAACGCCCGCACCCTGGTGGTGCCCGGCCACTTCGATTACCGGCAACAGGCACTGCTCTACGTTCCGCAGCACCTGCCGGAACCGAAGAATCCCGCCTTCGGCAAACTGGCCGCTGAGGAAGTGGTTAAGATTCTAGAACATAGCCGCGGTCGCGCCTTCGTTCTGTTCACCAGCTACCAGCAGATGCGCCTGTTGTACGAGAAGGTGTCCTTCGAAATCGACTATCCTACTCTGTTGCAAGGCAGCGGCCCCCGCAACGCGCTGCTGGAAGAGTTCCGCGCCACGCCCAATTGCGTGCTTTTCGCGACTTCCTCCTTCTGGCAGGGCGTGGATGTTCCGGGCGAGCAGTTGAGCTGCGTTATCATAGATAAACTGCCCTTTGCAGTGCCCAACGATCCTGTGGTGAATGCGCGCATCGAGAATATTCGCCAGGCCGGGGGCAATCCGTTTTACGACTATCAGATTCCGCAGGCGGCGATCGCTTTGAAACAGGGATTTGGGCGGCTGATTCGCAGCAAGAGCGACCGGGGAGTGCTGGTCCTGCTGGATAACCGGATCACCAAGCAGAGGTACGGCCAGGTATTTTTCGACAGCCTGCCGGATTACGGATTCACCACCAAACTGGCGGATGTGGAGAAGTTTTTCAATGTTTGAAGTGACCATCGAAGAGACATTTGCCGCCGGCCACGCCCTGCGAAACTATCGCGGGAAGTGCGAGAACGTGCACGGCCACAATTACCGCTGCCAGGTGACGCTGGAGGGCGAACAGCTGGATGCCATCGGGCTGCTGGTGGATTTCGTGGAAATGAAGCGCGTCGTCCACTCCGTGCTGGACCGCATGGACCATCAATGGCTCAACGAGTTCCCGCCCTTCGACGTGCTCAACCCGTCGGCCGAGAACATGGCCCGGTACATCCACGACGAGGTGAAACAAGGCTTGGGAGTGCGGGAGGGCGTGCGCGTGGGCGCGGTCAAGCTATGGGAAACCGACACGGCAAGCGCCACCTACCGCGAAAAGTAGTAGGGGCAAAGTGGGACAGACCATCGGGTTTAGTGGTCTGTCTCGCCTGACTAAACCGATAGCGGTTGACAGACGACACAAAACGATCGTCTGTCCCACTGGCCACTCTACTTCCCGTAATAGGCAGCGTTCTTGGCGGTGAACTCCGACCATTTCTCCGGCAGATCGTCCAGTGCGAAGATGGCCGACACGGGGCACACCGGAACGCAGGCCCCACAGTCGATACACTCTACCGGATCGATGTAGAGCAGTTCGGCGTCCGCGTAGGCGGGCTCGTCCTTCTTCGGATGAATGCAATCGACCGGGCAGGCGTCGACGCAGGCGGTATCTTTGGTTCCAATACAAGGTTCAGCGATTACGTATGCCATTGGCGTTTTTTCCCAGGTACCAATACATAACACAGCGGAGTGGGAAAAACAATTGATCGGTTGCCAAAGGCTCTCCGCTGCACCAAACTGGAGTTTATGCCGGCTAAAGTCCGTAAAGCAGTTTTCCCCGCCGCGGGACTCGGTACCCGCTTTCTGCCAGCCACCAAGGCGCAGCCGAAAGAGATGCTGCCCATCGTCGACAAACCGATCATTCAGTACGGTGTCGAGGAGGCGATTCATTCCGGCATTCAGAACATCATCATCGTGACCGGCCGGGGGAAGACCGCCATCGAGGACCATTTCGACGTCAGCTTCGAACTGGAATACCTGCTGGAAGCGCGCAAGAAGAAGGATTTGCTGGCCATCGTGCGCAGCATTTCCGATATGATCGATGTGGCGTACGTGCGCCAAAGGGAGGCGCTCGGGCTGGGTCATGCGGTGCTGCGCGCGAAGGACCTGGTGGGCGAAGAGCCCTTCGCGGTGGTCCTGGCCGATGACGTGATCGATGCCGAGACGCCATGTCTCCGCCAGTTGCTCGACATCTATAGTTTCTTCAGCGCTCCCGTGCTGGCGGTCATGGAAATGCCGCCGGAGAGCATTGCCAATTACGGCGTGATCGACGGCGAACCGGTGACGCACAACGGCCACAGCGACCGCGTTTACCGCATACGGGACCTGGTGGAGAAGCCCAAACAGAACGAAGCGCCCTCGAATCTTGCCATCATCGGACGCTACGTGCTGACGCCCGAGATCTTCGGGTCCATCCAGGCGATCGACCCCGGCAGCGGCGGCGAGATCCAATTGACCGACGCGTTACGCCACCTGCTGCGGCAGCGCCCGATTTACGCCTACCGTTTCGAAGGCACGCGCTACGATGCCGGCGATAAGCTGGGTTTCCTGAAAGCCACGGTGGAATTCGCCCTGCGCCGGCACGACTTGGGCGGCCCCTTCCGCGAGTATTTGAAGACGCTGAAGTTGTAGCGGAGCGGTCCGGGGGACAGGCCGGAGGACCAGGCGGCTGCGGAGCATAGGTGGGGCATGCTTCAGCTTGCCTGGCGAGCGAAGCTCGTCTAGGACAGGCCGGGAGGCCTGTCCTACCTGGCGGGAGGCTGCGCGGGCGAATCGGAGTCGCCCGTGATGTACAGCTTTTCCTCGGGGTGGAGGAGTTTGAGACGCTTGCGGATCTCCAGTTCCTGGGCGGCGGGGTTGTTCTGCAGGCGATTGATGTAATCTTTCTGCCGCTCGACCTGCCGGGCCAGGCTGTCGTTGCGCTTTTCCATTTCCTGGATCTGGCGCTGCTTGTCCTGCCAGGCGCGCACCCCTTGCGGGAAGGCGAAGAAGGCGTAGCCCACTGCCACCAGGAATATCAGTACATACGCGAATCTGGTCAGCGACGCTTTCATGCGACGATAAGGCCTGGAAGATAATATTAACATCATTACTCTCAAATGACCGATAAGATTGTGGTTCTTACCACCTGCGCCGCCGAGGCGGACGCCGAACGGATGGCGCGCTCGCTGATTGCCGGACGCCTGGCGGCCTGTGTCACCGTGGTGCCGGGTGCGCGCAGCTTCTATCGCTGGAAGGACGGGATCGAGAGCGCCGGGGAGTTTCTGTTGATCGTCAAGACATCACGCGACCTGTTCGGCGCGCTGCAGGAGGAGATGGAAAAGCTGCACCCATATGAGGTGCCGGAACTGATCGCCCTGCCGGTAGTGGCCGGCTCCGAAAACTACTTGAGTTGGCTCCAGAGCAACTTGCGTGGAGCGCCGGAATGATCGCGCTGATATTCGACATGGACGGCGTGATTATCGATTCCAACCCGATGCACCGCGAGTCCTGGGTGGCC
Source organism: Bryobacterales bacterium (assembly GCA_003136215.1). GTDB lineage: Bacteria > Acidobacteriota > Terriglobia > Bryobacterales > Bryobacteraceae > Solibacter. The sequence goes on from PLDO01000235.1 coordinate 20,126, forward strand.
TTTAATCGCCGGTACGGTCTGGAAACCACCGAGGAGATGCACCAGTTCATGTACGGCAAGCGGAATGACCAGATCTTGCGCGGTTTCTATGGCGACAGAATCACCGCGGAGGAGGTGGAAGCGCGCGGCAACGCCAAGGAGCGGTTGTATCGGGAGATGATTGCCGGCCGGACGGAAACCATGCTGGTGCCGGGCCTGCGCGCCTTCCTGGAGAGGCATCGCGATCTGCCGATGGGGCTGGGGAGCAACGCCGAGCCGCGGAACGTGGCGTTTGTGCTGGAAGAAACCGGGCTCCGCCGGTATTTCCGGGCGGTGGTGGACGGACACCAGGTGCGCCAGCCCAAACCCCATCCCGATGTTTACCTGCGGGTGGCTGAGCTGCTGGAAACCGAGCCGGCAAACTGCATTGTTTTCGAGGACTCCCACTCCGGCGTCGCCGCCGCGGCGGCTGCCGGAATGCGGGTTATTGGTCTTCGTACTACCGACGTTAACTTGCCTGGAACCATATTTACCACCGATAATTTTCTCAGCGGGGAACTGGAGTTATGGCTGCAAGCGCAGATCCGATCTGCCTAACGCGCTGGCGCGGTGTCGTGCTGGGTGTGTGCCTGGCGCTGGCCTGCCATTCCCTGCGTTCACAGACAAGAATCTCACTGGCGCAGCTAGGATTCCGCTCCGGGCCGGATTTTACGGCGACCTATGGCGGCCAGAAGGTGATCGTGCGCGGCGTGGTTTCCTCCCCAGCCTGCCACTTTGCCGAGTACAACACGCTGGCCATCCAGGATAGTCACAACGGCGGCGTTCTGAAGCTCCCGCAGGCGGACAACTCGCTGGACCGCTACCATCCGGGGGAAGAAATCGAAGCCCGGGGTACGGTCGTCGTGCAGTACGGGATGACGATGGTGGCGCCGGAGAAAATCACCCTGCTTGGGCACGCCGCGGCGCCTCAACCCAAGGAGCTCTCCCCTCGCGAATTGCAGAGCAGGGCGCACCTGGGAGAACTGGTGCGCACGCAGGGCGTCGTACAGGAAAAACCAGCCTACAACACGGGCGGCGCAATGATTCTGCTGCCCGGGCAGCAGGAACCCTACCGACTGTTCATCCCGCGCGCGCCGGGCACGCCCAAGGCCAACCTGGAGTCGATCCAGAAGGGGTACACGGTCCGGGTCACTGGCATCGCGCTGCAATACAGCCCGACGACACCGTACAACTCGGGCTACGAACTGCTGGTCAGGGAGATCGGCGACGTCGTGCCCATCGAGCGGCCACCGGTAGTGCCCCAACCGGTGATCGCCAGCGGCATAACCGTGATCCTGCTGGTCAGTTTCTTCCTGTGGAGCCGCGAGCGCCGGGTGCGTGCCCAGCGCAAGCGCCTGCGGCGCACCTACAAACTGGGCGAAGAGATACTGGGCGCTTCCTCGGCGGCGACCATTCTGAAACGCATCTCGGAGGCGCTGCCGGGTATCATCGGCGTCACGGGAGTGCAGCTATACGTGCACAATCGCACGGCCAAGACGCTCGACGCGATTGAGGACGAAGGCGTGGAAGCGGAGTCGATCTCGCTCTCCTCCCCGCCGGGCGGCACGCCGGCGGGCGCCGTGGCCTGCTTCCATTACCGCACGCTGCTGGTAATTCCGGATATCGACCGGAGCCCGTTCCCGGTGGCTGCCAAGCCCGGGGACCGCGCCCCCAAGAGCCTCCTGTTCGTGCCGATGATGGCGCAAGGCGAAGTCATCGGCGTGCTGGAACTGGACCAGGACGACCGCGTGCGCGATTTCAGCGCCGATGAGCAGGCCCTGGCGCAGCATCTGGGCAACCAGATCGGCGTGGCTATCCGGCTGCTCGATCAGCGAACCGTGCAGGAGCAGCTATTCCGGACCGAGAAGACGGCGGCGGTGGGAAGGCTGATCTCCGGCGTCGTCAACGAACTGCAAACACCGCTGGCCTCCATCATGAACCTGGCTCACCGGGCGCTGGAAAAGGCGCGCGGCGGACCGGCGGAGCGCGAGGTTTCGGCCATCGGGGCGGAAGCGGCCAAGGCCAGCAGTATGGTCTCGCGCCTGGTTTCGTTCGCCGCGGCCGAACAGGGGGAAGCGCGCCCGGTGGAAATCAACGGGCTGCTGCGCACCCTGATCGAGTTCCGGGAAGGCGACTGGAAGGCAACCGGAATCAAGGTGCGGGACCTGATGTCGCGCGAATCGGTCTGCGTGCTGGGCTCGCAGGGGCACCTGGAGCAGGTGTTCCTCAATCTGTTTGTGCATGCGGAGCAATCGCTGGCCGGCGCGGAACAGAAATCGATCACCATCCGCACCAGCCTTCTGGCCAGGCGGCTGTTGGTGGAGATCTCGTTCACCTCGCCCGCGGAGTTGCGCAAGCCGGAGGATATGGCGGCGGTGCTAGGCTTGACGCGCAGCGTAATTGCGGGCCATGGCGGCGAGGTGCGGTTGATCGAAAAAGGCAACTCCGACCCGCGGTTCGAAGTGGAACTGCCGGCAATGGCGAGGGACCGCGCGACAGCATCGGCAAATGGCGCCGCGGCGCGCGACACGGGGCGGCGCATGATGACGGCGCTGGTCATCGAACCCGACGACGCCGCGCAGCGCCAGTTGCTGGTGCTGCTGGCCGGCCACGGTTTCCGCGTGGTGCCGGTGACGAACTCCGATGCCGCGTTGGATCTGGCCAACCGGATGCGGTTCGATGCGGCGTTCTGCTCGCTGCACGCGCCGGGGTTGAACTGGGTGGAACTCTCCGAGCGGATGCACTCGCGCGTTGGCGGGTTTATCCTGCTCTCCGACGGCTACGATGCCGAGCTTTCGGCGGACTTCGAAGGCGACGGGCGGTTCGTCCTGCCCAAGCCGCTCCAGGAAAAAGAACTGGAGCGCGTGCTGCAGCTCATCGAGCTGCCGAAGGCCACGGTGATTCCGTTTAAGACCGGAACGGCGTAAGAGGGGCCGGGCAAGAGCCAGCCTCTGGTGCACTTCACATACAATGAGAGGTGCCCATGACACCGCTTTCAGGTCCGCTGAAATATCGCATCGCCCTGGCCATCGCCGTCCTCTCCCTGGCCGCCCTGCTAGGCTCACAACCGGCACCGCGCGAACAGGTGGGACCGCTCCCGGGCGGCGGCTTTCTGCTCAACAGCGGATGGCGTCTGGACCCGGTGGGCCGCCAGGTGGCGCTCGACACGCTTCCCATGTCCACGGCTCTCTCACGCGACGGGAAGTACCTGCTGGTGCTCAACGGCGGATACAAGCCCCCCTCGGTGAGCGTCGTCGAAACCTCGTCCGGCCGCGTCACCGGGAGCGTCCCGGTGGCCGATGGCTGGCTGGGGCTCGCCATCTCGCCCAAGGGCGACATGGTCTACGTGGGCGGGGGCTCGCGCGCTTCCGTCTTCGAATTCGCCTTCGCCAACGGCGTGCTCACGCCGGCGCGGACATTCGTCGTAGTCCCGACGGAGCAGCGCGGCCTGCAGGATTTCATCGGCGACGTGGCCTTTTCACCGGACGGGCGCCTGCTTTACGCCGCGAACCTCTATCGCGACAGCATCCTGGTGGTCAACCCGCAATCCGGCATGGTGATCGGCCAGTTTAAGACGGGCCGCCGCCCCTACCGCATCCTTTTTCATCCCGATGGCAAGAGCTTCTTCGTCACCCACTGGGCCGACGGCACGCTNNGGTGTGACCGCCGCCAAGGACGTCAGCCTGGTGGAGAGCATCAACATCGCCATGACCCCGCGCCAGCCCTTGGGCATGACCCCATCGGCGCTCGGCCTGAGCGCCGATGGCAAGCGCCTCTTCGTGGCCTGCTCGGATGCCAACGCCGCCGCCGTGGTGGACATCTCCGGAGGGCGCAGCCTGGTGGAAGGCTTCATCCCCACCGGCTGGTATCCCACCGCGGTGCGCCCGCTTGCCAATGGGACCCTGGTAGTCCTGAATGGCAGGGGTCTGCGCTCTTACCCCAACGCGGAGAACGGCCCCAACCCCTCCAAACGCCCCAACCCGGTGCATGCCGGCGAACCCTCCCCGCCCGCCGTTCAATTCGTCGGGCGGATGCAGACCGGCACGGCTTCGTGGATTGAACCCTTCACCGCCGAGCAGCTCAACGCCTGGACCGCCCGGGTTCTTGCCAACTCGCCCTACCGCGACCAGAAACTGGACGAGCCAAGTCCCCTCCCCAAAATCGAGCACGTGATCTACATCGTCAAGGAGAATCGCAGCTACGACCAGGTGCTGGGCGACCTGAAGGAGGGCAATGGCGACCCTTCGCTCGTCCTCTTCGGCGAGAACTCCACCCCCAACCTTCACAAACTGGCGCGCGAATTCGTCCTGCTGGACAACTTCTACGTCAACAGCGACGTCTCCGCCGACGGCCACAACTGGTCCACCGCCGCCATCGCCCCCGATTACGTGCAGAAGATGTGGCCCAACAAGTACGCCAGCCGCCGGATTCCCTACGATTTCGAAGAGCAGGACGCCGCCTCGCTGCCCCCCGCCGGCTACCTCTGGACCAATGCCGTGGCGGCCGGCCTTTCCCTGCGCAACTTCGGCTACATGGTCAACAACAAGCCTGACGCCGCCCCCGGCGCCGAGCAGATCACCGGCGTGCGCGACCCGGTGCTGGCCAAGGTAACCAACCCGCTCTACCGCGGCTTCGACCTCAACTATCCCGACGTGGATCGCACCAAGGTTTTTCTCAACGAACTGGCGCAATATGAGAAGACCGGCAATATGCCGCGCCTGATCGTGATGCGCCTGGGCAACGACCACACATCGGGGACCGCCGCGGGCAAGATCGCCCCCCTTTCCGCCGCCGCCGATAACGACTACGCCGTCGGCCAGTTGGTGGAAGGTGTCTCCAAGTCGCGCTTTTGGACCAGCACGGCAATTTTCATCCTGGAAGACGATGCCCAGAACGGTCCCGACCACGTGGATTCGCACCGCTCGCCGGCGTTCGTCATTTCTCCCTGGGTGAAGCGCCACGCCGTGGATAGCAGCATGTACAATACGACTTCCATGCTGCGCACCATGGAGTTCCTGCTGGGTTTGAAGCCCATGACGCACTTCGACGCCGGCGCGCGCCCCATGACCGCCGCCTTCCAGAGCCAGCCCAACGCGGCCCCGTACACCGCCGAGAAGCCGCGCATCCCGCTGGACGACAAGAACCCGGCCGCGACCGCGGGGGTACCCCTTGGGTCCGGCGCGCGCATGACCTTCGAGGAGGCGGACACCAACAACGACGACGAACTGAACGACATCCTGTGGCGGGCCATCCGCAAGGACGCGCCCCCGCCTCCCGTGCGCAGTATATTTGGACGATAAGCAACTCGGGGGCACACCCCGCTCATAACCATGCCGCAAATTAATCTGTGCTTTCTTTGGCACATGCACCAGCCGTTTTATAAAGACCTTGCTTCCGGCGAGTACAAGCTTCCCTGGACGCGCATGCACGCGCTCAAAGACTACTACGGCATGGTGCGCATCCTCGAAGAATTCCCCAAGGTGAAGCAGACCTTCAATCTGGTGCCCTCCATGATGGCGCAGGTGGAAGAGTACGCTTCCGGCCAGGCGCGCGACCCGTTCCTCGATCTCGCCCTCAAGCCGGCCGAGGATCTGACTGAATCCGAACGGGAACGTCTGCTGCAACACTCGTTCTACTCCGATCCGGCGCACATGATCTACCGCTACCCGCGCTACGGCGAGCTTTTCGAGGCGCGCAACGGCCAGAAGCGGAGCGGGGCGCGCAACATGTTCAGCGCCCAGGAACTGCGCGACGTGCAGATGTGGTCGCAGCTCGCCTGGTTCGACGAAGAGTTTCAGTCCGGCGACGCCGAGGTGCGCGGCTGGATCGAGCGCGGCCGCAACTTTACCCTGGACGACCAGCGGCGCATGGGCGAAAAGCAGCGCGAGATTGTGGGCCGGGTCATGCCGGCATACCGGCGGCTGGCCACATCGGGCCAGATCGAGATTTCCACCACGCCGTACTACCATCCCATCCTGCCGCTTTTGTGCGATTCCAATATCGCCGGGGTGGCGCACGACAATGTGCCGCTGCCGCCGCGCTTCCGCTATCCGCAAGATGCCCGGCTCCAGCTCCAACTGGCGCGGGAATACGTGGAGCGGCACTTCGGTGTGGCGCCGGTGGGTCTGTGGCCCTCCGAAGGCTCGGTGTCGGACGAAGTCTTCACCCTGGCGAGCGAACTGGGCTTCGAGTGGGCCGCCACCGATAGCGGGGTGCTGGACCGCACTCAGCAGCGCGCCGTGCCGGTGGAAGGGTTGTACCGTCCCTACGAGTGGCGCCAGAACGGCAGGCGCATGCGGCTGATCTTCCGCGACCATTTCATGAGCGACCTGATCGGCTTNNATTCTGGCCGCCGGCCGCGACGCCCTGGTGCCCATCATCCTGGACGGCGAGAACGCCTGGGAATACTATCACCACAACGGCCGCCCGTTCCTGCGCGAACTCTACCAGCGCATCACAGACGACCCCTCGATGAGCGCCATAACCGCCAGCGAGGCATTCCGCCGGATGGCGCCCGAGCCGCTGGACCACATCTTTCCGGGCTCCTGGATCAACGCCAACTTCGATATCTGGATTGGCGCCGAGGAAGACAACCAGGCCTGGACCCAGTTGCTGCGCGCCCGTGCCACCTACGATGCCACCACGGGTGTCCCGGAAGCCGGCCGCCGCCTGGCATACGAGGAGTTGCTCATCGCCGAAGGCAGCGACTGGTGCTGGTGGTACGGCCCGGAACACGATTCCGCCAATCGCCCGGAATTCGACCAGCTCTACCGCAGCCATCTGGCCAACGTTTACCGCTTCCTCAACCTGGCGCCGCCGGAGGAACTCTCGCGGCCCATTCTGCGCGTTTCCACGCCGGATGTCCGGGTGGCTCCCACGGGCGCGATCCACCCCACCATTGATGGCGATGTGACGTCGTACTTCGAGTGGCTGGGCGCCGGCCTTTACCGCGTCGACGAGCGCTCCGGCTCCATGCACGGCAAGAAGTTCCTGGTGAGCGAGGTGCTGTTCGGCAGCGACGGCGAGAGCCTGTTCGTGCGCGTGGACTTCAGCCCCGGGACGGCACCCGAACTGCCCGGCATGGAAGCGCGGATTACGCTGCAATCGCTGGACAACGCGCCGCCGCAGTCCGTGACCGTGAGGCTGGCTGCCGGCGGCGCTACCAGCGG
>PLDO01000115.1 GCA_003136215.1 Bryobacterales bacterium
TGTCTAGTTATTTCGTGGACACCACACTAGCGGTCAGTTCTCCTTGTACATGTACTTGATGGCCGGCTTATAGAGCAGGATATTGGGCCCTTCGCTGCGGTTCACTTTGAGACAGCACCGATCGTACCACTCAATCACGCCGTGTAGTGTTTCGCCATCCCGCAACACGAAGACCATCGGCGTTTTGGCCTGCATTTGCTTCACGTAATAGAAATTCTCAGCGTTGGTCTGATCCGGCGGAACCGGTTTCTTCTGCAACGGTGCGCGGCGCGGAGGAGCGATCTGTTCTTTAATTTCGTTCAATGACGGACGGATAAGTTTGCGATTGACAGCTTCCACGGGATGCCATCCTTTGATCAGATTATGACTGGCCGTCGCTACTCGCTTCAGCGGCGCGGTTTTTCGTTGGATTCTTCGGCTTGAACCCATAAATAACACAATGGACCCTCCGCCGCAACGTGAGAGCGGGCCAGACGGCCGGGCGATGCCCGCGCGCCCGGGCGTCCCTCTTCGGGGAACGCGTATACCCGGATTGCCACTATAATCGCGACATGGGGTTTGGCGGATTACGCGTGCTCGCGCTGGAAAGCCGGCGTGCGGCGGAGATGGAACAGTTGATCCGCAAGCAGGATGGCGACCCGTTCGTGGCCCCCTCCATGCGCGAGGCCCCGCTGGCGGAAAACTCCGCGGCGTTCGCCTTCGCGGAGCGCCTGTTCGCCGGCGAGTTCGAGATGGTTGTCCTGCTCACGGGAGTCGGCACGCGCCAGTTGAATCGGCTGCTGGCCGCGCGTTTTCCCGAGCCGGCGTTCGCCGACGCACTACGGCGCGTGACGCTGGTGGCGCGCGGGCCGAAGCCCGTCGCGGCGCTGCGCGAAATGGGACTGAATGCGGCCATCGTGGCGCCCGAACCCAACACCTGGCGGGAACTTCTGGCGGCGACCGAAGGGCGGCCGGAGCGGCGGATTGCGGTGCAGGAGTACGGCCGGCCCAACACCGAACTGCTGGAGGGGTTGCGGGCGCGGGGCGCCGCAGTGACGGGGGTGCGCGTCTACCAGTGGGATCTGCCGGAGAATGTGGAACCGCTGCGCGAGGCGGCGCGCCGGCTGGCGGCAGGCGCCTTCGACGTGGCGCTGTTCACCACCGCCATCCAAATCATGCACCTGGCGCGCGTGGCCCGCGAACTCGGAATCGAGGACGCCGCACTGGGCAATTTGCGCCGCTGCCTGGTATGTTCCATCGGACCGGCCACTACGGAAGCTCTCGAGGAGTTCGGCATCCATCCCAAGATGGAGCCTTCCCACCCAAAGATGGGCCTTCTGGTAAGAGAGGCGGCGGAGCGCGCCACGCAGTAGACTGTACGTGTGGCGAAGAAACCGTGGCCGGTGATGGTAGGCGAATACACGTCACTGGCGTTCATGATGCCCGTGTCGGCGCTGCTCGGCTATGGACTCGGATACCTGCTGGACAAGGAATTCGGAACTACCTGGCTCTATATCCCGGGGCTGATCCTGGGGATTGCCGCCGGGCTCGTGCAGCTCATCCGGCAACTCATGCGGGACACAAGCGATGACCGGTGAGAGGGATCCGGCCACCGAAGACGAATTGTGGATGGATCGCGCCGTGGCGCGCATCTGGAAGCTAATCTGGGCGATCGGCGCCGGCGGGGCCGTCGCGCTGCTGGCCTGGCGGGGTTGGTGGTGGGGCGCCGGATGGTTGATCGGGACGGCGGTATCCGCGCTCAACTTCCGGTGGCTGAAGCAACTGGTGGATGGCATCGGCGGGGCGGCTGGCAAGCCGCGCAAAGCGGTGTTCCTGGGCATGCGTTACGTGCTGTTGGGCGGGGGCGCCTATGTTATATTGAGATTTTCGGCAATCAGCCTGCCGGCCGCACTTTCGGGCCTGTTTGTCTCGGTTGCGGCGGTTATTCTCGAAATCCTCCTCGAACTGGCGTATGCACGAAACGGAACTGTGGATCACTAAGCTGTTCAACGATTATCTTGCCGGCGTTGGCAACACGCTGACAGGACTTGCCGGCATGGCCCCCGAGGCGCGCCCCTGGGCCAACTTCGTCACCATGCAATTGCTGGTCGCGGCGATTATCGTCGTGCTGTTCGCCATTCTGAAGTCGCGGCTCTCCGCCGACAGCCCGGGAAAGCTGCAGCACTGCTTCGAACTGATCTACGACTTCGTGCGGGAGCAGGCGCACGATCAGGTGGGGCACGCCAGCCGCCAGTACGTCGCGTATTTCGGAACCCTCTTCATCTTCATTCTGTTTTGCAACCTGATCGGCGTCATCCCGGGCATGGAGTCGCCAACCATGGTGCCTTCGGTTCCGGCGGGTTGCGCCATCGCCACGTTTTTCTACTACAACATCGTGGGCGTGCAGGCCAACGGCATCTTGAAGTACCTGGCGCATTTCGCCGGCCCGATGCCTTTCCTGGCACCCCTGATGATTCCCATCGAGCTGGTGAGCCACCTGGCGCGTCCGCTTTCGCTCACCATCCGTCTCTTCGCCAATATGTACGCGGGCGAGCAGGTGACCATGGTGTTTCTCAGGCTGACGTTACTGTTGTTCCCGGCGATCTTCATGGGCCTGCACATCTTCGTTTCCATCCTGCAGGCATATATTTTTATGCTCCTCACCATGATGTACGTGGCCGGAGCGGTTTCGCACGAAGAGTAATACCGGCATTATGCCGCCCTTCCAGCGTGAACCCGGCTGCACGAGGATGACGGGGACCACCTCCTGGGGGCGATTTCTTAGGAGAGTACATATGACAAAGAAGATGATGTGGAAGATGCTGTTTCTGATGGCAGTCCTGATGATCGCATGCCCGCTGTTCGGCCAGACGCCGGGCAACCAGACCGCCAATGGACACTGGGTAGCGATCACCGCCGGTTTCTCCATGGCGATTGCTTCCGGCATGTGCGGACTGGCGCAGGCCAAAGCCGTGGCCGCCGCCGCCGAAGGTATGGCGCGCAATCCCGGAGCGTCCGCCGCCATCCGCTTCGCCCTGCTGCTGGGCCTGGTGCTGATCGAATCGCTGGCGCTCTACGTCATGGTCATCATTTTCGTAAAGGTAGCCTAAGCATCCCTTCCCGGTGGGACGGACTATCGCTTGCGTGGTCGGTCACGGCTCGTAAAATCGCGGGCCTGGGTGAGCAAAAGACGATCGTCTGTCCCACTTTCCTCCCTCGAGAACCCCTCGCCGTACTGTTTTCGCGTTCTGCATAGTACCTTTGGACTATAAGGGCAAACCAGTTCTATTGACCTTGGCGGGTATTGCACCTAACATCGAAATCACCGATACCACCATGGAACAGCGACGAGCACGGCGTTTCCAACTCCAACTCCCACTTTCCATCACCCGTTCCGGCGCCGGACGCGTGATACTTCCTGGTTTTACCAAGAACATCAGTTCCAATGGAGTTCTGTTCACTATGAATGGAGAGCCGGATCTCGGCGGGCCCATTGAATACTTGATTACCCTGAACCACGAGGGCCCGCAATCGGTCAGCCTGCGTTGCATGGGGAAGGTCTTGCGCGCCGACCGGGTTGGCGTCACCCCGGATGAGGCAAGCACCAGTTTTCAGATTGCCGCCACGTTGGAACGCTACGAGTTCGTCCGCGGCCGAGCCGCCTCCCAGTAACACCTGCTCCGCTCCCGCTTGTGTCGCGGGGCGCTTTCGTTGTAAGGTAGCAAAGAAAAGGCGAAAGCGTGCAATGAACTATTCCCTTGGTTTTCCCGATCTTTCCCGGGAACTGTCGTTATCCTCTACGATCTCCCCTAAACAATCGCTGGAAGCAGTGGTGTCTTACTTCCGAGCCAGGCACCTGGAGGCGGATTCGGCGGTGCGTGCGATCCATCATCAACCCGCTGCCGAAGGAACCTTCGCCGATATGCCAGCGCTGGTGGATGCCAAATTGCGCGCGGCACTGGAGAAGCGCGGGATTTCCCGCCTGTACTGCCACCAGGCCGACGCGTTCGCGGCAGTTCAGGCCGGCAAGCACGTGGTCATCGTCACCCCGACCGCCAGCGGCAAGACACTATGCTACAACCTGCCGGTGCTCAATCTGCTGATGGGCGACGACGGCGCCCGTGCCATGTACCTATTCCCCACCAAGGCGCTGGCCGAGGATCAGCTTCACGAGTTTCAGCGCGCGGTGGAGGAAATGGGCAGCGATATCCGCGCCTTCACCTACGATGGCGACACCCCGCAGGACGCCCGCCGCGCCATCCGGCAGCGCGCCAACGTGGTGCTCACCAATCCCGACATGCTGCACTCCGGCATCCTGCCGCACCACACCAAATGGGCGCGTTATTTCGAGAACCTGCGCTATATCGTCATCGACGAGCTGCACTACTACCGTGGCGTGTATGGCAGCCACCTGGCGAACCTGCTGCGCCGCCTGAAGCGTATCTGCGAGTTCTATAACTCCAGGCCGCAATTCATCTGCTGCTCGGCGACCATCGCCAACCCGCGCGAGCTGGCCGAGGCGCTGACCGGCGAGCCTTTTGAACTGGTGGAGCGCAACGGGGCGCCGCGCGGCGAGAAGTTCTTTATTTTCTATAATCCGCCGGTTGTGAACCGGCAACTCGGCATCCGGCGCAGCTACATCGCCGAAACGCGGCGCATGGCGCTCAAGTTCATCGAGAACAACTTGCAGACGCTGGTCTTCGCCAACAACCGGCTGGCCACCGAGGTGCTCGTCAAGTATTTGAAGGACGCCTGCGACCGTGGTCCCGTGCCCAGTGAGACCGTGCGCGGCTATCGCGGCGGCTATCTGCCGCGCGAACGGCGCGAGATCGAACAGAGCCTGCGCGACGGCAAAATCAAGGCCGTGGTGGCCACCAACGCGCTCGAACTGGGAATCGACATCGGCTCGCTGGATGCCGTAGTCATGGCGGGCTACGCCGGCACCATCGCTTCCAGCTGGCAGCGCGCGGGACGTGCCGGGCGGCGGCAGGGAACCTCGGCGGCGGTCCTGGTGGCGAGCAGCGCGCCGCTCGATCAGTACATCGTGGAGCATCCCGATTACTTTTTCGGCAGTTCGCCGGAGCACGCCTACATCAATCCCCAGAACCTGGAGATCCTGCTGGCGCATGTCAAGTGCGCCGCTTTCGAACTGCCCTTACGCGACGGCGAAAAGTTCGGCACGCACGATCTCGGCGAGATCTGCCGCTTCCTGGAAGAGAGCGGATTCCTCCACCACTCGGCCGGCGCCTGGCACTGGACCAGCGACACCTACCCCGCCGATGCCACCAGCCTGCGCTCCGTGAGCAGCGACAATTTCGTGGTGGTGGACATCACCGGGGAGGCCAAGGTGATCGCCGAGGTCTCCTTCCCCACCGCCCTCACCACGCTCCACGAGAAGGCCATCTACCTGCACGAAGCCCGCCAGTTTCACGTGGAGCGCTTCGACTACGACCAGCGCAAGGCCTACGTGAAGAGCGTGGACTGCGACTACTACACCGACGCCATCGACTACACACAGGTAAAGGCGCTGGAAGAGTTCGAGGGCACGGCGCAGGGATGCGATCCGGGGGCCGCGCGGCGCGCTCACGGCGAGGTGCGCGTCAACCGGCAGATCGTGGGCTTCAAGAAGATCAAGTTCTACACCATGGAGAACGTGGGCGCGGGCAAGCTCAATATGCCGGAGCAGGAGATGCACACTACGGCCTTCTGGCTGCATTTCCCGGCGGCCTTCCTGGCGCGTTTGACGGATTTCACTCCCACCGAGAAGCAAAGCGGCATCACCGGCCTGGGCAATGCGCTGCGCACGGTCGCCGCCCTCCTGTTGATGTGCGACCCGCGCGACCTTGGTGTCGCCTTGAGCGAAGAGATTGCTGGCGGACTCGAGGTTTTCGAACCCAACCTTTACCTCTACGATATGTATCCGGGCGGCGTGGGCCAGAGCGCGCCGCTCTATCGCCTGGCGCCCGAGTTGCTCCGCCAGACTGCCGGGCTGCTGGCTGCCTGTTCCTGCCAGGCGGGTTGCCCGTCGTGTGTCGGCCCCACCGGGGAGACCGGCGAGCGCGGCAAGCTGGTGGCGGCACGGATTCTAGCGGAATTGTGCGCCTTGAGTGCTCCTTAACCTGTTCAGATCGAATCGCCGTCACGGTGCACCCTGCAGCGTGGTTTGGGTGATTTTCCTTAGATATCGATTGGCGCGTGGGTTACGTTATCCAATTGCGTACTGGTACCAAACCCCGGGGCTCGTGTATATTTCGTAGCGGATGACCGCCGCATTTGCAGCCCCCCAAACCGTCCGGCAAGATTGCTGGCCTATTGTACCCGATCGACTGGAGGACCTGGGCGTACCGCGCTCCGTGGTCGCCGATCTGGTTCTCCGCTACCTGTGGCTTCACGGGTCGGGCACCCTGCATCTGTTGCACCAGACACTCAAGCTGTCGTTCCCCCTGCTGGAAACCCTCTTCCATCAGTTCCGCAACCAGCAGCTCCTGGAAGTCAAGGGGATGACGGGCGACGACTATTCGTTCACCTTGACAGCGACCGGGCGGGCGCAGGCCGCCGGGCGCAACGAGGTTTGCCAGTACGTGGGACCGGCTCCGGTCTCCATCCAGCAATATCAGAAAGTGGTCAGGGCGCAGGCGGCGCATGTCCGTTTGAGCCGCGAAAGCCTGCGCCAGGCTTTCGACGATCTGGTCCTGCCGGACGGCTTGCTGGACCAGCTTGGTCCCTCGCTGATCGGCCACCAGTCGCTGTTCCTTTACGGCGCCACGGGGAACGGCAAGACCAGCATTGCCGAACGCATCCTGCGTATCTATAAGGACGCCATTGCCGTGCCCTACGCGGTGGAGGTGGACGGGCACATCGTCGCTCTCTTCGATCCCGTAGTTCACAAACAGGTGCCATTTCAAGACGACCTGCTGGATCCGCGCTGGGCGATCTGCGAGCGGCCTTGCATCACCGTGGGCGGCGAGCTTTCGGCAGCCATGCTGGAACTCAGGCTCGACGAAACCACCCACGTCTTCATCGCCCCCTGCCAGATGAAGGCTAACAACGGCATCCTGATCATCGACGATTTCGGCCGTCAGCGGCTCGCGCCGCGCGATCTGCTCAACCGTTGGATCGTCCCCCTGGACCGCCGTGTCGATTACCTCACCCTGTCCTCCGGGATGAAGTTCCAGGTGCCCTTTGAGCTGATGGTGGTGTTCTCCAGCAACCTGGATCCCCACGAACTGGCCGATGAGGCCTTTCTCCGCCGCATTCAGACCAAGGTGTTGGTGGAGAATATCAACGCCGAAGTGTTCGATGAGATCTTCCGCCGGGTGATGCAGGTTTATCAGGTACCCACCGAACCAGGATGCGCCGAGTACATGCGCGGGCGCTGCGAAGAGTACACCGCGGCCGTGCTGCGCGCCTGCTATCCAAGGGACATTTACCGCCTGGTTAAGGCCATCAGCGAATACGAAGGCCGGCCGGTCAGGATGACCAAGGTCAACATCGACCGGGCGGTGGCGTTGTACTTCGCCAAGAGCGACCCCAAACAGGCATAGATCCGAGGTTGGCAGGCGCTTTCGCCCGCCAGCCCGGTGGCCCGGCGCGAGCAAGTCGTTTATGCGCGAGGCGCCGCGTGATATGCTGAATCCGGATGTTTGGACGACATCGTAAAGCCCGTGTTTTGTTTGGACTATCCGACGTCCTTTTAGCTGCCTTGGCGTTTGAGGCGGCGTACCAGACGCGCGTGCTGCTGCATCTGGAGCACGCCTTCTATCTGACGGTGGAACGCAAGGCTCTGGTACTCGCCTTTGGGTTGGCGGCGTGGGTCGCCATCGGTCTCTGGCTGGAAGTCTACGAGAAGCTGGACATAGGGAATCCGCGCGTAATCCTGCGTGACGCGGCGCGGCAGTGCGGGTATGGCGCGCTGTGCATGATCGTCTTCGAATATGTCTTCCGGTTGGAGCTGAGCCGCTTCTTTCTGGTTCTCTTTTCGGCCTACGCGTGGGTACTGCTGCTCTTGTTCCGGCTGACGGCGGGACGGGTGGTGGGCGTGATCCGGCGCGAGTTTGCGGCGCCCCACTACGTGATGGTGGTGGGCACTGGCGCTCGCGCGGTGCATTTGGCGCGGGGGCTGGAGCAATCGAGCGAGTATGGAATCCGGCTGCGCGGGTTCTTGAGCGAAACTACCAAAAGTCCGTCGGAGATCCAGTTGCGCGCATCCTACAAGGTGCTGCCGGTCGGAGATCTACCCTCGATTCTGCGGCAGCACGTAGTGGACGAAGTGATCTTCGCGGTGGGCAGCGAGAGCCTGGCGGAACTCGAGGAAGTGTTCCTGATGTGCGATGAAGAAGGCGTGCGGACGCGCGTGGCCGTCGATTTCTTTCCGCACGTCAATAGCAAGATGTATCTGGAGCGCTTGGGATCGTCGCCGCTGCTGACGTTTTCGGCGACGCCTCACGATGAAATCCGGCTTTTGGTCAAGCGCCTGACCGACCTGCTGCTGGCCGGGGCGGCGGTGGTGTTTCTGTGTCCGCTGATGCTGCTGATCGCGCTGCTGATCCGGCTGACGTCGCCCGGCCCGGCGATTTTCCGGCAGGTGCGTTGCGGCTTGAACGGGCGGCGGTTCGTGTTCTACAAATTCCGCTCCATGTGCCAGAACGCCGAAGCGATGCGCGCCGATGTCGAGCACCTGAGCGAACGCAAGCTCGCCATGAAGATCCCGAATGACCCGCGCCTGACCGGCGTCGGCCGCTGGCTGCGTAAATTTTCGATCGACGAGTGGCCGCAACTGTGGAACGTGCTGAAGGGCGACATGTCTCTGGTGGGGCCGCGTCCCGCGCTGCCGGACGAAGTGGAACAATATAAGCGGTGGCAGCGGAGAAGGCTGCGCATGCGTCCCGGCATCACCAGCCTGTGGGCGGTCAGCGGCCGCGATGCGGTCGATTTTGAAACCTGGATGAAGCTCGACATGCAGTACATCGATCAATGGTCGCTGGCGCTCGACTGGAAAATCCTGCTGCGAACCGTCCCGCACGTTTTGAGCGGCAAAGGCGCTCACTAGCATGACGTGCCGGGGCCATCGCGAATCCCCGCCCTCACGGGACGGGGTTATAACCCCTGACGTCTGCCAGGGGATGATAAGGATCTCTCACTAAAATTTATGCAACTTGTCCCAACCCATGATGAAGTCGTCGCCCTGCTCCGTCGCACCGGCGGTCTGCGCGAAGGACACTTCGAATACACCAACGGCCTGCACGCCAATGAATACCTGCAAGTGGCGCTGACCATGCGCTACTACGAAGCGAACAAGATTCTGAGTGTGGCGTTAAGCCGCAAGCTGCGGGCGCACTCCGACATCCGGGCGATGATTCCCGAGTTGTCGATCGTCGCACCGGCCACCGGTGGCCTACCGGTTGCCTACGGCGTCTGCGAGGCGTTGCGCGCGCACCAGGTCTATTGGGCGGAGCGCGAGAACGTCAACGAGCCGCAGAAATTCCGCCAGTACCTGGAAGTGAAGCCGGGCGAAAAAGTTCTCCTAGTCGACGATATTCTACGGTCGGGGCAGAAGCTGGCGGAATTGAAAAAGCTGGTGGAGTCGAAGGGCGGGGAAGTGGTCGGGCTGGCGGTGGTGATTTATCAGCCTAATCCGACGACCATCACTTTCGATCCGCTACCCTTTTACTATTTGGCGAAGCTGGACGCGACGTACTACAAAGACGCCGCATCGTGCGATCTATGCAAGCGCGGAGTGCCGGTAGATAAAGTGCAGATCTAATCAGTTGTGGGCCGCGTCACCTACCCGGTCCCTGTTCGCTGCCAGGAAAAAACAGCACCATAAAGAAGACGATAGGATGGAGACCGCGCACTGCCGGATTGCTCGACAGCATTACTCCCTCTTGCGGCTGGATCGAGTCATACAGTTTGTGTTGCTGTTCCGTGAGCCCGTTGCGAGATACCTGGAACTCAAGCGCGAGCCCCAACCAACCCTTCTTCTCGTCCCTTTCGTAAACGCTGAGCCGTCCTCCCAGCCAGGAACTGATGCTGCCGGGGCCAGCGTCCGTTCCCCATTCGCTGAGTTGAAACGCGCGCCCGTTCAGCGCTTCCAGCTTTTCCAGACTCGTCCGTAGGCTCACTCCGTCAACGGTGTGCCACTTGCAGGCAGGAAATAAGTAGGGGTCCCTCGGGTACCAACTGTTACAGATGTGCACTTGAGCTACCCGATTGCGTTTGTTTTGCGACAAGATCGCGAGGGACGTGGCGGTCTCATTGGGGAACACCAGCGTTGCGGGCAGCTTCCCTCCTTCGCCATCATCGATGTCTTGGTCCTGCACGTTCTGTTTCCCGAAAATCCGGTCGAGATCCGCACGGCTCGTGTTTGGCGTAATCGGTCCGATCCGCTTTCCGGGTACGATGAGCCAATCATTCTGCTGTGCCAGCGCGGAGGCTGCAAAAAGCAACGAAACGGCGACGGTCAGTAGTGTCTTCACGAAAGTTAGACCTTTGTGGGGCGGACGCGAGGGCGGCTGCGGAGCAGTGGTCCGTCCTACAAATTCACATCCACCACTTCGTCGAAAATCTGAGGCGGCACTTCAATCCCATTCATCTTCAGCCTCGCCAGAAGCTGCGGCTTCTCTCCGGAGCTTCGGAACCGCCCCTTCACTTTGCCCGCCTCGGTCAGGCCCAGCCGCTCGAACAGGAACACGTCGTGCACGTCGACACGGTCCCCCACCACGCCGCGCACCTCTGCGATGCTCACGATCTTTCGCGTGCCGTCCTGGAGGCGCGAAACCTGCACCACCATTTTGATGGCGCTGGCGAGCTGTTGGAGAATGACTCGGGAGGGAATCTCTACATCGGACATGAGAACCATCGCTTCGAGGCGCGAAAACGCGTCGCGAGGACTGTTTGCGTGCACCGTGCTCATCGACCCTTCGACACCGGTGTTCATCGCCTGCAGCATGTCGAGCGCTTCGGCCCCGCGGCACTCGCCGACGATGATGCGGTCCGGGCGCATGCGAAGCGCGGTATGCACCAGTTGGCGCTGGCTGATGCCGCCTTCCTTGTTTAGATTCGGCGGGCGCGTTTCGAATTTCACGACGTGACGCTGCTGAAGTTGCAGCTCCGCCGTGTCCTCGATTGTGATGATGCGCTCGTCTTCGGGAACGAAGCGCGAAAGCGCGTTCAGCGTCGTCGTTTTGCCGGACCCGGTGCCGCCCGAGATAAGAATCGTCGTCTTGGCCTGCACACACGCGGCAAGAAATAGCAGCATCCCCTGCGTCAGCGTCTTGTTTTGCAGCATCTCCTCCGACGTGATCACGTGCCGCCCGAATCTTCGAATGGAGAGCGACGGCCCGTCCAGCGCCAGCGGAGGGATGATCGCATTCACGCGCGACCCGTCGAGCAATCGCGCGTCGACAATCGGCTGCGCTTCGTCGATGCGGCGCCCGACTTGCGAAACAATCTTTTCGATGATGTGCAGCAGATGCGCGTTGTCTTTGAACCGTACCGATGTCAGCGACAGCTTGCCCGCGCGCTCAATGTAGACCTTGTCGAAGCGGTTGACCAGGATGTCGGAGATCGACGCTTCCTTCAGCAGAGGCTCCAGAGGTCCCAGCCCGAGCACTTCGTCGAGGACCTCCTCAATCATCTTGTTCTGCTCGGCCGTGGTCATCGGCGTGCGCTCGTCTTCGAGCAGACGCTCGACCACGCGCCCGATCTCCGCTCGCAGCCGGTCCTTGGGAATCGAGGAGACGCGATCGAGGTTCAGCACGCCGATCAGCTTGCGATGAATCTCGCTCTTCAGCTCAAAGACGCGGTCGGCGGCGCGCGTGGCGGCCGAACTGGGCGAGCGAAAGTTGGTTCCCAAGTCCTCTATTATAGGGGCTTGATCGACCGTCGAAAATTTCTGCTCTCGCCCCTGGCGCTCGCTTGCGCTGCGGATCCTGCGCCGAATCTGGTGCTGATCACGGCGAGCGGCTGGCGCGGGCAGGCAGTGCCGTGGGATGGCGCTCCTGACCTGAGCGCGCCTAATTTGGAAACATTCGGCAAACAGAGCGTGGTGTTTTCGCGGACGTACTGCGCCAGTCCGAAGCCCGATCTGGCGCAAACGGCGCTGCTGACTTCGAAATTCCCGCACGCCGCGAAGCTGGACGACGAAGCGCTCCGGCAGTTGAAGAAATGCACGCCGGAAGAGGCAATAAAGGCGTTTGAAAAAGCTCCGTTCGCCGTCCAGATTGTGTTTCCCGATCCGCCCAGCATTCATCAACCGAACGTTGCCAGCCTGCATCCGCGCGGCAACGTTCCCCCGGGCGTGGAGCCCGTCGTGCGTCAGGCTCTCGCGAGATTTTATGGGCGTTGCGCCGCGATCGACGACCGTCTTGGCGAAATTCTCGCCGCCCTCGATAAACTGAATCTGGCCGAGGACACGGTCGTCGTGTTCACCTCCGATTGCGGCCAGCAGCTTGGCTCGCATCGGCTCGAGGGCAACGATGTTCCATACGAGGAGTCCGTGCGCATCCCTCTCGCCATCCGGTATCCGCGCAAACTGAAGCCGGACGCGCGCGATCTCGCGTCCCAGGTGGACATCATGCCGACGCTCCTCACTCTCTGCGGCGTGGAGATTCCCAAGGGCGTGCAAGGGGAGGATCTATTCGGCAAGACACCGCCCGAAGTAGGGTTTGCCGAAGGCAAACTCCAAGAGACGGACGAGTGGCGTATGATGGTCCGCGGCTACGACAAACTCGTCGCGACGCCGAAAGGAGAGATCACGCATCTTTTCAATCTCGCCGACGATCCGTACGAGCTCACCAATCTTGTCCACGATTCCGCGCAGAAACTGCAGCTCGCGTCGCTGAAGGCGCAGTTGCTCGCGCAAATGAAAAAGCTCGGCGACGGGCGAGATCCGTCCGGGCTGCGGATTCGGTAGCCTGACGTTATGCGCTTTGTTCTGGCTGTATGCTTCAGTGTATTTGCCGCGGCCGCGCCGCTGCGGTTTGAAATCAAGCTTGACCCGTCGGTCGCGCCGCACGGATCTTCGGGACGCCTGCTCGTATTTCTCGCCGACGCCAAGACGC
>PLDO01000610.1 GCA_003136215.1 Bryobacterales bacterium
TTCGAGCCCAGGTAAGGTTCTTCGCGTTGCGTCGAATTAAACCACATGCTCCACCGCTTGTGCGGGCCCCCGTCAATTCCTTTGAGTTTCAGCCTTGCGACTGTACTCCCCAGGCGGCATATTTAACGCGTTAGCTCCGGCACGGACAGAATGAACTGCCCACACCAAATATGCATCGTTTAGGGCGTGGACTACCAGGGTATCTAATCCTGTTTGCTACCCACGCTTTCGTGTTTCAGCGTCAGTTACGGTCCAGAAAGCCGTCTACACCACCGGTGTTCCTCCTGATATCTACGCATTTCACCGCTACACCAGGAATTCCACTTTCCTCTCCCGTACTCTAGTCCCTCAGTATTCGGCGCACCCTCCCGGTTAAGCCGGGAGATTTCACACCAAACTTAAAAAACCGCCTACACACCCTTTACGCCCAGTAACTCCGAACAACGCTTGCTGCCTACGTATTACCGCGGCTGCTGGCACGTAGTTAGCCGCAGCTGCTTCTCCAGGTACCGTCACTATCTTCCCTGACGAAAGAGCTTTACACCCCGAAGGGCTTCATCGCTCACGCGGCGTCGCTGCATCAGGGTTTCCCCCATTGTGCAAGATTCCCCACTGCTGCCTCCCGTAGGAGTCTGGCCCGTGTTTCAGTGCCAGTGTGGCCGTGTGCCCTCTCAGGCCGGCTACCGATCTCTGCCTTGGTGGGCTCTTACCCCACCAACTAGCTAATCGGCCGCGGGCTCCTCTCTCAGCGCATTTCTGCTTTCCCTTCTCAGGCTCATGCGGTATTAGCCCCGGTTTCCCAGGGTTATTCCTCACTAAGAGGTAGATTACCCACGTGTTACTCACCCGTACGCCACTGTACTCATGGATTGCTCCACTTTNNGCGCGCCGCCAGCGTTGATTCTGAGCCGGGATCAAACTCTCGTTTGATATTGTGAGTTTTAATCTCGCTCCGGTTTACTCAAAGTTCTGACGAAGTGTTTCTTTACTGCATCCAACCAGATTGTCAATGATCTGCGCTCATCCCCCACGACATCGTAATATCGTGAAGCATGGCAGGCCTCGAAACTTGTTCAGCCGCGAAAAGCCCCGAAATCGGGACATCACGAACTGGAAAATTTATGAGAGCTTGTTAAAGAACCAAACAGGAAGGCCGTATTCCGCTCCATGCGGTGGCCCGCACAGAGTTTTGTTACCATTCCTTGCAGAGGATCTAGTGTTACTCTATCACCGTCGCAAGTACTTTACAAGCCCGGAGGGCGTGCAATTCCCAAGATCCCCAAATCGGCGACTTGTTCAGAATACCAGAGCCCCCCCTCCGGATGCAACAGCAATCTGGGTATTATTTCGCCCCAATACGTCTGAAATCCCACGAAACACGCATATCTTATTGAAAATAAGGTACATGCTGATTAGTGATTTAAGTGGACCGAAGGACTAAACTGGAGGGAGCCATGCTGCTGGTTGCCGCTTTCTTAGTCTTCGCCCAAAATTCCGCGCAACCGAGCCTCGCCGATCTCCTGTCCAGGGTCGCCGAGGAGGCCGAGGCCCTTCAGCAGAATGCCCCCAAGTCACTGACCCAGGAGGTTTTGGAGCAGCGGGCACTGATGCCTTCGACGCGCTTTCGTCCGCGCATCGGGAAAGCGGCCACGGCAACGGTACCTCCGCCCCGCCTGGTAGTCCGCCAGATTATCTCCGAGTACAGCGTGGGCACCCTCAAAGATTCCACTGTGCAGAACCTCACTGAACTTCGCCAGGTAATCTCCGTGGATGGCCGCAAGGTCCAAAGCGTCGAGCGCGCCCGCCACGCCTTGTCCCTCGGCATCACGTCGCCTGACGACCGGATTCGTAAGCGCATGCTGGAGGATTTCGCAAGGCACGGACTGGTGGACATTGCCACCGACTACGGTATCCTCCTCCTGGCGTTCAGTAAACGTGGATTGTCGAACATGAAGGTCGTGCTCGCCGGCGAGGAACAGGTTGGCGCCGACGCCGCCTGGGTGCTCAAGTGGCAACAAA
This sequence comes from Bryobacterales bacterium, assembly GCA_003136215.1. Taxonomy (GTDB): domain Bacteria; phylum Acidobacteriota; class Terriglobia; order Bryobacterales; family Bryobacteraceae; genus Solibacter. The sequence continues at coordinate 2,020 of PLDO01000610.1, forward strand.
CCTCTCCCGATGGCGGCATGCTCGAGTTCCTCGGCAACCAGGCGTCGCGCGTCGCCCTCCAGGGTCGCCTCCTCGTGCGCAAGTCCGATGGCATGCCGCTGCGCATTGAGTCCTGGTCGGAACATCCCCAGGATGCCACGGCGGTTCTCCTCCAAACGTGGTCCGGGCATCCCCAGGCCGGCCAGCGGGTTCGCGACGAGGCCACGATCGACTATGTCCAGTCCGCGCATGGATTCCTCACCCCCGCTTCCGTGATCCACCGTCACCTGGTGGAGGGCAAGATGATCACCGAAAACCTCTATCGCTACGAACCGTTCAAGATGTTCAGCGCCGACGCCGAAATCAAGTTCACGGAACTGGAAACGCCTCTCCCGCCACCAGCCCCCGCCAAGAAATGAACCGCATCCTTTACCTGCACGGCTTCGCTTCGTCTCCCGCGTCCAGCAAAGCCCGATTCTTTGCCGAACGCCTGCGCGCCGCGGGCGCCGTCATTGACATCCCCGATCTCGCGGCCGGCGATTTCGAGCACCTCACCATCAGCGGGCAACTGCGCGTGATCGAACGCGCCGCCGCAGGCAATCCGGTAGCCCTGATGGGCAGCAGCATGGGAGGCTACCTCGCCGCCCTCTACGCCGCCCGTCATCCGGAGGTGTCGCGCGTGGTGTTATTGGCGCCGGCCTTTGGCTTCGCGCGGCGCTGGGCCGAACGCATGGGCGCCGACGCGGTCGATGTCTGGCGCGCCTCAGGCGCGGTCGAAGTCTTTCACTACGGCGAGAACCGCCCGCTCCGCCTCTCCTATGCCCTGCTCGATGACGGATTGAAGTACGAGGATTACCCTGATTTCCGCCAGCCCGCCTTGATCTTCCACGGCGCGCAAGACGACGTCGTGCCGGCACGCTACTCCTCGGAATTCGCCGCGACGCACCCTGACGCGCGTCTCGAAGTGCTCGACTCCGGGCACGAGTTACTCAACGTTCTGGAGTACATGGCACCCAAAGTCCGCAGATTTCTAGCGGACGAGTAGACTACTTCGGCTGCGCTGCGAAGGCGATCGCCGTCACGGGGTGCAGTTCCCACAGGGTCGCGGCCTTCATGCCTTTCTTGCCGCGCGGCTGATCGCCCACGTGCGCATCATCGAAGAACAGGATCCCGGTCACCGTCACATATACGGGATGCTGCATCACCGATCCGCTAACCGAAGGGTCCTTCCCTGCCAGCATCTTAGTCTTGATCAAGTCCCGTACCGCCGCGAACTTCGGCTCCAGGTCCGCGCTCGGAGTGAACTTCGGGTCGGGATTAGGCACTTCCACGATCAGGCAATGGTCTCCCGTGGTAGCAGATGCGCTGATTTGGATGTGGTAATCGCCGTCGGTCTCACCCGCCACCAGATGAAGCCATCCGGTGGTAGTCACCAACTGCCCCTCTGGAAACTTGTCGCCCGCCTGGGCAGGGATGCGCGCCGAATCATAGCGTTTGTCATTGTGGGTAACCCCGGGCGCGTCCGGCAGCGCGAGCAGATCCGTCAGCGTAGCCTGTGTAGCCTTGGAGAAGTTTGTGCCGTCGGGAACGCTCGTTTTTACGGACCAGCGTTCGACCCCCTGTGACCAGGCAGCGCAGGTTGCTGCCGTCAGAACCGCAACGAAAAGAAATGGACGCATGGATACCCTCCAGGCAATAGTGCCCCATGCGCCAATTCGTGTCAATCCTTCGTTTTGGGCCTTCGTTACAGCCCATGGTCCGTGCCGCAGATGGCCACTTCCAGCCCCATCTCGCGGAACATCGCGGCCTTGGTTGCCAGCGCCAGGTTGGCCGCCGGGGCATCGGGCGCGTACGCCACCTGTATGTGGTTCGACTTGTGCCGCGCCATCAGCTGGTCCCGCGTAACGCCGTACATCACGGCGTGCATCATCGGCCACTGCGGGGTCGTGATTTGCCACCGCCGCTCCGTCTCCGCGGCGGGCAATGCAATCGCCCGCGCACGGCCAATATCCACTTTCAGCTTGCCGCCATCCACGAAAACGCGGCTCCAGACGATCTCGCCCGGCTTGCTGACACCCTTCAGACTGCCACCGCCCAGCCGGAAGTACATCGCCGGTTGGCGTTCGCACACCGAGCCGGCATAGCCCCCCGTAAGATGCGCCGGCGGCACGGCACCCGATATTTCGAAAACCCAGACGAACTCTTCGCGCCCGTTCACCGCGTACGATTCGCCGTAGCGGATATCGTGCAGCGTGGTTTCCGGGTCGTAGCCCAGAGCCTTCCAGGTCCGGTTGGTGACCAGCGCATCCAGGCCCGCGCACTCGTCCACTTCGTTGAAGTGCGGCAGGGCGTTGCCCTCGTAGAGCACGCGTCCGTTGTTGCGCGCCTTCACCGGCGGCCGGTCCACATTGTTGAGCAGGCCCTCGGCCAGGTCCGACGCCGGCGCCAGATCCTTCAAACCCTGCTGATACTGAATTCCGATCGTGTCGCAGCCGAAATCGTCGGCGATCCGCATGGCCGCGATGTACATCTTGCACTGCGACAGAATCTGCTCGTCGGTGAGGTCGGTCTCCGCGTTTGGGCCCGTCGCAAAACGCATGCCCTTGGCATCCAGCCAGCCGCGAACGGCCTTGCCTTCGGTATCGCTCACCTGCCGCATTTCGGCAAACAGCGCCGACTGGCTCAACCGTTCCTTGAACACACCCGTGGCGTGCAGCAATTCGTCGGGAATGATGGCGTTGTACATGCCCATGCAGCCCTCGTCGAAAATGCCCATGATGGCCTTGCCGCGGTGCAGTTCTTCGGCCAGCCGGGACCCCACCTCCTCGGCCTTGGCCGGAAGCTGGAACTGGCTCAGCGCGCGAGCGTGGCTTACGTCGTGGTTTACCGTCTCCCCGGCCAGCCACTTGCGCACACCGCTCAGGAAGAACTCGTCGGTGAAATCCTCGCTCCATAACGTACTGTACGGGATGCCCGCCTTGGTCATGGACGCGTTCAGGTTCAGCATGCCGACCAATCCCGGCCACTGGCCGCTCCAGTTGGCCACCGTCAGGATCGGCCCTTTGTGCGTGTACAGACCGTGCAGAATGTGATGAGTGTACTGCCAGACCGCTTCCACCACCACCAGCGGCGCATCCGGCGCGAGGCCGCGGAATACTTCCATTCCGTACTTCTGGCTATCAATGAACCCGTGCTGCTTGACGGGGTCGCAGGCATGCCCGCGCCGCACCTCGCGGCCTTCGCGGCGGATGGCATTCATGACGGCCTCTTCGGCCTGGGCCTGGGCGGGCCAGCACATCCGGTTGGCCGATAGCCGCAGATCCCCACTCGCAATCACAATTACAGTGTCCGGCATGTTTCACATTGTGTCATGCCGGGCATCCGGCGTAAAGTCCACGAGTCGGGTATTGACCATAATTTAGCGATAAATCTCGCTTCCGGCAGCGCTCCTGCGACATCAGGCGGAAGACGATCGCGTTGAAACCCGAGCGCGCGAGCGGATGCTGGAGTACAATCGGTCCTGATATGACACCTGAGCTGCTACCGGAAGAAGAGCCCCAGGCCAAGGGTTTGGGTGAGGGCTCGCGACTGACCGGCGTGTTCTTCGAACCCGCCAAGACCTTTGAGGATGTGGCTGCGCGCCCTGGCTTCTGGGCGCCCCTGATTCTGGTGATTGCGGTTTCTCTGGGCTACATGGCGCTGTTCGGACAGCATGTGGGGTGGGAACGCATGATCCGCCACCAGACCGAGACTAGTTCGCGGGCAGCGCAGCAACCGCCGGAACAGCGCGAGGCGGGCATCCAGATGGCGGTGAAGATCGCACCCATCGCCGGTTACGTGGGAGTGCTGGTGGGCATCCCCCTGGTGTGGCTGATCTGGTCGGCGGTTTTGTTGGGCATCGTGAAAGGCATGATGTCCGCACAGGTGCGGCTCAAGCAGGTGTTCGCGATCCTCTGTTACGCGGGGCTGCCGGGAGTGATCATGGCGCTACTGGCGATTGCGGTAATGTTCATGAAGCCGCCCGACGACTTCAACCTGCAGAACCCGCTGGTCTTCAACCCGGGCGCTTTTATGGATCCCCTGACCACCTCCAAGTTCCTCTACTCGCTGGCCTCGGCGCTCGACCTTTTCCGCTTGTGGACGCTAGTGCTGGTCGCCATCGGACTCAAGGCGGCCGGTGGGAAACAGCTCTCGATGGGCGGGGCGATGACCGCGGTCTTCCTGCCGTGGGCGATCTGGATATTATGCGCTGCCTCGCTGGCCGGCGTTTTCAACCGGTAGTACTTCCACCAGCAGCAGATCGAGGTCGCCGGGTTCGGCATAGTGTTCGCCGCCGCTTCGAGCCATCAGTGGGATAAGCCTCCTGGCTTGTCCATCCGAGCGCAGCTCGGACGTCTTGTTCTTCACTGTTCGCTGCGGTAGCCGTTGCGATGAAACAGAGACAGGCGCGGTTGCGACGGTTCGCGTTGCACCTTGACGGAGATCCGGTGGTACTTTCCATCGTCGGCGGCGCTGGGGGGTTGGTACCCGATCACGTATTGATCGTGAATCTCCCGGGCCATGGCAGCGGCCGCGTCTCCGATGCGGCGCCAGTCGTCGATGGCGAAAGCGCGCCCTCCCGTGAAATCCGCAATTTCGCTCAACAGTGCCGGGCCCTGGGTCTCCCCGGGGAACGTCGTGCGCGCGAAATTGGATTCCAGTCCCAGAGTCGCCGAGTAGATTTGCGCGTTGGCCTCGCGCGCCAGGCTACGGATGGTGGATAGGTGGGTGCGGCTGGAATTCTCGCCGCCATCGGAAATGATGAGAATCGCGTGCCGGGGGTGATGAGCCAGCCGCAGATGCTCCACGGCAAGCGGAATAGCGTCCAGCAGCGCCGTAGGGCCGTTCGGTTGCGTGAGCCGCAGTGCGTTTTGCATTTCGGCGCAATCGCTCGTGTAATCGGTCAACAACCTCGCCTGGCGCTCCAGGGTGACCAGAAACAATTCGTCGCCTTCCGCCAGGTTTTCACAGAAACCGGCCAGCATCTGGAGCGCACGGTTCCATTTGCCGTGCATGCTGCCGCTGGTGTCCAGGATAATGGCCAGCGACAGCGGCGCGTCCTCGTGGGCGAAAAACCGGATGGGCTGCTCGCGGCCGTTGTCGAGGATTCGGAACTGATCTTCCGAGAGGCCCGTGACCGGCCGGTCGTGCGGATCGAGCACGGACACATTGACCAACACCAGGGAGGTCCCGGCACGGAACGTGCCTGCCCCGCCCTCGGCTAACAAGGCCGGCGCCAGAGCCGCGATCAACAGGGTCGCTACGCGCATGGCTACAGCATAATCTAGGGCACTCCGCCTTACAAGCGCACCCCGTACTGGGACATGTACTAAGCACAACAGGGAATACCCTGCCGCTCCACGCTATCATGTTGCCTGATGCGCATTGTGGTGCTGGTGGGGCTTCCAGGCTCGGGCAAGTCCACTTACCTGGAGCAGTTAGGCGTTCGAGGCCTCTCGTCGGACGGTATCCGGCAACTGCTGGCGGACGATGAGACCGACCAGACAATCCACCCCCGGGTGTTCCAGACGCTGCGCTATCTGCTGGGGCAGCGCCTGGCGATAGGCCGGCCCGCGACGTACATCGATGCCACCAATCTCACGCCGGAGGAGCGGCGGCCGTATCTGGAGATCGGCCGCGCCCGCGGATGCGAAGTGGAGGCGGTATTTTTCGATGTGCCCCTCCCCGTCTGCCTCCATCGGAATGCGCAGCGCCCTCGCGTAGTGCCCGGCGAGGCACTGCGGAAAATGGCGGTCAAGCTGGTGCCGCCCACCACCGAAGAGGGCTTCGCAAGAGTCTCGATCATCACATGAAGCCGTGGGACAGGCGATCGTCTTTTGTCGCCTGTCAACCTGTCGCCCGTCAACCTGTCGCCTGTCAACCTGTCGCCTGTCAACCTGTCGCCTGTCAACCTGTCGCCTGTCAGAGCGCGATCAGGTCCTCGTCCCCGCCGGACCGGCGCTGGCTCGCTCTTCGGTACGCGGCGCCTGCATCTGCTTACGGTAATCGCCACCACTGAAATACTTTTCAAGCCAGACATACAGGCAGATGAAAAGGTACCGGCTCCCCATCTCCTTCAGCTTGAGCTTCGCCTCGCCGCTGCGCCGGTTCCGCCAGGTGATCGGAATCACCGTCCAGCTGTATCCCCGCACGATGGTCTTCAACGGCAGTTCCACCGTCAGGTTGAAGTGTGGCGCCAATAGCGGCCGGCATCCCTCCACCGCCGTCTTCCGGTACGCCTTGAAGGCGTTCGTCGTATCGTTCAGTTTCACGTGAAACAGGAACCGGATGAACCGGTTGAACAGCCGGTTCATGACCAGCTTGAACGGCGGATAGTCGATTACGCCGCCGCCCTTCATGAAGCGCGAACCGAAGACCGCGTCGTACCCCTCGTTGAGGAGTTTCCAGTAACGCACCACGTCGCGGCAGTCGTCGGATTCATCCGCCATCATAATGACCAGCGCGTCGCCCCTCATGTGGTCGATTCCGTGGATGATGGCGCGCCCGAACCCGTGCGGTCCGGGGTTCTGCAGCAGGTTCAGCGTGGCCATGCTTTGACGGGTTTCGGCCAGGATTTGCCACGTCCCGTCGGTGCTGCCGTCGTCCACCACCACGATTTCGTGCGGCACCCGATTCAGCCGCAACTCCAGTTCCAGGTGCTCCACAGTCGACCGGATACAGCCTTCCTCATTGCGTGCCGGTATCACGATGGTGAGGAGCGTTAGTGGGTCCGACATCAAATCTATTCCGGACGTTCGCCGCTGCATTCCCATCTTACTCCAGTCAAAGTTACGGACAGTTGCCGTATGCCGCGCGGTAAAATTGGAGTTTGCCCTCGCCTATCGACGCCCAATCGTTCTCCGTCAAGCGCTCCCAGGTGGAGTTCCACAACTTCGCGTCGCTGGGCGATACCGACCGCGTCATCGCCCACTACCTGGACGAGAACACCCGCCGCGCTTCGGTCATTCTGGCTCACCGCGAGTTCATCGGAGCCATGACCCCATTCCTGGAGATCGGCGCCAATGCGGGCCACACCAGTTACATGCTGGCCAACCAGTTCGGTGGCGAAGGTTTCGCGCTCGATCTCTCCGCCGACGCCCTGCGTCACGGCGCCGTCCTGATGGACCGGTGGCAGCTTTCCCGCGCCCCCATACGCGTGGCCGGCGATGCCGTCAACCTGCCGTTCCGCGACGGGTCCATCCAGTTCGTGATGGCCTGCCAGATGCTCAGCCAGTTCATGAACATCGAGAGCGTCTTCCTCGAAGTCAAGCGCGTCCTGGCTCCCGGCGGCGTCTTTCTGTTCACCGAGGAACCGCTGCGCCGCCTGCTCAGCCTGCGCCTTTACCGCGCCCCCTACCAGGACCGCATGAAGCCGTGGGAGCGCAAGCTCTACGACTGGGGACTGCTCGGCTATCTCGCACGCGACGTCATCGGCGCCGAACAGGAAGAGAGCTTCGGTATCCGCCAGAACCACCAGATGTACCTCACTGACTGGCACCGGCTGATTACCCGGCATTTTGCCGCGCACTGCTACCAGCCCTTCGTCCCCGAGCGCGGCTGGGGCGAACGGATTGTCAAACGCGCCGCGCTCAATGAGTGGCGCGCTGCGCGCCTGCTTGGCGGAACTCTGGCCGCCGTGTGCAAGAAGGCCGGCACCGCGCCGCCGCTGGCCCGCCTCGACCGTTTCGAGACCCTCCTGCGCTGTCCGGATTGCCACGGCGAGCTCGCCCGCGACGCCGCCGACACCCTGCTTTGCGCCTGCGGTTATCGCGCACCCAAAGAGGACGGAGTGTACAACCTGCTGCCCGCCGCCCTGCGCGCCGAACTCTATTCCGCCGACCGCGACGACGTGATCGATTTCTCCCTCCCCAGCCACACCGCCCGCCTGGGTGACGGATGGTACGAGTTGGAAGGGGACTACGGCAACAAGTTCCGCTGGATCGGCCCGCGCGCGTCCGCCGTCCTCCGCCGCGCCCACGCGGCGCCGCAAAGGCTGCGGATTCGCGGGTTTGCACACCAGATCCAGTTCACCAAAGGCCAGCCGGTGGTGGAAATCAGGGTCAACGGGATGCGGGTGGCGCTGCAACCGCTGGAGCGCGTCGGATTGTTTATCATTGAGGCCGATCTTCCCGAAGCGGAAACCTACCAGATCGAGATCGCCGCCTCGCCCGCCTGGACTGTGGACNNGCATGATCCGCCTGGTAGACGCAGATTCGTGAAACAAATCGGACCCTTCGAGCGTAATAAGGTGATCGAGGGCAAATTATGCGCGCCAAGTTTATGCTTCCGGCCGTCGCCGCCGGTCTCGTCGTGCTCGCCGGCTGCGATATCGAGGATATGGGCGGCTTCGAGCGGTATCACGAGGATTTCCATTACAGTTACCCGCTGAAAGCCGGCGGCCGCCTGAGTGTGGATGGCTTCAACGGATCGGTGGATGTCTCGGTGTGGGACCAGGAGACGGTCGACATCAGCGGCACCAGGTACGCCCGTTCTCAAGAGGATACCCACGACCTGAAGATCGAGGTGGACCACACCCCTGACGCGGTCTCCGTCCGCGCCGTGCGTCCCGGCATGCGATTCGGAAACTACGGCGTGCAGTTCGCCATCAAGGTGCCGCGCGGCGTGGTGCTGGAGCACGTGACTACCTCTAATGGCGCAATCCGCACCTCCGATGGCGCCGGACCGGCGCGTCTGAAGACCTCCAACGGCCACCTTGAGGTGCGCCGCCTGAAGGGCTCGCTGAACGCCGAAACCAGCAACGGGCCGGTGGAGTTGCAGGATATCGACGGCGCGGTGGAAGTTCATTCCTCTAACGGGCACATCCGCGCCGAAGGCATCCGCGGCGCATTCGAGGCCACCACGTCCAACAACAGCATTCACGCCACGCTGGACAAGGTGGATGGCTCGGTGCGCGCGCAGAGTTCCAACGGCAGCATCGAGCTCTCGCTGCCGCCAAACGTACAGAGCGCGCTGCGCGCCCACACCAGCAATAGCGGGATCACGCTGCACCTGCCCGGGGAAGTGAACGCGCGCCTCTCGGCGGGGACCAGTAATTCGTCGATCTCCACGGATTTCGAAATGCGCATCCGCGGCGAAATCGCCAAGCATCACATCGAGGGCTCTATCGGCAACGGCGGTCCGCTGATCGACCTTAGCACCTCCAACGGCCCCATCCGCATCCTGAAGTAGGAATGGTGGGGCAGGCTTCAGCCTGCCAAGGGCGAGCTTCGCTCGCCTGGCAAGCTGAAAGCATGCCCCACCAATGCAGACAGACGGCACGACTTGGTGGCGCAGGCGGTTACGCCTGCGAGNNCCGCGCCAGATTCGCGGCGCGAATGGCCAATCTCCAGGGGCAGGCTTCAGCCTGCCAACGCCCGCTCGTGGGGTATTTGTTCACAGCTTCGGGCGCGCGCTCAATTCACATTTATGGCGAGCGCCCGCATCGGGATAGAATGGAAGGCTCGCGGATAGAAGATGCCCGCACGCCTCAAGGATATCGCCAGCGACCTCAATCTCTCCGTTGTCACCATCTCGAAAGTCTTGCGAGATCACCCCGACATCAGCCAGGAAACGCGCGTGCGCGTGCTCAAACGCATGAAGGAGCTGAACTACCGCCCCAATCTCGCGGCGCGCGCTCTGGTCACCGGCCGCAGCTACATCGCCGGGCTGGTGGTGCCGGACCTGGTTCACCCGTTTTTCGGCCAGGTGGCCAAGGGTCTCTCCAACGGGTTGCGCAAAAAGGGCTACAGCCTGGTGTTGTCTTCATCCGAGGACGACCCCGAACTGGAGCGGCAGGAGATCGAGCAGCTTCTCGCGCGGCGCGTCGACGTGCTGATTGTGGCGTCCACCCAATCGACGCTGGAGACCTTCCACCGGCTGAAGGAGCAGAGGGTCCCCTATGTGCTGATCGACCGGAAGTTCGACGGCCTCGCGGCGAACTTCGTCGGCGTGAATGACCGAAAGGTGGGCGAACTCGCGACCTCGCACCTGATCGACGCCGGGTGCCGGCGCATCGCCCACATCGGCGGCCCCAACGTCAGCACCGCGCTGGGCCGTGCGGCCGGCTTCCGGAGCGCGCTCCAGGCGCGGAAGATCCCGCTGGCACCCGGGTATATCGAAATGCGGGAGCACGGAGACGACGCCGGGGATGCCAGCGGGTACAAGGCGATGCAGCGCTTGCTGGCGTTGTCCCCGCCGCCCGACGGCGTGTTCTGCTACAACGACCCCACCGCCATGGGCGCCATGAAGGCCGTGCTGGAGGCTGGCCTGCGCATCCCCGAAGACGTCGCCGTTGCCGGCTGCGGCAATGTGGCTTACGCGGATTTTCTGCGCGTTCCGCTGACCAGCGTGGACCAGCAGAGCGACGCCATCGGCGAACGGACCGCCCGCATGGCTGTGGCACTGCTCGAAAGCCACTCGCCGTCGCGCGCCAGGACAGTGCTGCTCGAGCCCAAACTGGTGGTGCGGGCTTCCACTCTGCGCCCGCGGCCGAAATCCCGGAAGTAGGGTTGGAGGCCGCCCGATATTCCAGATGTTAGACTCTGATTGAAGGAGCCCCTCCCTTGCCCCTACGAATGCCGTTCGCCGCCTTCCTTGCCATGGCCTCATGCTGGGGCGCGTCCTATTACACCCTCCGCCTGGACGACCCCAAGGCCGTCTACCTCACCCCTGACACCTTTCCCGTCCGCGGCGACGGTCTCGCCGACGATACCGGGGCTATTCAGCAGGCCATTGACAAGGTTCAGGAAACCACCAGCCAGGGAATTGTCTTCGTTCCCCAAGGCCGCTATCGCCTGACGAAGACCCTCAACATCTGGCCCGGCATCCGCGTCATCGGATATGGCGCCACCCGCCCCGTCTTCCTGTTGGCCGAAAGCACGCCCGGCTACCAGGACAAGGACAACGAACGCTATATGGTCTTCTTCGCCGGCAGCCGGCCCGGCGCTGGCCGCGGGTTCGGCGGCGGCCGGGGTGCAGCCGGCGGGAGAGGCCCTTCCGGCGGGCAGCCTCCCGCGGGAACCGGCGGCCGCGGCACTGCCGGGAGTCAACCCCCCGATGCCAGCCCTGGCACCTTCTACTCCGCCATCAGCAACATCGATCTCGAAATCCGCGACGGCAACGCCGGCGCCGTCGGTGTCCGCGCCCGTTACGCCCAACATTGCTTCATGGCGCACATGGACTTCCGCATCGGCTCGGGCCTCGCCGGCATTCATGAAGCCGGCAACGTGGGCGAGGACCTTCATTTCTATGGAGGCCAGTACGGCATCTGGACCCGCCGCCCCTCGCCGGGCTGGCAGTACACCGTGGTCGATGCCACCTTCGAGGGCCAGCGTGAAGCGGCCATCCGCGAACAGGAAGCCGGCCTCACCCTCATCCGCCCGCAGTTCCGCGGTGTCCCCACCGCAATCTCTATCGACGCGGGCTTCCCCGACGAGCTCTGGGTGAAGAATGGCCGTATGGAAGATATCACCGGCCCAGCCATCGTCGTCAGCCTGGAAAACAACGCGCGGACCGAGATCAATCTCGAAAACGTGGTCTGCCGGCGCGTGCCCGTCTTCGCCGCCTTCCGCGAGAGCGGAAAGAAGGTCGCCGCCCCAGCCGGCATCTACGAGGTGAAGGTCTTCTCCCATGGCATGAACTACTCCGATATCGGCGGCGTCCCCGCCATTCGCGACGTCTTCGAAGCTACCCCGATACCCGCCATGCCGGCACCTCTCCAGTCCGACCTCCCCGACCTGCCGCCCCGCGACTCCTGGGTCAACATCCGCGCGCTTGGCGCCAAGGGCGATGGCGCAACCGACGATACCGCCGTCTTCCAGAAGGCCATCGCCGAAAACCGTGCGATCTACCTGCCCTCCGGTAAATACGTCGTCAGCGACACCATCGCGCTCAAGCCCGACACCGTCCTCATCGGGCTACACCCCAGCGCCACGCAGATCGATCTGCTCGACGGGACCCCGGCGTTTCAGGGCATCGGCGCTCCCAAGGCGCTCGTCGAGGCGCCCAAAGGCGGCGCCAACATCGTGATCGGCATCGGGCTCTACACCAACGGAATCAACCCGCGCGCCGTGGCCGCCAAATGGATGGCCGGCAAGGATTCCATGATGAACGACGTCCGCTTCCTTGGCGGCCACGGCACCAACAAACTCGACGGCACCCGCGAGAACCCCTACAACAACACCCACACCGCCGATCCCGACCTCACCCGCCGCTGGGACGGCCAGTATCCCAGCCTGTGGGTGACCGCCGGCGGCGGCGGCACTTTCCTCGACATCTGGACGCCCAGCACCTTCGCGCAGGCCGGCATGCTGGTCTCCGACACCACCACCGAGGGGCGCGTCTACGAGATGTCCAGCGAACATCATGTCCGAAACGAGGTGCAGCTGCGCAACGTCTCCAACTGGCAGATCTACGCGCTGCAGGCCGAGGAGGAGCGCGGCGAAGGCGGTTTCGCGCTGCCCCTCGAAATCGAGGGGTCCAGCAACATTACCATCGCCAACTTCCACAGCTACCGCGTGATCAGCACCTTTCAGCCGTTCCCGTGGGCCATCAAAATCTCTAACTCCCGCAACATACGCCTGCGCAACATCCACTGCTACAGCAACAGCAAGGTGTCGTTCGACTCCGCGGTTTACGACCAGACGCACAACGTCGAAATCCGCCAGCGGGAGTTCGCCTGGCTGACCATCTCCGGCGACGCGCCGCGCGCCCTTCCGAAGGCCTCGTCCCCGGTGCTCGCCTCTGGCGCCAAAGTCGAGAAGTTGACCGGCGGCTTCTACAATATTTCCGGAGGCGCCGCGGATCCCTCGGGCGACTTCTATTTCGTCGATGCGAAGTGGCAGAGAATCTATCGCTGGTCGGCCGCCGCCCGCCAGCTGTCCACTGTCCTTGACAGCCCGCTCGACCCCGTCAACCTTGCCTTTGACAAAGCGGGCAACCTGATCGTCATCGGCTACTCCGGGAACGGCACCGTCTACACCTTCAAGCCCGGCGCCCCGGAAGGGGAAATCTCCCTTCTCAAAGCCGAGCCCTCCGCTCCCCGGCCCGGTATGACCGCGGTACTGCCGGCGGGCGATTATCACCTGCAGCCGGCCCAGAGGTCCTATCAATATGTTTCGCCCGACGGCACCACATTCATCTCCGCCGGCCAGGACTTTGTCAACGGCGCGCTCAGTTGGGGCGTCAAGAGCAGCGACCTCATACGCACCTTCGGATTGGCGCGCGCGGTTCCGGGTAAACCCTATTACCTCACCGACGAATCCGCGTTGACTACCTGGTCCGCCACGGTCGGGCCGGACGGCAACCTCTCCGACCGGAAGCTCTTCGCCGACCAGGGCGGCGAAGGCGTCGCCGTCGATCAACGAGGCAACGTCTACATTGCCGCCGGCCAGATCTATGTCTACGACCCCGCCGGCAAACTCATCGACACCATCGAGGTCCCCGAGCGTCCGCTGCAATTGGTTTTCGGCGGAAAGGATGGGCAGACCCTGTTCATTCCCGCGCGCACCTCGCTCTACGCCGTCCGCACGCGCGTCCGCGGCCTCTGAGGCATTCCGGATGATGCTCACGCGAACTCTGGCGGCGTTCCTGCTCTTCCTGCCTCTCGGCGGCGCGCAAACCGCCGGCAGCACCGTGGTCGGCATCCACGGATCCCAGTTCACCATCAACGGACAGCTTTCCTATACTCCGTCCTCGGGCTTTCCCTCCGCCAATACCAACCTCGCCGGCACGCTGCTCAATGTCCGCGCCGTGCAGGCGATCTTCGACGACGCCAACTATCCCAACCAGGGATCCCGGCTCCACCCCTACCAGTCAAATACACTCGGGCCCATATTCTGGGACTACCCCGATGGGCCCTGGGACCCCGAACGCAATGTCCGCGAGTTTCTCGCCGCGCTCCCGGACTGGCGGCGCTGCGGGCTGCTTGGCCTCACCGTGAATCTCCAGGGCGGCGGCCCGCCGGACGGCAACTACGGCGAGAGCATTACCCTGCAGCCTCACAACAACAGCGGTTTCGATCCGGAGGGAAATCTGAAACCCGCCTATGCCGGCCGCCTGCGGAGGGTGATCGCCGAGGCCGACCGCCTTGGCATGGTCGTCATTGTAGGGTTTTTCTATTTCGGATCCAACGAACGCATCCAGATCGCTCCCGACGACCGGTACGTGAAGGAGGCCATCGTGCAGGGGTGCCGCTTCCTCAAGAGCCTGCCGCATCGCAACATCCTGATCGAGATCAACAACGAGACCAACGCGACCGGCTACAAGCACCGCATCCTGCAGCCTAACGGCGCGCTGGATGCCGTGCTGCTGGCGCGGCAAACGGTGGAGCGCCAGATCCCGGTTTCCATGAGCTGGTCCGGCGGCATCATGCCGCGCGGCAGTCGCGGGGAGGCTGCCATGCGGGCCGTGGACTACGTCATGTTCCATACCAACGGGCAGACGCCCGAAGAGGTCCACCAGAGCATTCAGGCCATGCGGCGGTGGCTGGGATACGACCGGCCCTTGATCATTAACGAAGATGGCGTCAGCACGTTCAACCTGCATGCCGCCGTTCAGGAACATGTGGGGTGGGGCTACTACGATAATGGCCTGACCAACTACCGGGACGGCTTTCAGGCGCCGCCCGTGAACTGGAAAATCAACACGCCCGCCAAGTGGCAGTTCTTCGAACAGGTGGCGCGCCTGACCGGGTCTCCGATTCCGTCGAAGCCGGATTACGCCGCCGCCGACACTCCGGAAATCGAGCTGTTCGGGCTCAAACCGGGGCAGGTCCTCAAAGATCGTGTGTGGATCGAGGCCATCGTCCACGACCGCCACCCGCGATGGCCCATCAAGCGCGTGGAATTCTTCATTGACGGCGCGCCTTACAGCTATCGCCGGAACGCGCCGTTCCTCGTCAACAACCAGGAGTGGTGGGATCTGGTGGACGTTCCGGCCGGCCCGCACGTGCTGCGCGTGGTGGCCTACGACCAGCGGGGGCCGCGGTTCACGGAGCTGTGTTCGATGGTGGAGGTTTCTTTCACGGTCGAAAAGTGAAGCCGCTCTCCTTCGTGGGCCATTCAGCAGCCGCGACGCGGCTCAAGGCGGCTTTCGCGCGGCGGTAACATAGAAAGATGCCGCGTCAGGACGCTCTCGCCGCAACCAGCGTCGAGCGTTTTTTCCAGTTTTCGCTGCTCGGACTTGTGGCCAGCGGCTATCTGGCAGTCGCAGCGTCGGGCTTTCTGGATGCGCCGACTATCGCACTGACCACCATAGGCCTCCTGTTACGTGCCATCCTGATCTGCGAACTTGTGCGGTTGAACCTCTCCGACCGGCTTACCACGCTGGTCACCATCGGCTACGCCGCTTTCTTTATAGCCGACTACTTTCTGCTCTCACGGGATTTCCTTGCGGCCACCGTGCATCTGCTGTTCTTCCTGGCCGTGATGAAGATCCTGACCGCCAAGAGCAATCGCGACTATCTGTATACAGCGGTCATCGCCTTTCTGGAACTGCTGGCGGCGGCGATTCTCTCCATCAATTTCAATTTCTTCGTCTTCCTCGCGTTGTACTTGCTGTTCGCGATTGCGGCGCTCACTTCCGGCGAAATACGGCGGTCGATTCACCGGTCCCGCGTGACCGCGCGCAGCGGATCGAAAAGCCTCTACCTGCGCCTCACCTTGCATTCCGCCGTGGTCACGTTCGCGATCCTGGCCTTGACGGCCGGCCTGTTCTTCATCCTGCCGCGCACCGCTGAAGCGGCCCTTTCGCGGCTGATTGCGCACCGCATTTTCCTTCCCGGCTTTTCCAATCAGGTGAACCTGGGGGATATCGGGGAACTCAAGACCAGTTCCCTGCCCGTGATGCATATCCGCATGGATAGCGCGCAGGCCGTGGGGCCGCTCAAGTGGCGCGGCGCGGCGTTGACCGATTTCGACGGCAAGCGCTGGACCAATCCAAGCCGCAAGCTGGAAACCATCCTGGTGGAGAACGACCACGTGGCGCTGGCGCCGGCCGGGTTGCCCCCGCCGGGACGGCGCGTCAATTACCGCGTCGAGCTGGAGGCGCTGGAGAACGACACTTTATTCTTCGCCGGCACACCGGAGATCCTGGACCTGCGGGCGCGCGCGCTTTACCGTTCCGAAACCTCGGGTTTTCGTCTGGGGCACACCGTGCCGCAGGGTTTCCACTACGATGTTTACAGCCTGCTGGACCACCCGCCGGAAGGAGCGCCCGTACGATTTCCGCCTCCCGTGCTTCCGCTGGCCACACGCGAGCTTTACCTGCAACTTCCCGCGCTCGACGGCCGCATCGCCGAACTGGCGCGCACCTTCGCCGCCAGTGCCGTGGACGATCTGGCTCGCGCGCGAGCCATCGAGCGCCATCTGCGCTCGGACTATGGATACACCCTGCAATTGCCTGCGCGCGAGACGGCAGATCCGCTGGCCAACTTCCTGTTTACGCGCCGTAAGGGACACTGCGAGTACTTTGCAAGCGCCATGGCCGTGATGCTGCGCTCTCTGGGTATTCCGGCGCGCCTGGCGACGGGGTTTCAAAGCGGTGTGTACAACCCCGTCTCGGACCTTTGGCTGGTGCGCGCCAGCGACGCGCACAGTTGGGTGGAGGCCTGGATTCCGGGCTACGGATGGACAACCTTCGACCCCACGCCTGCCGATCCGAACCCGGGCGGAACGGCGTTGGTGGCTCAACTGTCCCTGTACTTCGATGCCGCCGAGACCTTTTGGCAGGAGTGGGTGATGACCTACGACGTGGCACGCCAGGGCACCCTGGCGTACCGCATGGAGCAGGGGGCTCACCGTGTGGGCATTCGCTGGTTTGACACCGCCTTATCGGTGCGCTTTGGTTGGGAGCGGTATGTAGTCGGCGGGGCGCGCCGTTTTGGCTGGCAGGCTCTGGGCTGGGTGGCGGGGTTGGTGGCGTTGGGGGTTGCAGCCGGCCCCCTGCTCCGGCTGATGCGCATGCGCCGGCGGGTGGAGCGCGTCCGCCGTGGGCAGGCCAGCGTGGCCGACGCTACGTTGCTTTACCACCGCATGCTGCACATTCTGAAACGGCGCGGCTACCAGAAGCCCCCCTGGTTCACTCCCGCGGAATTCGCCGCGTCGCTGCCGCGCACGCCGCTGGGCGACTCGGTCGGCGAGTTTACCGATGCCTACAACGCGCTGCGTTTCGGCGGTCACGCCGGGGCCGCTCCCCGATTGTCGATTCTGCTGGACCGGATGGAACAGGAGTGACCGGCTAGCCGGTCACCGGCGCGCTGCCGCGCGGGACTTCCGACATGAGGGCTAGCAGATTGCGATCGGGGTCGCGGAAGAAGGTGATCCACAGGTCGTGATCGGGCAGGCGCGCAGTCAGCCCCGGTTCGCGCTCGAAGGTCACGCCGCGCGCGGTGAACTCCCGCTGCGCCTGCTGGATGTCGGCGACTTTGAAGTAGAGGATCGAACTGTGGGTTTCGCCCGGCGTCTCCGCGACGGTGAGCATCAGCCGGATGCCTCCGCAATCGAAAAAGCCCATATTGGGGACCTGGAACAGGAGCTTCATTCCCAGTTTGTCCCGATAAAAGGCGATCGCCTGGTCCACCTGTGAGACGGTGATCGCGATCTGGCCGATCGTGGACAGGCCTAACTCCATAATCTCCTCTCGAAACCCATCATAGCCGATGGGTGGCGAGGCCGTCAGACGGGCTGGTAGTCCCATCGGCCGGCCGTCTCAGCCAGGTGCTTCAGCAGGCGACTGCATGCGGCCATTTCGTCGGGATCGGGCGAGTTGGCGGCCAGGGCGACCAGCACGCTTGCCAGGATCTCGCGGCGCTCCTCGTGGATGCTGGCGTTCTGCGCACCGGCTCCGGGTCCCGGGTTGGGGGAAACGCCGCCAACAGCAGCGGGCACGAGACGCAGAGACGGTGGCTTTAGGCTCACAATTCACTCATCGGACGCGGCACACCGCTCATTAATGTAATTCGGCAACTCCGCCGATATGGTTCCTGGAGCCTTATGATCCGGCTAACCCGCTTGAACCGCGCGCCCATGGTCCTGAACTCAGATCTCATCGAGCACATCGATGTCACGCCGGATACCGTAATCACTCTGACAACCGGTCAGATTCTTCGCGTACTCGAGAGCGCCGATGAAGTGGTGGAACGTATCGTGGAGTTCCGCCACCGCGTGTTCCAACACGACGTACCTCCGGTCACCGATTGCGAACCGTTCCACGATTGATCCCATGGCAACCAGCGGAGCACCGAAACCCACAACAAAGGACGCACCCCGGAGCGCTACCAAGAAGCCGGCAAAACCAGGCGGGCTGCGGCCCGACATGGCGACCATCTCCGGAATCGCGCTGGCGTTGGCAGGAATTATTGGCGGGCTGATCCTGGAGAAAGGCAGCATCCAGGACCTGTCGCAGGTAACCGCCGCCATGATTGTGTTCGGGGGAACATTTGGAGCGGTGCTCGTGACCATGCCGTTGGCCACCGTGCTGCGCGCCTTCCGGGGACTCGGCGCGGTGTTCTTCGAAACCGCCGGCGACACGGCGGCGACCATCGACAGGTTGATCCTGTACGCCACCCAGGCGCGCAAGCAGGGAATCGTCAGCCTGGAGAGCGAGGCCGGGGCGATTGAAGATCCCTATCTGCGCAAAGCCCTGAGCCTGGCGGTGGACGGCACGGACCTCCAGGAGTTGCGCAAGATGATGGAAATCGATATCGCGCTGGCCGAGCACACCGCGGAGTCGGATGCCAAGGTCTGGGAAGCGGCTGGAGGATATGCGCCTACTATCGGGATCATCGGCGCCGTGATGGGTCTCATCCAGGTGATGAAACATCTGGAGGATATCAAGGAAGTGGGGCACGGGATCGCGGTGGCTTTCGTGGCCACGGTGTATGGCGTGGCCTCGGCCAATATTCTCTTCCTGCCGGCTGCGGCCAAGCTCCGCATGCGAATGAACGAGGCAACCCTGCGGAAGGACATGATTCTGGAAGGCGTCATCGGGATCGTGGAGGGGCTTAACCCCACTCTGATTCGCATGAAACTGGATGCCTATAACCCCCATCGGGAAATCAAAAAGGCGAAGGTGCCGAAAGCCGCGGAAACGTCGGCTCCGGGTGCCCGGGCGAAACGCGTCGCGCCACCCGAGGCGGCTTCGGCCCGGCCATGAGGACCAACCGGTGACCCGTAAAAAGGCGGATGGACATGCGAACCACGAGCGCTGGCTGGTGTCCTATGCCGACTTCATGACGCTGTTGTTCGCGTTCTTCGTGGTGATGTTCGCTTCCACGCAGAGCGACAAGAACAAGGCCAGGGACGTATCGGACTCGGTGCGGCAGGCGCTGGAGCACGGCCAGTTCAGCGCGGCGATTTCAACCGTGCTGGGCCGGGGCAAGCACGAGGCGCGGAAAGCGCCTTTGAGCAAGGACGCTACCACCGAACGGGAGAACCCGAATGCGCCTCCACCGCTTCCGCCGGAGAGACACCCGCCGGACCTCGCCCAATCCCTCGACACCTTACAGAAGGGGCTGGATTCGGACCTGAAAAACGGCAAGCTGCAGCTCCGGCTGGACGCGCGCGGCCTGATCATCAGCCTGCGCGAAAAGGCATTCTTCGCCTCGGGGGACAGCGCCGTCGCTCCCGACAGCCTGCCGATGCTGGCCAAGATCGCTGCCGTAGTGCAGTCGCTGCCCAACTCGGTGCGTCTCGAAGGACACACCGATGCGCGGCCCATCCATACCTCGCGATTTCACAGCAACTGGGAGCTTTCGGCGGCGCGCAGTATCGCCATGCTGGAACTGTTGCGCGATCGCTTTCAAATTCCGCCGTCTCGCATGGCGGTGGCGGGCTACGCGGAAAACTCTCCGGTCGATACCAATGACACCGAGGAAGGCAGGGCGCACAACCGCAGAGTCGACCTGGTGTTGCTTTCGGCCGGTGGGCTGACAGCGGAGCCAGCGGCTTCCCTGATCACGGCGGCGATCGCGGGCACATCAAGCGACCCGCCGCCCAAGGGACAACGGCCTGCCACTCGCTGAACGGGTGGGACAGGCGATCGCCTTCTGTCGCCTGTTGGGATGGGCGTTCCGCCCGCGAAAGCTCATGAAAAATGGTGGGGCATGCTTAGCTTGCCAGCCGGCCGCAAGGCCGGCCTCCATCCCGATGGTTTTTCGATTCTGTTGGGATGGGCCTACGGCCCGCGAAATTTCATGAAAAACCGAGCGAGCACTCTGACTGGCAGACGTGGCGCACGCACTCTTGCGTGCCGCGTCGGCACTCGTGCCGACGCCCGCTGCTCAGAGCGAAGACCGTCGAGTGTGACTCGACGCTGCACGCACGAGTGCGTGCGCCACGAGGATGGTTTTTCGCCCCTGTCAACCTGCAAGGCTTCGGTCAAGCACAGACCACGAAAGGTGTTGGTCCGTCCACCGGTTGCCCTATCATAAGGTGGCCGACACGAGGCGAGGACCGCGCGTTGCAATCGGAACCTCGTATTCTCCCGCGACGTGCAGGTGGTTGAGCTTGTTCAGCAGACGGGTGCGCTCGCACAAGACTACGGTTCGCGACCATTCCACAAGCTCGCGCACTTCGGAAAGCCTGCCTTCGGAGAGACATCCGTTGATTAATTCGTCCGTCAGCCCGGCCGCGCACTCTTTCCACAGGAACTGGGCCCTGCTAAATTCGCCGGAGTTCACAGCCTGGCGAATCGTTTCAAGCCGGAGTTGCTTCATGGTCGTCATTTGTACATCGCGTCGGCGGTTTGTTGTGCCTGGAACATGTCACTGAGGTAGCTGTATTGCTGCTCCATGGATGCGATTAGGGCATCCGCCGCCGCCATTTGGTTTTGCATCTGGAGCTGCATTGCATCCACCGCGGCTTGCTTCGTCGAGATCGTAGTGCCGAGATCGGTGATTTGGGACTTCATGTCCGTTTCCAGTGTCTTGAGCAGCCCGGTGGATGGATCTTCCACGCTGGTGAGGGCGTCGGTAGCGCTCTTCAGAAAACCACCGCCGGTGGCTGATCCGAGAAACGCGGTCACACCGGTCGAACTGGTGAGATCGGCGGACATCAGGGTCAGGGCATTGTACGTAATCTGGCCGTTAGTGCCCAGGTCCAACCCCAGGCTCGCCAGGCCGCTGAACTGGCCGCTCGACGAATAGGTGGAGATACTGCTGAGAAGATTGGAGAGCTGGTTGACAATGGATTGGCCTTGGAGCGCGCCGGTCGTCTGGCCCCGCTGTGTGCCGAGTTCGGTCACGGCTGCGTTATAGGCATCGGCGAAACCGGAGAGCGCCGTGTTGAGGGCACCGGTGGATCGCGTCACAGTTATGCCCACCGGATTGTCGCCGGAGGTTCCTACGAGAGTTGCCGTCACTCCATTGGAGACCGTAATGTTGCGGGTGGCGCTGGTGTTCATCACACCCGAGTTGTTGATCTCATAGGCCGCAAGGGCGCCAGCCGTCTGTTCCTTCTGGAAACTGGTTACGGAGGTCTTCTGAATGTCGTACGCTCCGGCCGGTCCCTGCAGCGCGATGCGGTAATCCGGACTGCCGCCGGTTTCCAGATCTACTACCGAGGCGTGGACATGGCTGCCATACAGCGAATTAATGGCGGCGGCAACGCTGGCTGCGCTGTTGTCCGCTGGCGTGAAGCTGTAAGTGCTGGAGCCGATCACCAGGTTATACGTGCTGCGGCTGCCGGCCGCGGCGGCCGTAGCATCCCAGGAGCCGGCTGAAAGGCTGGTGACCGGGATCTGCTGCATCTGGAGGGATGCGGAGCCGGTTCGCTGGAGGTCCAGGGTCGTGGAGCCGTTCATCGGGCCGTCGGTGGTGCTTTCGAGCGAGATCCGGTTGTCTGGGCTGGTGCTGGTTCCTAAATTCACCACCGTGGCGCGGACCTGCCCGCCATAGGCCGTATTGATCGCGGACGCAACATCGGCGGCGCTGTTACTTGCCGGCGAAATGTTGTATTGGCTGCCGCCAATGGTGAGAACATATGTGGCCGCCGTGCTACCGGAAGCATCCCAAGTAGTGGCGGTTTGGCTGACGGCGTAACCGGCCGCGGCCGGCTGCTGAAGACTGGTGGGAGTCGCGCCGGTGGGGATATTGAGAAGGTCGAGGTTGGTCTGCCCCAGCGTCGCGCTTTGCAGCGCGATGCGGGTGTCGCCGGGCGCCACGTTCACCGTGGTGGCCTGCACCAGGTTGCCGTAACTCGCATTGATGGCGTCGGCCACGGACTGGGCGCTGTTGTCGGCCCCGGTGACGCTGTAATTCTGATTGCCGACGACCAGCGTGAAAGTCGTCGGTTGCCCATTGGCCTCGGGTACGTTCCAGTTCGCGGCAGACATGCTGGATTCATAGGCGCCGATGCTGGTGACGTTCATGGCGTAGTAGCCTTCCTGGGCGCCATCGGCCAGGCTTACGTCAACCACGTTGTCGCTCGAGACCGACGATTGGAACGACGACCCGCCGAGCGCGGTTCCGATGGCCGCTACGGCCGTCTGCAGGGCGGCGAACTTGGTGTCCAGTGTGGTCAACTCGTCCGATTGATCCGTCAGGGTGGTCTGGTTGTTGGTCAACTGGGTGATGGGCAGGTCGGCGATCGCCACGGCGCGGCTGACGACGTTGTTAAAATCCGTGGAATAGGCGCTAGTGCCAGTGAAATAGGTGGGGGCGGTGCTACTAGTTCCCATAAAATACTCCAGGGCCGGCACAGGACATATCGTCCTATCCGGCCCGAAGCTTTAGGCCGGCGGAAGAACTGCCCGTAAGGGCCGCCCTTCCGCCGGGTCAGTTGTTAGGATTAGCCCCTGAGGAGGCTGAGAACCGCCTGAGGCGCGGAGTTGGCCTGGGCCATGGCAGCAATGGAAGCCTGCGACAGGACCTGGGCCTTGGAGAGGTTGGCCGCCTGCTGCGCCACATTCGCGTCGCGGATTTGCGACTCGGCGGCGGAGAAGTTCGTGATCTGCGATTGAGCCAGGCTGATGGCGTAGCCTAACTGGTTTTCACCGCGGCCGATGGAGGCCTGGGCGGAACCTAGTGTGGCTACGGCCGCCGCGATCGCCGAAATGGCTTGCGACGCCCCTGCCTGCGTGTCGATGGCAATACTGCTGGCGCTGCCATTCATGGCGGAGGTGAAGGTTTTCGCCACGCCGCCGTTGAGCCCGTCGCCCACGGCCGCCCCGGCGGAACTGCTCACCGCCACGTTGAACGACGCGAGCGAGCTGACGAAGTTGATGCTCTCGGTGCCGTTCGCCGCGGTTTCCTGCACCGCCGTAATGGACCGCAGCGTGGCGTTGTCGCTTTGCTGCAGCTTCGTGTTGATGGCACTGATCGCCGCATCGATGGAAGCGCCGGTCTGTGCCGTGGAGTCGTTCTGCAGCGTGATGGTCAATGGCGTCTGTGCCACACCCGCCGTGCTGCTGGCCGAAATGCTGATGGACTGATCGTCGTTGCCGAACTGCATGGCCTGGAACGAGATGCTCGCCGTGTTGTTGGCATTGGCGAAGGTCCCGATGGCCGAGGCCCCCTGCACATCGACCGAGCTGGCGGTCCCTTGCGCGAGGGTCAGCGAGTTGGTGAAAGCCTTGCCCGTGTCGCCGAAGCCCAGGTCCGAATCCGTCGTGGCGGTCTTGGTCCCGAACGCGTCGAGCCGGAACTCGGTGCCGTTGTTGGATTTGATTTCCAGGTTGCCGTTGGTCGCGGCCACCGCGGTCAGACCCGCCTGCTGGAGGGTGGTGTTGCCGTTGAACGCCTGCTTCAGGCTGTCCACGACACTCTGTGCGCCGCGGGCCGCGCCCGTCTGGGCGCTGTCCACATAGCCGCTCAGGTTCAGCGCAGCGGCCAGGCCGCCGGTGGTGCCGGCACTCAATACCGAGACGCTGGAATTCGCGCCCTTGGTCTGCGACGCGATGGTGACTGCGCCCGTGGAGTTCAGGGAAACGATGTTGGCCGCGGTGCTGGTCCCCAGCGTCTGCTGTGCCGTGGTGTTGAGGAAGGACACCACTTGCGCCAGGGTTTCGTCCTTGCCGGTGGCGCTAACCGAGACGCCAGCGCCGGAGGTGAGGCCCAGCGTCTGGCCCGCCACATTGTTGGTTACCGCGACGCTGCCGGTCGCCGAACCTTTGTTGAGTCCGCTGATGGTGATGGTCCCATCGGGGTTGGCCTGGGCCGCGTTGGCGTAGCTGGCGCCGTAATTGGCGGTGTCGGCCACCAGCGCGGCGTTGATTTTCGCGGCGACGGCGGTCAGTGTCGGAGTCCCGCCGCCAGCGATGCCCGCGAAGCTGACTTGTTCCGCCGTCTTCCCGTCGAGGCTGACATTCAACGTCTGGATTGCCGAGCCCGTGGCGGTAGCGTTGGCGCTGTTGGAGGTCAGCCCCAGGGTATTGGAGACCGTGGAGTTGGTGACCAGGACGGAGCCGCCTCCGGCCACGCCGGTGAGCGAGAGGCTCCCGTCGAGGTTGGCCTTGGCGGCGTTGGCGTAAGCCGCGCCATAGGTGGCCGAATCCGCCACCAGTGCGGTGTTGATTTTGGCCGCGATGTCGCTCATCTTGGCGTTGTTTCCTAGGCTGCTGATGTCGACGTCCAATTCCGCCTTGCCGTCGAGTTGCAGTTTCAGGGTCTGGGCGGCGCCCGAAACCACGGTATCGGAAGTGCCCGTGGCCAGGCCAAGCGCCTTCGACATGCCGTTGTTGGTTACCGAAAGGCTGCCACCCACGGTCACGCCGGAGAGGCTGAGGTACCCGGTACTGCCGGTGCCGGCATGGGCCGAGGCGACGGAATCGTAGGTACCGTTGTAACCATGACCCGCGGCCGCCACGGCCGTGTTGATGGCGGCAGCGATCTGAGTCAGGGTGTGGGTGTTACCCAATGTGCTGAGGTCGACGGCCACCTGCCCGAGCCCATCCACGTTCAGATCCAGTTTGGTGGCGTCCGCGCCCGTGGTGGTGCCCGCGGTCAGATGCAGCGCCTGGGAGACTGCGTTGTTGACGACCTGTATCGAACTGGCGGTTGCGCCCGCCGCCGTGCTGGTGAGTGTAATGGTCGCGTTCCCGCTGCCGTCCGTTGTCGACGTGGCGAGTCCGCCCGCATACGCCCCATACCCAGCCGCGGCGGCGATCGCGGTGTTGATTGTGGCGGTCAGACCGGTTCCGGTGGCGCCCGTCACATTGCTGCATCCGCTGATGTTGACGGCCACCTGCCCAATCCCATCCACGTTCAGCAGCAGGTCCGTGGCGTTGGTGCCTTGCTGGTTCACGTCGGCGTTGGTGGTCAGTTTCAACGCCCGGGCGACCGTGCCGTCGGTGATATCGACCGATCCGGCCTGGCCCGTCACGGCGCCAGAGATCACGAGGTTGCCATTCGCGGCCGAAGACACGGCCGACCCAACGGCGGTATTGATGTCGGTCACGATGTTGGCCAGGGAGGTAGCCCCGCTGATATCGACGGTCTTGGCTCCTCCTCCGTCGACGTTCAGCGTCAGCAACTGGGCGGCCGTGCCGCTGTTGTTACTAGTGGCGCTGCCGGTGGTAAAGCCCAGGTAATTCGAGAGCGCGTCGTTGGCGATATTGACGGTTCCCGCGGCGCCCGCGACCGTGCCGGTGATCTTGACGGCTCCCGTGCCGGTGGCTGTCGCGACGTTGGCGGCAAAGGGGTTCACCGCCTTGACCGCGTTGTTGATGGCACCCAGGACGTTCGCCCGGGTAGTCACGCCGGTGAGGTTGACGTCCACGGTGGTATTGCCGGCGAACGAGCCCGTTACATTGGTATCCTGGCTGGAACTGGTCAGCCCCAGGGCATCGGTGAGCGCGTTGTGTACGATATTGACCCTGCCCGTGGGGTTGGCGGTCATGCCGGTGATGGTGAGGGCGCCGGTAACGCCGTCGGCCGTGGCGGCGGCGGTATAAGCCGTACCACCCGTGGCACCATGTACGGCAGTGCTGATCAGGCTCGCGACCTGGCTCGCGGAAGTAGCGCCGCTGATATCGACGTTCACCGCGGCAACGCCGTCGACCGTCACGTTCACTCCCGTGTAGGCCGCGCTGGCGGCGCTGGTGGTTGTCAGACTGAGAGCTTGGGAAGCGGTGTTGTTGTCGACAGTGAGCGTGTGACCCGCGCCCGCGGCGGCGGTATTGGTGAGGGTGAGGACACCGCCCGTCGCTGAGACGGATAAGTTCGTTAAATTCCCCCCGACGTTGGCTGTTATGGCAGCCTGGATTGCGGTCACAATCGATGACAGTTTGCCGTCGGTGCCGCTTAGATCGATGTTGACCTTGGCGTGGGCATCTACCGTAACGTTGAGCGTTTGGCCAGAGGTGAGGGCCAGGAGGTCCGGATTGACTGTGTTATTGTCCGTCGCCACCTGACCGCTCGTCAGGATTGCCTGCTTCGCCGCATACTGGGTGAAGCTGAGGACGCCGAGGCCCAGTTGGTTCGTGCCCGTGGTGGTGGCTGCCATGGCGGGGGTATCCACCGTCAATTGCAGTCCGGTGTAGTTCACGCCTTGCGCCGTGCTGTTGCCGATTTGCTCGGTCGTGGCGAAGCCGAGAAGCTGTGAGGCGGCATTGGAGGCAACGGTGATGCTATTCTGCGCGCCCGTGGCCCCGCCGGCGAGGTTGGCGCCGCTGGTGAGCTTGAGGACACCGCCCGCATCCGACGCGACCACGTAGTGGGTGGTGCCGCCGGGGTTGAGAGTGTTGTCGCCATTGATGGCGGCCACAACACCGTCCAGACTGCCCGCCGAGTGGATGTCGACGGCATGGGTATAGGTATTGCTGCCGTCGGTAACGGTGATGTTGAGCTCGTTGCCCGGGGTGGCGTCGAGGCTCGCGAGCCCAGAAATGGTGGCCGAATTGCTCGCCGCCGTAACCGTGCTGGTCATGATCGCGGCCTGCGCGTTGTAGGCGCTGAAGTCCAGGCCGGTGCTCGCCAACGCCGTGGTGCCCGTGGCCGAAGCCTTGGTGGCCGCGAACTGGGAAACGTCGATGGCCTGGCCGGGCCCCACAAGAGAGGCGGGCGACGTGCCGATCGACCCACCGCTGACGGTGGCCGCCTTGGCCGCGAAGCCGCTGACCAGGGTGGTGATGGTGGGGTTGGCGGTGGCGCCGAGCGACGTGGTGCTGGTGGTGGCGCTAGTGGCCGCAAAGCTGGTAAGGTCCATGACGTTGCTGGCACCCACACCGCTAATGCCCGTGACATTCGCACCGGTTGAGGTGGCCTTCGCGGCTGCGTAGGTACCCAGGTTGACGGCCAACGTGCCGTTTGCCCCCGCACTGCCCACTACCCCGCCGGCCAGGGCTGCCGCCCCGCCCTGCAGGGCGCTGACGTCGAGCGTGCTGGCCGCGCCCGCGCCCAGCGTGGAGCTGGTCATTGCGGCCGCCGTGCCGGCGGCGTTCGCGTCGTTGGCGAAGTTCGCGTTGACGGTGGTGCCGTCGATGCGCAGCGCCATGGTGTTGGTGCCCGTGGCAATATTGGCTGCCGGGGCCGCCGTTCCGGTGGCAATCGCGGCGGTGGCATCGCCGCCGGCCAGGTTCACCGATACCGTATTGCCAGCGCTGCCGCTGGCGGCGACAACGGTGGCGCCCGCGAGACCCGTCAGACCGAGCGATCCGGCCGCCAGGCCAGACGCCGAGATGGTACCGGCGCCATCGGCCGGACCGGTCAGCTTAATGGTGTTGTTGGCCGAGACGGTGGCCAGTTTCACGTCACTGCCATAGCCGGCCTGCGCCTGGATCTGGCTGTTGATGAAGTTGGCTGCCTGCTGCACGGTCTCGGTGGCGGACTGGTTGGCGTCCAGGGCGAAGTTCACCGTCACCGGCGAAGTGCTGCCGTTCAGTGTGAGCGTCATGGTTCCCAGCGCGCCGGCCGCATTGCCGACCGTGCCGTTCGGCGTGCCTCCGCCGTTGTATCCGGCTCCGGTTACCGCGCCGGTGACGGTTCCGGCCGTGATACCGCCGGTGACGCCGCCGTTCAGGGAGAACCCGAGGGTGGCGATGCCATTACCCGTAGCCGCCGTGGCGACGCTGACACCCGCCGTGATGTCGCTATAGGTTGCGGCCCCGTTGAGGGTGGAATTGGTGACGAAGGTTCCCAGACCCAGGGCGTTGGCCGTATCGCCCACCGAGGAGACGCTGAAGGTGGCGCCGCTGGCGCTGGTGAATTGGAGCTTATTGTCCGCGGTCAGGGCGGCGGTAATACCCGCGCTCTGCAACTGCGCGTCATGATTCACCTGATTGACGAGGTCGGTGGTGGCGTCGCTGACGATGGCGTCGGTCGACTTGAGGCTAAGATTCACCGGGCCCGCCAAGCCGGCGCCGGAGATTTGCACGGAAACGTTGACGGGGTTGAAGGCCGCGGTGTACACACCGGCCGCCTGGCCCGTTACGCTGCTGGTAATGGCCGTGCCGGTGGCGCTTCCGGGAGACGCGAAGTTGCCCATCAGGGCGTTGGCCATCTGGTCGCCCGCCTGCACCTGGAACGCCGTGCTGCTGGAGCTGAACGCCAACTGCTGATGACCGAATTGGTCGGTGTTCACGGTGGCCACGATGCCGGCGCTCTTCATCGCCTGGGCGGCCTGACTGGAGCCGTTGCCGGCATTGCCGATGGCGGTGTTGATGGCCGCCACCAGGCTGGCCGTGTCGCCTACGCCGCTCAGGTTCGCCGATACCGAGATGCTGCTATTATCGGAGAATCCGGGACCGGCAAAGGTAAAGGTGGCGTAGCCCGCTTTTAGCTCGGCATTGCCAGCTTTGGACGCCACAATATCCGCCACCGTCGTGCCGTTGACCGATCCGGTGCCGATGTCCGTGCCGACGGCGCCCACCGTGCCGGCAATCGCCTTCATGCCCTTCAGACCCAGGCTCCCGGAATCTACCGTCGCCTGGCTCAGGTCCACGGACACGCTCGCATTCGACAGGGCTGCGCTGCCGCCGGTGCCTCCGCCGCTGCCGCTACCCTCGCCCAGGTACACGCTCAGGTTCTTCGCAAAGGTGCCGCCAGTGTCCAAGCCGATGGACTGCGCCTGGCGATCGATTTCCGAAAGATCGGATTGGAACTCGCTGTTCAGCGTAGACCGGTTGCCGGTAAACGTGCCGGAAGCCGACTGCGTGGCCAGCGTCTTCAACCGGTCCAGGATGGAGGAAATGTTGCTCATGCCGCCGTCCATGATCTGGAGCTGCGCCGTGGCGTCGTTGCCGTTGGCCACGCCCTGAGTCAGTTCCGCGACCGTGCTGCGGAATTTATTGGCGACCGCGAGGCCCGCCGCATCGTCGCCCGACTGGTTGATCCGGTAGCCGGAAGTCAACTGGGCGATGGTCTTGCTCTGGAAGGCATTATTGACGCTCAGGTTCTGCTGGGCGATAAGGGAATTGACGTTGGTTTGGAGAGAAATCATTTTGAAATCCTTTCAATTTTGGCGCCGGCATCTTGCCGAACAACAACCTCTTCGGCCGGGTTTGGAGAATTATGAACGGTGGGATTATGTCTTCTCGAATTGCGGGGGTTCCCGCTTCGCCGATCCAGGGAGCGATCTTGCTGACGCGCTGGCACGGCTACCCTTTCAACAGTGCCAGAACCGCCTGGGCGGCGGAGTTGGCCTGTGCCATGGCAGCCACGGTAGCCTGATTCAGGATCTGGGCTTTGGTGAGATTGGCCGCGTCGGCGGCCACGTCGGTGTCGCGGATGCGCGATTCGGCCGACGAAAAACTGGTGACCTGAGTCTGCGACTGGTTGATGGCGTAGTTCAACTGGTTCTCGGCCTTGCCGACCACGGCTTGCGCGGCTCCCAGAGAGGTGACCGCGCCATTGATCGCGGCCAGCGCCTGCAGCGCGGAATCCTTGGTGGACACCGATACGTTGATCAGGGCGCCAACGGGCGCGGAATCTTCGGAAACCCCGACGCCGCCATTCAGGCCACCGCCATCGACCGAATCGCTCACCGTCACATGGAACGAGCGCAGGCTGCTCATCAAGCCGATCTGTTCCTGGCCGCCCACGTTCTCTTTCACCGCCACGATTTGTTGCAGGGTGGAGTTGCCCTGCTGGAGTTGCGCATTAATGGCCGCGATGGTCTCGTCGATGCCGCGGCCCTCCCGGCCCTGCGCGTTGTTGCCGAGCGTGATGGTTGCCGTTTGCGGGTCGCCGGCGAGATCGGCGGCCGACACCGTGATGGTTTGCCCGTCGTTGCCGTAGGACAGAGGGGTGAAACTCAGGGAGGCAACTGCCGATGCCCCGCTGGAATCGATGGTATTGCTGGTCGCCGGCGCCGCCGTCAAGACCGACGAGAACGCCACGCCGGCGGTACCAAAACCTATGTCGGCGGTGGGATCGCTGGCGCCGGGGTTGAGGCGGAAATAAGTATTGTTGCCGGACGCGATGGTAAGTGAGGTTCCGTCGAACGTAGCCACCAGACCGGCGGTCTGCAGGGCCGGGGTGGCGGCAATTCCGGCGTTGATGGCTTGTGCCAGGTCGTTGCCGGACCGGGAATTGGACCCCACGGCATCGCCGGCGGCCAAGTCGATGGGGGGAATGGCGATGGAGGCAGCGCCGTTGATGGAGAACTCCAGGTGCGCGATGCCAGTCGAAACCGTGTTGTCGTACGCGGCTCCCTGAATGGTGGTGTAGTCCACGGCGCCGCCGGCGCCGGCCACAAACGACCCCAGCCCGAGCGCATCGGCGGTATCGCCGGTGGCTTCCACGCTGAAGGCTTCGCCGCGCGCATCGGTGAAGGTCAGCGGTCCGGCGGGATCGCCGCCGACGGAGATCCCGGCAGCTTGCAATTGGGCGCTGCCGCTAACCTGCGCGGCAAGGTCCGCGATGGCCAGCGCAGTGGTATTGGAAGCGGGATTCAGCGTGATATCCACCGGAGCCGCCAGGTTGCCCCCGGCGATCCGCACGGTGACGTTGGTGGGATCGAACAGGTTGCCGGCGGGGGCCGTGGCCACGCCTTGCACCGTGCTGGCGAGAGCCGTGCCGGTGGTGCCCGTCAGATTGCCCATCAGGGCATTGGCCATAACATCGCCCGCCGCCACCTGGAATGGCGTATCGGGAGAAGTGAACGCCAGTTGCTCGCCGTTGTACGCAGACGCCACAATACCGGCTTTCTGAAAAGCCGCCGCGGCGGGTGTTGTGCCGGTGGCAGCCACCTGGATTGCGGCGTTGACGGAAGCAGCCAGGCCATCGAGAGTCGTAACGCCTTGCAGGTTCGCGGAAACCTTGATTTCGTTGCCATCGGAAAAGCCCGGGCCGGAAATGTAGAAATCCGTGTAACCCGCTTCCGCGCTGGTATTTCCCGGATCGGCCACGATCTGGGCCACCGTGTGGTCCGGGGAACCGGGACCGATGTCGGCACTACCGGCCACTGCCTGCATGGCGGTCGCGCCCCCCAAGCCCAAGCCCTCGGTGTCTACCGCCGAGGCGCTCAAATCGACACTGATCGTGCCGCCGGACCCATCCGCTCCGCCACCGCCCACAAAGACCGGCACGATCTGCGCGAATTGGCCGTTGGAGTTGAGTCCGATCGATGCCGCCTGCCGGTCCACTTCCGTGAGCAACGTCTGAAACTCGGAGTTCAGGGTGCTGCGGTCGCCACTAAATGTGTCCGAGGCCGACTGGCTTGCCAGAACTTTCAGCCGGTCCAGAATCTGGGAGATGTTGCTGACACCGCCATCGATGATCTGTAGCCGGCTGATGCCGTCGTTGAGATTACTGATGCCCTGGGTCAACTGCGCACTGTCGGCACGGAACCGGTTGGCGATCGCCAGGCCGGTGGGATCGTCGGAAGCCTGGCTGATGCGATAGCCGGAACTGAGACGCTGAATCACGCCGGCCTGGAAGTCGCTGTTAGTGCGAAAATTCTCCTGCGCGTTGAGAGAATTCACATTGGTCAAGATCGAAGTGCCCATGGAGAAATCCTTCCCGAACCCGGTGGGTAGCCGCCGGTTAGTCTCCTCTGCGAAGCCGCGCCGGATGCTGACCCGGTGGGCGGAGCCGCGCGACCAGAGTCGAGAGGTCGCTCGCCGTGGCGCCCGCGGCCCGCAAGTTTTCCTCGCGCACCAGTTTCATTTCGCGGGCGATCACCAGCATTTGGCGCGGTGCTCGAATGCCGACCTTCACTCGCGAGCGCCCGATGTGCGCAATCACAATCTCGATTTCGTCGCCGATCAGGATCGTCTCGCCCTGGCGTCGCGACATCACGAGCATACGGATGCCTCTTGGGGCATCAGTGCAAACTGGTGAGAGTAGTCCGAATCCGCGGCCACCGCCTGCACCGCCCTGCGATTGCGCAGGTTGACCACAATCGGCGCCAGCAGGTTGGCGGTCGGCCCGCTTTCCCGAATGGAAAGCACGGTCAGACACAAAACATCTTCGCCGATGCGCGGTTGGCGCGCCTGGGGCAGACCCAACTGGTCCAGATCTTCGCCGCTCACCTTGAGCTTATAGAGCGGATCTACGGCAAGGATCGGCATCGTAATGAAGCACAGGTCGGGGTCTTCCAGACTTTGCAGGTAGATGAGCGGGTCGGATTCCACAAACCTGACGGCCACAAACCGTCCGCGGTCTTCAAAGCCCGGAAGCCCGCCCGGGAACTCAAGTTCCGAGTCCGGCTCGAAGGAGATCTGTCCAAAATGTTTCGTTTCCATAAATGGCATTCCACCTCGTACTGACAGGTGATCGGCAGAAATGCGGTAACCTTTAGGACTTTTTTTCACAAAAACCAGTCCGAGCGCCCGGGTTGCACTGCGGTAGAATCAGGGGTCATGCATTACCGCCGCATCGTATGCCTCCTGTTGGGCGTTTGGCTCGGGGGCGGACTCCTGATGGCCTGGTACGGCGCCCGCAGTTTCGGCACGGTAGGGGCCATCATGGCTCAGTCCAACCCGGCATTCGTGGCACAGACCCAGGCTCTGGGCCCGGCGGCAACCCGTTTAGTGCTCCGCTACGCCGTGGCAGAGCAGAACCGCTGGCTGTTCCGCAGTTGGGAGAACATGCAGGTCTGCCTGGCAGTGTTGTTTTTCTGCTACCTGCTGTTCGGCACCATGGAAGGTAAGTTCTCCCTGTCGGTAATGTTGGTTATGCTGGTCCTCACCCTGATCCAGCGCCTGTGGATCTCCCCGGAGTTGGGCATCACGGGCCGCACCCTGGAGTATCTGCCCGGCGACCTCGCCGCCCAGGAGCGCGCCAAGTTCTGGCTGCTCCACAATGCCTATCTGGCGGTGGAAGCGCTGAAGTTCGGACTGGGGCTGATTTTGGGGGCGATGGTGATGAGCGGCAGGCGCTCAGTCGACCCCTTGAACCAGTTCAATATGATCGATAAAGCCAATCACCGCCATGTCAATTGGTGAGTTGGGCCGTCCCACACTGGTCATGGCGCTAAACCCCTCGGTGGCCACCAGGACCTTGTCGCCGACCCCGGCATCCACCGCGTCCAGCGCCACGACGGCATCCCCGCGGTCGGTGCCGTCCAGATTCAGAGGCTGAACCAACAGGAGTTTGCGGCCTTCGTGGCTGGCATGCTTCTGGGTGGCGACCAGTTCTCCGATGACGCGCGCGATCAGCATAGTTCGACCAACACAGTTCAACTCTTCCGCGAGGGCTTCCGGTGCACCGGAACCGGCCCTTTGGCCCGCTCCGGCAGCGTCCGTTGGACGTGGACTTCATCCACGATCCCGACAATCGTGGTATCCACCGGCGGCTCATCCGGGTGAAACGGGAAACTGGCTTCCTTGCCGCGGACCCAATACACCAGTTCGCCCGCGCCGGCCCCCGTGGAGTCCGTGCAGATCAGCCGTTTTCCGGTATTCTGCAACTCCGGCGTCAGTGGCTGCACCACCAGCATGCGGCACCCCGTCATCGCGGGGTTCTTGACGGTAGCCCAGACGGAACCGACCACTCGACCGAGGTACATGGGCTAGTCCAGATGCACTTCATCGACGATGCCGACGATGGCGTTGTCGACGGGAGTATCCTTGCAGCCTTCGGCCATGCGGGCGCTGCTCCCGGCAACCGCGATCACCCGTTCGCCGATACCCGAGCCTACGGTATCCACGCTGACCACATAGCCGCTCTCGTCCTTGCCATCCGGAGAGACCGGCTTGAGGATGAGCAGCTTCTTACCTTCGAGACGAGGGTCTTTGCGCGTGGCCACCACGGTGCCCACCACGCGGGCGAGAATCATGAGGTTCCTCGCGCCGGTTACTTGCCGGCGCCTTGTGTCTGCGTCTTGCCGATGGGCAAGATGGATTCCAGGCTCTCGTGCGGACGCGGAATCACGTGCACGGCAATCAGTTCGCCCACCCGCCGCGCCGCCGCGGCGCCGGCATCGGTAGCCGCCCGGACCGCGGCCACATCCCCGCGCACCATGGCGGTAACGTAACCAGAGCCGATTTTCTCCCAGCCCACCAGGTTGACCTTGGCAGCCTTCACCATCGCGTCGGCGGCCTCGATCATGGCTATCAGACCGCGCGTTTCGATCATTCCTAAAGCTTCGCCCATCGCTTAAGTCTCCAAAGAATTCGTTCTAAGCCAAACCGCGCGCCTTGAGAGCATCTTCCACCATCTGGACGAGTTCCGAGCGCGATACGTAAAAATGTTCTTCCTCGCCGGGCGGCTGGGTGCCCGAACTGCCACCGCCGCAACTACCACTGCCCACCTCTTCGGCCGCCACCGGGCAATTCGGCTCGCCCGCGCTCTTGGCCTTCACCCCATAACGCGTCCGCGCATCCAGCAGCTTATCCACTTCCGTGCGAGGCAGAACCTTGGGGCCGCCCAGCAGCTCGGCAACCAGCTGGATGCGCGCGAAGTGCTCCATGGTCTCCATCTTGAAGTAGGCTTTGAAGACATCCTCGCCGTAGCAGACGGCGCCGTGATTGGCCATCATGAGCGCATCGAACTTGGGAATCAGCGGCAGCATCGGCTCGGTCAGGGCGGCGGTCCCCGGCAGTCCATAATCGGCCAGCGGTACGCAACCCAGCCCGATGATGACTTCCGGCAGGAGCGCCAGATTGAGCTGGCGTCCGGCGGTGGCAAAGCCGGTGGCCACCGGAGGATGCGCATGCACCACGGCCTTGATATCCGGGCGCATTCCGTAAACCGTGGTGTGCATGGCGATCTCGCTGGTGCCTTGGGCGCGCCCCGAGATCTTGTTGCCCTTCATATCGACGATGATCAGGTCGTCGGGCTGCATTAAGCCCTTGCACACGCCTGTCGGGGTGGCCAGAATCCGGTCCGCATCCAGTCGGATCGTGATGTTACCGTCGTTGGCAGCCACCCAGCCTTTTTGAAAGACGAGACGGCCGATCTGGCAGATATCGTCCCGATACTCGCGCTCTGTCTTGACCATTGCGGGAATAAAGATTGTACCAGACTGCGCCCGGCGTACCGGCATGGCCGGCCTTGCGGCCGGCCGGCAAGCTGAAGCATGCCCCACCTACAGCGTATGATGGTGCTGATGGATTCACGCCGCATGTGCCCGCACTGCCGGGCATTCATCACAATCAAAGACCGCGTCTGCCCGTATTGCAACGAGGCGGTGGCGCCGCGCCAGGTTTCCCGCGACGATTCTTCCCAGCTGGTGGGCGGGTTCATTCCCCATTTCCGCTTCAACACCACCATCATCCTGCTGCTCAATTTCGGGCTGTACATCGCCACCACCATCTTCAGCATGCGGGGCGGCAATGCGGAGGCGTTCATGAACCTGGATATCCGCACCCTGGTTCTGTTCGGCGCCAAGTGGAATATGGGGCTGGCCCAGGGCGAGTGGTGGCGCCTCGTCACGGCGGGCTTCCTGCACGGCGGGCTGTTCCACATTCTGATGAATTCCTGGGTGCTGTTCGACCTGGGCGCGCAGGTGGAAGAGCTCTACGGGTCGAGCCGTATGCTGGTGATCTATTTCGTCTCCACGGTGGGCGGCTTCTATGCCAGCGCCATGTGGAGTTCCGCGGTTTCCATGGGGGCCTCGGCGGCGCTTATGGGACTGGTGGGCGCCATGATTGCGCTCGGCGTGCGCCACCGCAACGCCATGGGCGCGGCCATCCGCGGCATGTACATTCGCGGAGCCGTCGTCTGCCTGGCTTTCGGGATGATTGGGGCCTTCCATATCGACAACGCGGCGCACATCGGCGGCCTGGCGGCCGGCTTTGCCGTCGCCTACCTCGCGGGCACGCCCGGCCGGGAAGGCTTGCTGGAGAACGTCTGGCGCGCCGCCGGCTGGTTCTGCATCCTCATGACGGCCGTAAGTTTCCTAAAGATGTATTTCTGGTTCGCCGCAAGTACGCAATAATATGAACATGCGACTTCGTACATTGGCGCTCGCCCTGGCATTGAGTTGCGGGGCCACCGGAATGGCGCAGGCAGCCGCCAAGAAACCGAAGGTACAGAAGAGCCAGAAGTACAAAAAGACTAAGATCAAGAAGACCAAGCAGTACAAGCAGTCTAATGCCTACAAGGTCAAACCCAACAAGGCCAAGACGGCAACGTACGTCCACCACTAGTCGCCGCGCCTGCGACAAAGCGCCACCGCGCACCCGCCGCGGCGCGTGGCAAGTTGCCGCAAGCCATCCCGCTCAGCTCCCGTAGATCATTCGTATCCCTTTGTTTAATGGACACTTAGCCATCCACGGGGATACGGCCCGCAACCTGCTCCCCGTCCCTCGGCACCATGGCGCCCGGAAAGCTCACTCGTATTGCGCAGGCGGCGGCACTCGGCACGGCATTGCCTTTGCTCCTGCTGGCCTACCTGAGCGGGCCGGACGCCGGCGTTTCCGGCGTGCCGGAAGAGGACTCCTGCACCGATTGCCACACCGGACCTGCCGGCTCGGGCAACGTAACCGTGACCTTTCCCGGAGGTCTCACCTACACCCCCGGCGCCAAACAGCATCTGGTAGTGAATATCGCGGACGCCGCCCAACAGCGTTGGGGTTTCCAACTCACCGCGCGCCAGGCCAACAGCGCCAGCACGCAGGCCGGAACCTTTACCCCCGGCGCCGACGGGTACACGCAACTGGTGTGCACTCAGACCAACTTCCGCAGCCAGGCCTTCGGCAACGCATGCGTTACCAACGGCATGGCGCTGGAATACATCGAGCACACGCAGATCGGCACGCGCCTGGGGACCACCGGCGGCGCGGCCTTCGAATTCGACTGGACGCCGCCGGCCGGCAACGCCGGCAACCTGACGGTGTATGTCGCCGCCCTCGCCGCCAACGGCGATAACACTTCACACGGCGATCACACCTACACCGCCAGGTACACGCTCGCACCCGCGTCGGCGGTGCCGGCACCTTCACCAGCCATCGCCACTGGAGGTGTGGTCAATGCGGCCAGTTACCAGCCGGGCGTCTCGGCGGGAAGTTGGGTGACTATCCAGGGCTCGAATCTCGCCGGCAACTCGCGCGGATGGAATGCCGGCGATTTCGTCGGTGGCGCGCTGCCCACCCAACTGGACGGCGTGAGCGTCAAAATCGACGGCAAGCCGACGTATGTGTCCTACATCAGCCCGGCGCAGATCAACGTGCAGGCGCCGGCGGACAGCGCGCTCGGGCCCGTCCCGGTGGAAGTCACCTGCAACGGATCTACCAGTCCGGCGGGGACGGCGCAGTTGCAAGCGGTATCGCCGGGGTTCTTCCTGTGGAGCGGAAAATACGCGGTGGCCACGCGTCCCGACTTCAGCCTGGTGGCGCCCGCCGGCCTGTTGGACGGGGTCACCACCGTCCCTGCCAAGCCGGGCGAGACGATCATCCTGTGGGGTACCGGTTTCGGCGCTACCAATCCAACCGTGCCGCCGGGCGTGCTGCCACCCTCGAATCAGGTGTCCAACGTGTCCAACACCGTAACCGTGACCGTCGGCAACATCGCGGCCACCGTGGTAGGTGCGGCCCTTGCCCCCGGAAACCCCGGGCTTTACCAGATTGCGGTACAGGTTCCCGATTCCGCTCCCGATGGCGATCTCGCCGTGGTCGCGCAGGTGAGCGGCGTCCAGTCTTCATCCAACGTCCTTCTCAGCGTGAAGCGATAAATCCCACTTGGGGGCCGTTCCTCTCCTCGGGAACGGCCCCCGTTTTTTGCCCTCCCGCCCGGAATTAACCCGCTGCTTCGCGCCGTTCATGGTACGAAGGGATAAGGGAGGGCCGTGGGAGGGCTTATGTTCCGCATTCTTCTGCTGGCCGCGCTCGGCGCAACTTTTGCGGCGAGCGGCGCCGATTCCACCCGCGCTCCCGTTCTGGTGGAGCTGTTCACCAGCGAGGGCTGCTCCAGTTGTCCGCCCGCCGACCGGTTGTTGGAGTCGCTCGACCCGCTGGCGATCGTGCTCAGCGAACACGTGGATTATTGGGACCGCCTCGGCTGGCGCGACCCTTACAGCGCGCACGCCAACACCGAGCGGCAGGAAGCCTACGCCCGCGGATTCGGCATAACAGGCCCCTACACCCCACAGATGGTGATCGATGGCATCACGGAATTCGTGGGCAACGACGGCCGCCGGGCGACAGATGAGGTTGCGCGCGCCCGCTTGCGCCAAAAGATCGGCGTGCATCTGCTGCGCACCACCGCCGGCGTCGAGGTGCAAATCGACGCCGCGGCCAGGGCGGCCGATGTCTGGCTGGCACTGGCTGACGAAAGCGGGACGTCGCTGGTGGCCGCCGGCGAGAACCAGGGGCGCCGCCTGCATCACGTGGCCATCCTGCGCAGCCTGCGCAAGATCGGCGCGGTCAAGCGGGGCGGCGGCTTCGCCCGCAACATCGAGGTGCCTCCCGATGCCGGACGCGTGATCGTGTTCGTGCAGGAGGGCGGTCTGGGCAAGGTGTACGGAGTGGCCATCCTCTAGTTCCGCCCTGTGCTTTCGCGGTGTAGCCCGGACGTGCCACCATGTTGAATGTGGCTGCACGTCTTCTGTTAGCGCTTCTGCTGTGCGCGACGTCGGGGTTGGCCGGCGATTGGTCCGCGCGTTTCGATCTGACCCTCCACCGGATTCTCCAGGGCGGTCCGCCGCACTTCGACGATGACTTTGTGGTTGCCGATGCGGTACCCCGGAACACGCGGCGCTTTACCAATTTCAGCGGCGACGTTTCGGGGCGCTACATCGGCGCCCTGTCCGCGGCTGCGCGCCATGCCGGCGGAAGCTTTCCGGAACTCGACCGCATCGTCGCCAGAACCCTGCAACTCCAGAAGCCGGACGGCCATTTCGGCGCGCCCATGAGCGGGAACAAAGTCACCAACGACGATATGGCGATGCTCTGGGGCAACGGCCGCATGCTGATCGGCCTGCTGGAGTACCACGCGCTCTCGCCCCATCCCGAGGTCCTGGCTGCCGCCCGCGGGCTCGGTGATTTCCTGGTGAAGCAGGCGCCCCGGCTCAATTCCGAGGAGGTCCGCCGCGAATACAACGGCGAAAAGTTCGCCGTGGGGTACATCTGCTGGACCAGCAACCTGGAAGGGCTCGTGGAACTCTACCGCGTCACCCGCGACGGCCGCTACCTGGCACTGGCGCGCGAAATCGCCTCACGCACGGACCGGCACCCCTCGCAGCACAGCCACGGATTTCTCAGCACCGTGCGCGGCATCGTGCAGTTGCATCGCGTCACCGGCGAGCGCGCCTACCTGGAACAGGCGAAACGCGAGTGGCAGGGCGTCATCGATTCCGGCAACGTTCTGCTGCAAGGCGCGGTCCCGGAGATGTTCGCGCCGGCAGTGAAGCGCGACGAAGGCTGCTCGGAGGCGGACTGGCTGCGCCTCAGCCTGGAACTTTGGCAGCTGACGCGCGATCCGGAGTGCTTGCGGCAGGCCGAACTCACCCTCTTCAACGAGTTCGCGTTCAACCAGTTTCATACCGGCGATTTCGGCCATCACGTGCTGGCCGCCGACGGCATCGCCCCCGACTTCGCGCACGCCTGGTGGTGCTGCACCTTTCACGGTCTGCGCGCCATGGCCGCGCTGTTCGACTACGGATTCCACGAGTCCGATGGCGCGCTGGTCTACGATCTGCCGGTGGATGCCCGGGGCGAAATGGCCGGGCTGGAGTTGCGGGCGGAATCGGCATTAGAGCGCGATGGCAGCGTGCTTGTGACGGTGCTGAAGAGCGATGGCGCGCCGCACTCTCTGCGTGTCCGCGTTCCGGAGTGGGCCTCGGAAGTGAAGGGCGCCAACCCGGCGGCGCGCGTGTGGAAGATCGGCGAAACGCTCACGTTGACCTATGTCCTGCGCACCCGCGAAGTGAAGCAGGGCGGCCGGACGGCGATTTTCCGCGGGCCCTGGCTGCTCGCCGTCGATGAGCACGGCTCACCGAATTTCTTCGACGAGCCTTACACCGAGAACAAGGTGCAGTGGCCGGCGGAACCGGCCCCGGGTGCACAGGCGTATGCGGCCTTTTCCGTGCCCGCGGCGCGGATGCGCGTTCGGTACCTGCCCGGAGGCTATCCTGTACAACCCGGCGACGCGCTGCTGCGCCCCATGGCGGAATACACCAGCGGTCCGGATTCCAACCGCCTGGTCTTCTGGTTGCCGTAGGCCGGGCCTCCTGACCTGTTGGGATCACCGTCCGTGAGGCAGGCAATTTTGCCTGCAAGGCGGCCTCGTTTTTCGAACCTGTTGGGATGGGCCTTCGGCC
>PLDO01000579.1 GCA_003136215.1 Bryobacterales bacterium
TTCTTCACCAGTTGCTGCGTGAGGGTGGAGCCGCCGCGGCCCAGCCGCCCCTCTTCCACATCCTGATCCACCACCTTCTGCACCTCCTTCCAATCGATCCCGTGGTGCTGGAAGAAACGCCCATCCTCGGCCGAGATAACGGCGTGCTGCAGGTCCGGGGCGATGCGCCCTAGCGGCGCCCACTCCTGCCGCCGGGTGTAGGGTTTGCGGTGGACCCAGGCCTCCACGCGCCGCTGGGCTTGCACCATGGTGACCGGCGGATCCACCCAGCGGAACGCTATCAAAGTGGTCAGGGCGACCAGATAGAATGCCGCAATCAACGCCGCCACCCCCATCAGGATGGCCCGGAACCAGCCGCGTTTACGTTTCCCACTGCGCACGTTACGATGGTAACAACCGGCGCAATAATGACCACCAGACTGGATCGGTTTCTCGCTTACTCCGAATCGCGCCGCCTCACCGTCTGCGTCATCGCGGGCGTTCTCACCGCCA
Source organism: Bryobacterales bacterium (assembly GCA_003136215.1). Taxonomy (GTDB): domain Bacteria; phylum Acidobacteriota; class Terriglobia; order Bryobacterales; family Bryobacteraceae; genus Solibacter. Next base: position 493 of record PLDO01000579.1, read on the forward strand.
TCATCGCCTGGGTGGACTGGCGAACACCGGATGTCTCGACCGGATTCCTTTACCTGTTCCCCATCCTGCTCGCCGCACCCGCCCTCAGATCCTGGCAGATTCTGCTCATGGCGGCCCTCTGCGGCTTCCTCCGCGAGGCATTCGACCCTCTGAGGTTCGGCCCTGGCGCGACCGAACGACTCTCCGTCGTGATCGCCGGCTTCGCCATGACGGGCTTCTTCGTGGCCGAGTTGAACCAGCGCCGCCGCAACCTGGCTGATTATCTGGCGGAGCGCGAGCGCCAGATCCGCCTGCGCCAGGAGGCGGAGCAGCAGGTGCGCATCCTCATCGAAACCAGCCCGCTGGCCATCCTCACCCTGAATCATTCGGGCCGGGTCGCCCAGGCCAACGAATCGGCTCACGAGTTGCTCGGCTTTGATAACGAATCGCTGCCGGGCGCCGACGTGGCGCCCTACCTGCCGATTCTTTACCGCATGTTGAAGAACCCGCGCTCGGCCGCCAACCTGAGCACCAACGTGGAATGTAAGGCGCAGCGCCGCAACGGCGAGGTCTTCCTGGCCCACGTGTGGCTCTCCACCTACCACACCTCTCAAGGCCCGGGGCTGGCCGCTGTGGTTTGGGACGCCAGCGAGAACCTGCGCGATCGCGAGGGCTCGGGCTTCGATTCCATGATGGCCACGTCGCGCGTCCTGATCGGCGCCATCTCCCACGAGATCCGCAATCTGGCTTCGGCCGCCGGCAGTGCCCACGCCCGCCTCGCGGCAGAATGCCCGGTTCAGGGCAACGACCAGTACGAGGTGATGGGGACCCTCATCCAAGGGCTGGAGAAAATCGCATCGTCGGGCCTGCGCGCCGCCTCCAATCGCGAGGCCGTGGTGGCCGACCTCGGCACCGTGCTCGACGAGACCCGCATCATCATCGAACCGGGGTTGCAGGAGGCCGGCATCTCGCTGATCTGGGAGGTGGGCGGCGCCTTGCCGCTGGTGCAGGCGGACCATCACAGCCTGTTGCAGGTGTTCGTCAATCTGGCGCGCAACAGCGCGCAGGCGCTGGAAGGCCGCCCGGTTCGCGAAATGCGCATCTCCGTGGCGGTGGAAAGCGATCTGGTGGCGGTCCATTTCCGCGATTCCGGACCCGGCGTGGCGCAGCCCGACGAACTCTTCCACCCGTTTCACTCGGGAGCGCATTCCGTCGGACTCGGCCTCTACATCTCGCGCGCCATCCTGCGCTCCCACGGCGGCGGCCTGCGCTACGATCCGGATGGGCCCGGCAGTTGCTTTACTGTGGAGTTGTGGCCGGTGGAGAATCAAGTGGAATCGTGATGCCATTGACCGAACCAGAGAACCGGCCCATCCGCGCTCTGCTGATCGACGACCACGCGCTTTTCCGGCAGAGCGTCGCCCAGTCGCTCGCCCGCGATCCGCATCTGTCGATCGAGCATTGCGCCAGCATTCGCGACGCCCTGGCGCTGCTCTCGCAACAGTCCTTCGACCTGGTGCTGCTGGATCACGACCTGGGCGCCGAGCGCGCCTCCCAGTTTCTGCCCGCCGCCCGGCAGATCGGCTACGAGGGCCGCGTGCTGGTGGTCACCGCCTGGGTCAGCGACAATGAAGCCCGCCGCCTCTTGCGCCAGGGCGTGAACGGCATCTTCCTCAAACAGGGAGAACTCGGCGAACTGGCCGCCGCCATCCGCACGGTGGCTGCCGGCGGCAACTGGCTCGACCACTCGTTCGCCGCCCTCGGCGAGGACCCGGCTGCGTCGCCGCAGAGTGCCCCTCCGGCCTTCAACGAGCGGCAGCGCAAGGTGCTGCGCTTCGTCCTGGAAGGGCTGTCCAACAAGGAGATTGCCTGGCGGCTCCAAATCTCGGAAAGCTACGTCAAGGCCATCCTCCAGAGCCTGTTCCAGAAGACGGGCGTGCGCACGCGCGGCCAACTCGTGCGCGTGGCGGTGGAACAATACGAAGATCAGTTGTAGCGTTGGTGGGGAAACCGGGGACAGGGGCGAAAACCACCCCAGACCCGTCCCATTCGGTGCCCTTGGTGGGGCAGGCGCTTCAGCCTGCCAACCGCCGGCCAGATAAAGAGTTGGCAGGCGAAAGCGCCTGCCCCACCATTTTCCATCAGCTTTCGCGGGCCGCAGGCCCATCCCAACAGACGGGAAAAGGCGATGGTCTGTCCTAACCTATTCGTTGTGGTGGTTGCTGTCGGCGGCTTCGT
>PLDO01000591.1 GCA_003136215.1 Bryobacterales bacterium
GGATGCGGCCGCCCCCGGGCGGGTGCCGCCGCAACCGCTCGCCACATTGGCGGCAGCACCGCCGGCCCAGGCGCGGCTGCTTCTGCGGACGGGCCTCCCGCACCCCGGTCCGCTGCCCATCGAATTCCACACCCATCGCCTGGCCGGCGCTCCGGCCGCCAGTCCCCAGAGCATCTTGCCGCGCCCCGCACTCCGGCCGCCAGGATTCGGCTTGCGTCCGGTCCTGGAAAAGCTGGCAGAACCCGCCGCGCAGCCAAACGCCGCGCGCCAGGCGCCGGACCGCATTGCAATCCTGAAGATGCCCGCGGCCAGGCGGCCGCCAACCGTGCTGATGGTTGCCGGCAGGGTCGCGGCCGGATTCGTGCTGGCGGCCGCGCTGTGGTCCGGCGCGGCCAGCTTCCGGGGCCGGCGCCTGGCCGCCCGGGAAGATATCTTCTCCAGCGACGATGCTCTTTCCGCCGCCAATAACGCCCGTTCCGTGAGTCTGCCCAACGGCGGCGCGCCGGCCCAGCCCGCGCGCCAGGGACCAGTGGCGTGGGTCCGGCAAGCCATCGCCAACCGCGCCGCCATTAAGATCGCCGAAAACTTCCGCGGCATGGAGAATTGGGATCGCGGCACGAAGGGCGATGCCGCCGGCTGGTCGCGTCATCCCGATGGCTACATGAATACCGGGGCGCTGGCCCTCTTCCGTCCCACCCTGAAGTTCACCGACTACCGCATGGAGTTCTTCGGCCAGATCGAAGCCAAGAGCATCGGCTGGACGGTGCGCGCCACCGATACCATGAACTACCACGCGATGAAGCTCTCCGTGGTGGAGGCCGGTATGCGCCCGTTCGTCGCCCTGGTGCATTACAACGTCGTGAGCGGCAAACCCGGGCACAGAACCCAGACGCCCCTCAACATCATGGTGCACAATAACCGGCCCATGCAGTTCGCCGTGGATGTCCGGGGCAATCGCGTGGTCACCTCGATCGACGGCGAGGAAGTGGATTCTTTCATCGATAACACCCTGGTGGCCGGCGGCGTGGGCTTCTTCAGCGAAGAAGGCGAACGCGCCCGGCTTTACTGGATGAGCGTTTCGCGCAATGACGACTGGCTCGGCCGCGTCTGCGCCATGCTGGCCGAAGGAGCCGGCGTGGAGAGTACCGCTTGGTTAGGCGGACCGGAACTGCCCGGCGGCGCGCCCGCGCCCGGATTGCCCGCTCAGGGTGACGGGAAGACGCTGACAGCCGTGTGGTTCGGACTGCCGTACCTGGGCGCCACACGGAAGGCACGATTTTTGAAAACCTGGAGAAGTGAACCATGGAATACGTAAGCGGAAGCCAGACCAACGGGATGCCCATGCCGCCGGGCGTCACGGCCATCACCGACATCAAGTACCCCAAGCGCGCCAATAAGACGCTCTCCAAGGCTGTGTCCCTGCACCTCGAGGGCAAGCTGGAAGGCGCCGCACGGCTCCTCTCCAAGGCGATAGAAGACGGCGAACAAGACCCCGGCCTCTATGCCGCGCTCGGCCACATCCAATATGAGATGCACGATTACGAAGCCGCCGCGGACACCTACGCGACACTCTCGGAGATGGAACCCAAGCATCGCACCGCGAGTTTCAATCTGGGCGTTTGCCGCGGCAACCTCAGGCAGTGGAGCGACGCTGCCGCCGCCTTCCGCCGCGCTTTCGAGGCCGACGCCACCCGCTCGGAGAGCTTGCTCGGCCTGGGCATCACGCTGATCCACGACGGCCAGCCCGCCGAAGCGCTCGAGCCGCTGGACAAATATCTCAGCCTCTATCCCAACCATGAACAGGCGCTCTTCGGCCATGCCGTGGCGCTGCAACAGACCGGCAAGCACGCCGCGGCCGTGGAACAGTATCGCAAGGTGCTGGCCCGCAATCCGCGCTGCGAGGAGGCTCTCTCCAACCTGGTCGCCATGTTCCTCGAAAAGAAGGATCACGAGAGCGTCCGCCGCTATGCCGACATGCTTAGCGAGATCCAGCCCGAATCGCCGATGGCCACCGAGGCCCTCGCCGCCCTGGCCTTTCAGGACGGCGACTACGCCACCGCCGCCAAGCTCTGCCGCGCGCTCGCCGAGACATCGCCCGATCGCTTCGAACACTGGTTCAACCTGGGCGTGGCGTGTCACAAGATGGGCAGTTACGAAAAAGCCGCCCAGGCGTACCAGCAGGCCGCCGGCCTCGATCCCGGCAGTGCGCAAGCCCACCTGAACCTGGGCGTGGCGCAGCAGGAACTCAACGACCTGGCGGGGGCCCGCGTCAGCTACGAACGCGCCCTCAACATCGACCCCGCGCAATCCGGCGCGCTGTGGAATCTGGCGCTCGTACTGGAGCAGCAGGGCGAGCGCCAGTGGGCCGAAAAGCTCTACGCGCGCATCAATGAGGATACGCCCGAATGGTGCGACGCCAGCTTCCGCCTGGGCTACCTCCGCCTGTTGCGCGGCGACTACGCCGACAGCGCCGCCGCCTTCGAAGCCTGCGTCCTGCAGCGCCCCGATTGGCCCGAAGCGCATCTCAATGCCGGCATCGCCTACGCCCGCACCGGCGATGGCGAGAGAGCCCGCGCCAGCTTCCAGGAGGCGCTGATGCTGCGCCCCGATTCCTCCGACGCCGTCCGCGGCCTCGCCGCCCTGGCGCTGGAGCACGAAGACTTCGATGACGCCTACCAGCAGCACCGCCGCCTCATCGAACTCGGCGAGCACTCCCCCGAGCTCTTCTACAACGCCGGGTTGATCTGCCAGAAGCGCGGCCAGACCGAGGATGCGGTTACGTTCTACCAGCAGGCGCTGGGCGAAGATCCGCAATTCGCCGAAGCCCTGCTCAATCTCGGGCACGCCTTGATGTCCCTCGGCCAGGAGGACGACGCCCGCAGTTTCTGGCGCCGCGCCATCCGCGAGAAACCCGAACTCGCGCAAACTTACTTCGAGCCGCCGGCCGCGCCCGTCGCGTAGTGGGATAAGCCGGGGTACCCTCTGGGTCCG
>PLDO01000688.1 GCA_003136215.1 Bryobacterales bacterium
TGAGTTCGCTACTCTGAATTGGCCCCTTTCGATGCTTTGATCTGGCCCCACCTGTAAACCATAAATCGTATACCTTGTTTCGGGCCTTCAGGCCCAGAAGGAAGGACGGTTTTGGAGAACAGGAGAGCCAAAGTGGAACTATACGAGCAGATCCGGCAGGAGTACGAACATGGGGCCGGAACGATCCGGGCGGTGGCCCGGAAACTGGGGGTGCACCGGCGAGAGGTGCGTAAGGCGCTGGGTAGCGCCATGCCGGCGGAACGCAAGGTTCCGGAACGCGAGCGGCCCAAACTGGCGGCGGCGATCCCATTCATAGACGCGATTCTGGAGTCCGACCGCAAGGCGCCCAGAAAGCAACGACACACGGCGCACCGGATATGGATGCGACTGCGCCGTGAGAGACCTGAAGCCGAGGTAGCAGAATCGACGGTTCGTCAGTATGTGCGCGCCAGGAAGGCTGCCATGGGCCTGCTGGGGCATGAAATCTTTGTGCCGCAATCCTATCAGTTCGGTGGCGAGGCGCAGGTAGATTGGTACGAAGGCTGGGTCGAGTTCGACGGCGAGACCCGCAAAACGTATGTGTTCTGCTTGCGCAGCATGGCCAGCGGTGGCGCTTTTCATCGGGCTTATCCGCACGCCAATCAGCAAGCGTTTCTGGAAGCGCATGAGTTGGCGTTCGCCTATTTTGGCGGTGTGTTCCGTATTTTGCGTTACGACAACCTGAAGAGCGCCGTGAAGAAGATATTGCGCGGCCATCAACGGGAAGAGACCGCGCGGTTCATCGGTTTCCGCTCGCACTGGGGATTCGCATCGGAGTTCTGCACGCCAGGCGAGGGACACGAAAAAGGAGGCGTGGAGGGGGAAGGGGGCCAGTTCCGGCGGAACTATCTGGTGCCGGTGCCGAGCGTGCAGCACCTGGAGGAGTTGAACCTGCTGCTGGCGGCGGGGTCGCGCGAGGAGCAGCACCGGGTGATCGCGGGCCGCGCGCAAACCATTGGCGCGGGGATGATCGCCGAACGGGAATACCTTCTGCCCCTGGCCGAAGAGGGCTTCGATCTGGCCTCTTTACATTTTCCGGAGATCAACGCCAGCGGGTGCGCGAAGGCGCTGACGAACTTCTACTCGGCGCCATTGCCGGTGGGCACTTCAGTCCAGGTGAAGGTCTACTCGGCATACGTGGAGGTCTGGTATCAGGCCAAGTGCGTGGCCCGGCACGAACGCTGCTACGACAGGCATAAGAAGGTGCTGGAACTGGAGCACTATCTGGACGCGCTGACGAAGAAACCGGGAGCGCTGGCCGGTTCGACGGCACTGGAACAGTGCCGCGCACAAGGACGCTGGCCCGCCAGCTACGACCAGTTTTGGGGATTACTGAAAGAGCGGGAGGGCAAGCAGGCCGGAACGCGAGCCATGATCGACGTTCTGCTGCTGGGCCGCGAGTATGGTGCGGCACGTGTGCGGCGAGCGGTGGAAGAGGCGTTGGAACTGGGCTGTTCGAACGTAGGATCGATCCGCTATCTATTAAACGTCAACAACCTGGAGCAGCGGCCAGCAGCAAAACCGGTAGATATCGGGGCGTTGAGCCGTTATGACCGGCCTCAGCCGAGTCTGGACGACTACGAACGGTTACGGCCGAACTGGCCGGCGACGGAGGTGATCCAATGAGCGCCGCCAAGCCGGTCCTGCAAGCGGCAATCCTGCAGTATGCCAAGCAACTGCGATTGCCCACGGTGGGAGATCAGTTTGCACGCCTGGCAGAAGAAGCAGTGAAGGAGAAGCAATCGCACCTGAGTTATCTGGAGGCGCTGCTGGAAGCGGAGGTGGACGAACGCGACCACAGGGCGGTAGCGCGGAGGATTCAGGAAGCGCGCTTCCCGGCGGTGAAGACGCTGGAGGAGTTCGATTTCCAGGTCGTGCCGCACATTTCCGTTGCAGTGATGAGGAACCTGGGCGAGGGCGGATATCTGGCGCGCAAGGAGCCGGTCATTTTTCTGGGTGAGACGGGGACGGGGAAGACGCACTTGGCAACCGCGTTGGCGGTGGCCGCTTGCCGGCAGCACAAGCGGGTGAGGTTTACGACGGCGGCGGAAATGGTGACCGAGTTGATCGAAGCCAAGAACCAGTTGGAGCTAACGCGCGTGCGGAATCGCTGGACGCGCTACGACCTGATCGTGATCGATGAGCTGGGTTACGTGGTCATGCCGGACGCCGCGGCGGAGTTGCTGTTTCAAGTCGTCGCGGGACGCGCCGAGCGAGCGGCGGTGGTTGTGACAACGAACTTGCCGTTTTCCGAATGGACCACGAAGTTTCCCAATGCGCGGTTATGCAAGGCGATGCTGGACCGCTTGACGGACCAGGCCCACATCATTGAGACCGGAGAGGAATCCTACCGGTTCCGGAGAACGCTGGCGAAGAAAGGCGGCAAGGCATGAAACGCCAGCAGTGGTACTACGCCCACCTTCGTTGGGCCGTGATGGTGGATGGCAAGGAAGGGCTACGCCACTGGGAGGAAGCGGTACACATCTTCCAGAGTGACGATCGCGATATGGCATTCCAGCGGGCGCTGGAGATCGGCCACCAAGCAGAGCGCAGCCATGACGAAGGGCGGCGGTGGGTGGAAAGCAGGTTGGCCCAGGTTGTGAGGCTGGATTGCCTGGGTGCCGATCAGACGGAGTTCCAGGTTGTGCTGGGACCGAGCCGGGCGACGGAGCACCTACCGTTTGAACACATGTTTGATCCGGAAGGGAGTGAGCCAGAGCCGCCTTTCTAGCGACGACCGTGCGGTCGGGCAGCGCCAGGATGTACGGCGAAGAGGGTGTAAAAAGGATTGTGTAAACGGCCATCGAAGGGATCACACTAAGGAGACCTGATGGCTATCGACCTCAAACTCATTGACAAATTGCTGGCGGACTACAAGAAGCCCGAAGACATCATTGGCGAAAACGGTCTGCTGAAGCAGCTGACGAAGGCCCTGCTGGAGCGGGCGATGCAGGCCGAGATGACCGACCATCTCGGCTATGAGAAACACGATCCGGCGGGCAATAATAGCGGGAACTCGCGCAACGGTGCTACCACCAAGACGTTGAAAGGCGACTTCGGGGAGTTGCCCCTGGAGACGCCGCGGGATCGCAACGGCACCTACGAACCGAAGATCATCGGCAAGGGTCAGACACGATTCACTGGCTTCGACGACAAGATTGTTTCGATGTATGCGCGCGGCATGAGCACGCGTGAGATTCAGGGGCACCTGGAAGAGATCTACAAAGTCGAGGTGAGCCCGACGCTGATTTCCAACGTGACCGAGGAGGTAATGGAGGAGGTCAAGAACTGGCAGAGCCGGCCGCTGGACGCGGTGTACCCCATTGTTTACCTGGATGCGTTGGTCGTGAAGGTTCGCGAATCCGGGCATGTACGCAATAAGGCGATCTACGTGGCAATCGGCGTCAACATGCAGGGGAATAAGGAAGTGTTGGGGCTGTGGGCGGGCCTGGCGGAAGGGTCGAAGTTCTGGTTGCAGGTGCTTACCGAGGTGAAGAATCGCGGCGTGGCAGACATCTTCATCGCTTGCGTAGATGGGCTGAAAGGATTCCCCGAAGCGATTGAAACGGTGTTTCCCGAGGCCCAGGTGCAGTTGTGCGTGGTGCATCAGGTCCGGGCCTCGCTGAACTACGTTTCATGGAAACAGCGCAAGGCGGTGGCTGCGGATTTGCGACCGGTTTACCAAGCCAGCACGGTGGAAGATGCGGAGCAGCGGCTCGACGAATTCGCCGCCAAGTGGGATGGCGTCTATCCGACCATCAGCCAAATGTGGCGCCGGAACTGGGAACACCTGACGCCGTTCTTCGCATACCCGGCCGACATTCGCAAGGTAATCTATACGACGAATGCGGTGGAGTCGCTGAACATGTCATTGCGCAAAGTGATCAAGACCCGAGGTTCGTTTCCGACCCAGGATGCCGCGCTCAAGTTACTCTACCTAGCGCTGGAGCATATCGCCAAAAAGTGGACCAAGCCGGTGAAAGACTGGAAGGCCGCCCTGCAACGTTTCGCGATCCTGCTCGGGGATCGAGTTCCGAAGGCGGAACTGGCATAAGAAATCCGAACCCCATGAAAGAATCGGAAGAAGATCATCTTTGGGATGGGGGCTCTGCCCCCAAACCCCCGAGATTTAACGCTTTCGCGCCAGGATTCCTGGACCGGAGGGCGAGCTGCGCTCGCCTCCGGAATCCCGGCCCCAGAGTCGGCGCTCGGGTTGCGTCTCCGCAGAGCCCTACCCTCCGCTCCGGTCCGTCCAGTCTACCAGGGATGCACAAGTCACAAAACAGAAGGCCGTTTACACAAAACCCTTGACGCGCCCACGGC
>PLDO01000174.1 GCA_003136215.1 Bryobacterales bacterium
GGTTAGCTTGCTCATGATTTCAGTTCCGGATCTGTGCTCAATCGAATAGGCATTCCCAGATTTGGTCCTATCATAGCCAACCCCCGCCAAACTCCGCTCGCCGCCGCTGGCGATAGTGTCAGGCTCAAGGGCCACGGGGTAAGCCGCCAACGACCGTGCGGCCACGTCCGGGCATGGTGGCCGGTGTGGGGTTCCCTCCTGTACTCGGGTTTCAAGTTTGGCTGCGGGGGTCGAGCAACCGCTCCAGTTCGGCGGACGGGATGCCACTGCGCTCGTGGGCGACCTCCCGGATCGTGCGCCCGCTGTCGCTCGCTTCCTTGGCCAGAGCGGCGGCCTGCTCATAGCCGATGATCGGAGCCAGCGCGGTGGCCATGCCCAAAGACTGCTCGACGAATGCCGCGGCGCGTTCCCGGTCGGCTTCCAGTCCTTGCACCAGGCGTGTGTCGAAATTCCGGGTACCCGCCGTCAACAGTTCGATCGAATCCAGCAAATCCCAAGCCATGAGTGGCATCATGACGTTCAGTTCGAAATTGCCCGCCGCGGCGCACCAGGCAATGGCGGAATCGTGTCCAATCACCTGTGCGCACACCATGAGCAGGCTCTCGGCAATTACCGGGTTGATCTTGCCGGGCATTATGCTCGAACCGGGCTGAGTGGCGGCCAGTTGCAGTTCACCAATGCCGCAGCGCGGTCCCGAGCCGAGCCAGCGGATGTCGTTGGCGATTTTGATGAGTGCCAGCGCGTAGTTCCGCAGCGCGGCAGACAGAAAGGCCGCGGCGTCGCGCGCGCTCTGCGCTTCGAAATGGTTCGAGGCTTCGCGAAACGGCAGGCCGGTTCGGGTGGCCAGTTCTGCGATTACCGCAGACGCGAAGCCTTCGGGCGCGTTGAGCCCCGTGCCGACCGCGGTGCCGCCGAGGGCAAGCTCGCACATGCCCGGGAGTGCTGCCTCCATGCGCTCGCGAGCCGCCTCTACCTGCCGCGCGTAACCCGAAAACTCCTGTCCCAACCGCATGGGGACGGCGTCCTGAAGATGCGTACGGCCGATCTTGATAACGTCGTCGAATTCGCGGGCCTTCGCCTCCAACGCCTCCTGCAGGTCGCGCATAGCGGGCAGCAATTGGCCGCGAACCGTCTCAACGGCCGCCAAGTGCAGCGCGGTGGGAATTACGTCATTACTGGACTGCCCGCGGTTGACTTCATCGTTCGGGTGCGCGAGCGCCAGGTGGCCAATCACCTCGTTGGCGTTCATGTTGGTCGAAGTGCCACTGCCGGTCTGAAAGACGTCCACGACGAAGGCGTCGTCGTGCCGGCCTGAGGCAACCTCATTGGCGGCCGCTTCGATGGCAGCGGCCTTGTCCTGCGGCAGTTGGTCCATCCGACCGTTCACTTGGGCGGCGGCGGCCTTAATCAACCCGAGGGCGCGGAGGAACGGCCGCTGTAAGCGCATCCGGCTGATGGGGAAGTTCTCCACCGCCCGGGCGGTTTGCGCTCCATAGAGCGCGTCGCGCGGTACGCGCATCTCTCCCATGGTGTCGCGCTCGATCCTGTAGTCCTGCTCTATGTGACCCAAGAATCAACCCCTCACTTTCACCGTACCACCGCAAATCCACGGCAGGCCAGCCGGCAAAAGCGAATTGTCGCCATTCCCGCATTGCGGAAGCCCAGACTGCATACCAGCATGATTGATCATGCCCCGCAGTTCCTCCGCCGGGGATGCGAACACCACTTCCGCCAACGCTTCCGGGCATTCTAAGCCGGCAGCGCTCCAGCTACTCCAGCCTGAGCACTTACCGGCCGCCTGCTTCTACGATCTTGTCGATGGAGATCGCGGTGGAACCACCGCGCCTATAGGTCTTGCCGGTCGCCGTGACGCGTTTGCCGGCAAACGGCATAAGTCGCTTATTCTGACTTTCGGCCGGCATGGTTTCTGAGATTGGCCAGTAAATGGAGCCGTCGTCCTGTAAGATGACGAGTGGCGATCCGTTCTTGGCGCACGATACTGCGCAATCGACACTGATGGGCTTGGTCAGTCCCTTTGTGAAGGCGCACGCCGAGTCAATCACCCAGCCGGTGACTGTTTTCTGGTCGGCCGCAAAGCCGGACGCGATAATGACGGTGCCAAGAAGGGTGACGACTGCCAATCGGTGTTTCATGGGACCCAATTTTATATTCAACGTTGGGCGCGCGCAATAGCAGGAAAATAAAATATTATGGCTCGTGCGCGGCCTTGGCACGCAACGGTTGGGCGGGCGCCCGATGTCCCGCGTATGCGTTGTACGCCGGCATGAGGAGCATCAGCCCTGCCGCGAAGAACGTGAGGACGGCGAGTTTCACTGCCAGCGCCTGATAGGATGCGGTCGTGTCGAAGGCCCTGCCCATCAAAACGGGACCGATCGCGCCGGCAATAGCGTACCCTGTCCAGGTAAATCCATAGAGCATCGAAAACGACCGGAGACCGAAGTATCGCGACAACATATAGGGGGTCATGTCGGCTTCGCCGCCCATTCCGGCGCCGACCAGAATCGCGGCGAGGGAACCCATGCCCAGCGAATGCGCGGATGAAAGAATGAAGATGCCCAAGGCGGCTAGCGCAAAGACACAAAAAGCCACGCCCGGGGCGAAGAATCGGTCGAGAATCCACCCCGTGACCAGGCGGCCCAGGAGGCTTGCCGCGCCCATCAAGGAAACCGCGATGGCTGCGTCATGGGGCGATACGCCCCGATCCGCCAGCAGGGCGGAGAGGTGCGCCAGGGCGCCGTTCTGGCCAATGGAAAACAGAAAGAGAACCACGATTAGTATCCAAAACGCCCGGGAGCGCATGGCCAGCGCTACGG
>PLDO01000373.1 GCA_003136215.1 Bryobacterales bacterium
CGCGTGGACGGGCTTGTGGCTTGCTCAACCTGGCACCCACCCCCTGCTCGTCGCCGCGCAGGTCTCTCCACGTCACGTGCCTCACCTTCCGAGCTCTCCGTCTCCAACCACCTCTCCGCCTCCCCCGATCGCTTTGGCACCTGTCCTGTCAGCGTCGAGGGCTTCCCGTTCATCACGGGTCCGGGCTTCGCCATTTCACCGGTGGCTCGCCGGACGGCACGGCCGAAACGAGTTTGTCATCCTACGGATTGCCCGTTNNGATGGCCGGGTCAGGCCCGGCCATGACGATTTGGGGCCGCTCATCGTGCGATGTAGTCCATTCGCCCGCCATCGACGACGAGTTGCTGCGCGGTGATGAACCCCGCCTCGGGCGCGGCCAGAAACATCACCGCGTTGGAAATGTTTTCCGGCGTCCCGATGCGCCCCATCATCGCGCGCTGGCTCATCCGCCGCTCCGTCTCCGCCCACTCGGAATCACTCCGGCTCGCCCGCGCCATCTCGGTGGCGATGAACCCCGGCGCCACGGCGTTCACGCGAATCTGATATTTGCCCAATTCGCGCGCCCACACCTTGGTCATGCCGATGACTCCCGCCTTGGTAGCCACATAATTCGTCTGGCCGAAATTGCCGTACAGGCCGACCACGCTGGACGCGTTCAGAATCACGCCGCCGCCGGCCTTGATCATGCACGGCACGACGGCGCGCGTGCAGGTGAACACGCCTTTCAGGTTGACGCCGATCACGGCATCGAACTGTTCGTCGCTCATAACGCCCGCCAGCGCGCCGTCCTTATACTTGACGAGTTGGCCATCGCGCAGGATGCCGGCGTTGTTGACCAGCACATAGACCGCGCCGAGCCGGGCCGCGACTTCTTCCACCGCGCTATCGACGGACGCGGCGCTCGTGACATCCACCTTCTGGAAAATGCCGCCACCCGGCTGCGCTTCGCCGTCGCGCACATCCCAGGAAGCGACGCGGCAGCCTTCCAGGGCGAAGCGCCGCGCAGTGGCCAGACCGATGCCCGCCGCGGCGCCGGTCACGATGATCACCTTATTCTTCAAGCCCGTCTCAATCATTTATGACTTCCCCCAAATGTCGCCCACCGTGAAGCCGTTCGGAAACGGGTCTTCCGGGTCCACCACGTACTGCGCAAAGCCGGTGATCCACGCCTGCCCGGAAAGCGACGGCACTACGGCGGCGTACGCTCCGACGCGCGTCTCTTCGAGCAGTCGTCCGGTGAACGTGGTGCCGAGAATGCCTTCGTGGACGAAATCCTCGAACAGCCCGAGCTGCCCCTTGGCATGCAGCGCGGCCATCTTGGCGCAGGTGCCGGTGCCGCAGGGCGAGCGGTCCATCACGCCCGTCCAGGTTTCCGGCCGCTCCCAATCGAGCGTCCCGGTGGACACCACCACGGCGTTTTTGCGATGCGCGGCCACCAGGGTGGGCGGCCCGGAAAGCTGCGCGATGCTGACCCCGGCGATGCCCGGGTTCTCGGGATGCGCCACGGGCAGTTGTTCCCGCGCCGCGGCCTTGATCATCTCGGCGATGCGGACGATGTCGCGCCCCTCGCCCGGCTCGAGCATGAGCCCGAGCGGCCCGGCATCGGCAATCACGTAGAACATGCCGCCGTACGCCACGTCCACCGTCACCGTGCCTAGGCCGCGGACTTCCACCTTCGCGTCCAGGTGGGTGGCAAACGACGGCACGTTCCGGAAGGTCACCTTGCGAACCTTGCCCTGGCGCACCTCCGCGTCCACCGCGATCAGGCCGGCGGGCGTTTCCAGCTTGAGATGCGTCACCGGTTCGACGGCCTTGACCATGCCGGTCTCGATCAGCACCGTGACCACGCAGATGGTGTTGGTGCCGGACATCGGCGGGTACTCCACCTGCTCCATGATGATGAAGCCGGCATCGGCCTCCGGATGGTTGGAGGGCAGGATCAGGTTGCAGCAGGACGCCGGGTAGCCGCGCGGCTCGCGCAACATGCGCAGGCGGATGTGGTCGGCGTTCCGGGCCAGCCAGTTCTTCTTGTCGAACATAGTCTGCCCGGGCACATCCAGCACGCCGCCCGTGATCACCCGGCCCGGTTCTCCGCAGGCGTGGGCATCCACGGCTGTAATCATGCTCGAAAATCGCAATCGCCACCTCTTCTCTATGCTACATTGCACGCATGCGAAACCTTTGCGTGCTTCTCGTTTTGTTGGCCCTGCCGCTGGCGGCCGAAAAGAAGGTGATCTCGCCGCCCGAATTCGCCGGCGGCACGGCGAACTTCAGCCCTGGAGTCCTGGTGGATGGCACGCTGTATGTCTCCGGCCAGGTCGGCCAGGACCTCAAGACCAAGCAGGTCCCCGGCGATTTCGAGACCGAGGTCAAGACCCTGCTGAGCAATATCGGAATCGTGCTGAAGGCCGCCGGCATGACGTACAAAGACGTGGTGTCGGTCCAGGTCTACCTCACTGACATGGATCTGTTTCCGCGAATGAACGCGGTCTATACGACGTTCTTCCCCGACCCTCGCCCGTCGCGCACCACGGTCGGCGTGACGAAACTGGCGGCCCCGGCCGCCCACATCGAAGTCACGGTGACGGCGAGAAAGTAGGACAGGCCTCCTGGCCTGTCCCACACTATTCGGGCTTGCGCAGCCAGAGGTAGCAGTGATTGCCGACTTACTTTGCCGGCGGCAGGATTGGCAGCTTCGCGGGGAGCGTGAAGAGATCGTCCTTGAGATTCTTGTTGATCTGCACGCTCTCGGAGTAGATCTCGTAGAGTTTCTCGCCATTACGATTGCGGCGAATGCTGTAGGGCCACATGACTCCGCCGCCCACGTCGCGGTATTTGGCGAAGAAAGTCTCTTCGGTATCGAAGTCCTTGTACTCGGGATTGCGCCGTTTGAGCACCTGGCGGACCGGCAGCTTGCTCGACTGGCTGAAGTAAACGGTCACTGTGAGGCCACCGGCATCGGTGATATCGACAATCTCCACCGGCAAGTTCTCATAGCGGTCGCTGCCGCGCGAGTAGAAGTCCATGGCGGGCTCATCGAGGCGCTGGCGGAGGATATAGAAGACGTTGCGCAGCGCGCCGTCCCGCCAGTTCTCGATGCGTTTCGGCTCCATCAGGCGCGCGCCGTGGAAGCTGATTTCCCAGGCGCCATCCTGGTTGAAGAGCACTCCGCTGGAATCGTCCTTGCCAAAACTCTGGCGTTCGCGGAGGGAGGGCTTCCCGGCGACGGGCGTCAGGTAGCGCGTGTAGATCTTGGCGATATCGAGGCCCTGTAGCTCCTGCCGGTAGAACGAGTAGGCGCGGCCCGTTTCCATGCGGTCTTCCATGGCGAGGTAGGCTTTGCCGCCCACCGCCTGGAGCGCCTCATACACGACGCGTTTGCCCCGATCATGGGCGGTTTCGGCGGCCAGGGCGCCCGCGGCCAGCGCCAACGATAGAAACAGCGGTCCGGACATTTTCATTGCGGCCTTCGGGCAAGTTCCAACGGGTTCAAGCCTGTATTGATCTTATAGTCTCTCACCACGACGTCGGAAAACCTGTGTCCGCCCTGATTGAGGGTGATCTTGAAGGGGACCTTGATGCCGCCGACATCGCGGAAATCGTCGTAGACTTCCTCCGAGTAGAGGGTCGCGCCGCCGGCCTGCTGGGTATCGTAGGACACCCGTTTGAGCAAGTGCGTCCGCGGGTCGAATGCCACGTTGGCC
Source organism: Bryobacterales bacterium (assembly GCA_003136215.1). Taxonomy (GTDB): domain Bacteria; phylum Acidobacteriota; class Terriglobia; order Bryobacterales; family Bryobacteraceae; genus Solibacter. The sequence goes on from PLDO01000373.1 coordinate 3,705, forward strand.
GCCTGACCGGTGGTGTCGGTGATCTGCACGCTGGATTCATCGATGCCGCTGACCATGCGGCCTTCGATGCGGTCGCTGAGCAGCAACCGGTAGTAGACGCGGAAGAGATCGCCGAACATCCGGCTGCGTTCCGCGCCCGCCAGCGCTCCCCATCCCAGCGGGGTGGCAGTCCAGCCCAGTTTGCCATCCGCATACTCGTACAAGCGGCCGGCGGGAAAGGTGGCTTCCTGGCGGAAAGCGCCAGACGCGACCCATTTTTCCGTCTGCGCGATTTTCGCCCCACCGAGGTTCTGCACGGTGGAATCGAGCAGGTAATCCGAGATCATCGTGTAGTCCTTGACGGCGGCGAGCTTTTCGGCTCCTCCGGCGGCCGCCTGCGCCTGGAGCAGAATCTGCTTGCCTTCGGCGATGGCGGCATCGCTGCTCTCGACGGCCTCGTGCCTGGCTTCCGGGATGGCGAGGTTGAGCCTGGTCACCGGGCCCAGCTTTTCCAGGGGTTCGACGAACGCGCTTGGGTTGGCCGCTACCACCACCGTGAGATTGGCTGGGTTGAGGTATTGTCTGGCCACGCGCAGCACGTCGGCACGGGTCACCGATTCCAGCGCCTTTTGATAGAGCGGGAGGTAGTCCTTCGGATAACCGTAGTATTCCAGTATCATCTGGCCCGCGAACAATTTGGCCCGGCTGTCGTACGCGAAGACCAGGCGGTTTACCGCGGCATCCCGTGCGTTCCGCCACTCGTCCTCCGGGACTTCGGCGGTGCGGATGCGGTCGATCTCCTCCTCGATCGCCTTGATGGCGGCCACGGCGGACGTGGTTCTGGTGCTGCCGGAGATCTCGAACAGGCCCGGTTGGACGTAGCCGCCGTTCCAGGTGGCGACGACGTCGCTGGGAAGACCGAGTTTGGTGCGCAGGTGGTCGGCGATCAGGCCCTGGGAGCCGCTGCCCAGAATGCCGGCCATGATTTCGAGCGCCGCATAGTCCTTATCGTCACGCCGGCCGCCCAGGTGGCCGATGGTGAAAAAAGTCTGGACGGCGTCTTTTTGTTCGGCGAGGAAGACGCCGGGCGAGGGGCCGTTTGTCCCCTTCCCGAATTCGGGGACGGGCAACTGCTGCACCGTCCAATCGGCAAAGAGCTTTTCGATAGAAGCCTTCATCTCGGCCGTAACGAAATCGCCCCAGACGCCAAGCGTGACGTTGGCCGGAAAGAAGTATCGGTTGTGGAACGCGCGCAGGTCGTTGCGGGAGATGCGGTCGATCGTGGCGTATTCCTGCTGCCGTCCGGCGGGCGAGTCCTTGCCGCGGATCAGGTTGGCGAATTCGCGGCGGGCGATGCTTGCGCCATTGTCGTTGCGGTGCGAGACGGCCAAACGCAACCCGGTCTTGGCGGCATCGACCTTTTCCCGGCGGAAACCCGGCTGGGTGAGCATCTCCTGAAACACCTGCAGTATGGCGGAGGCGTCTGCCTTGGGTGCCGCGAAGGAAAAAATGCCCGCGGATTCGCCAATGGAAGATTCCACGGCGGCTGCCGCATTCTCTAACAAGTTATCAATCTGGTCGCCGGTTTTGGCGGCGGTGCCGCCGGTCCGCATGGCGGTCCCGGCGAGTTGAGCCAGGCCGGTCTGCTGGGCCGAATCCAGAAGGCTGCCGGTCCGAACCAGAGCGATTCCGCCGACCGCCGGCAGGTCGTGATCTTCCAGCAGGTAGAGCTTTATGCCATTGGGAAGTGTGAACGTGGCGCAAGCCGGCGCCTGGAGGGTGTGTAGCGGCGGGTACTTGAGGTCCTTGGGCGAAAGCGTGCCGGCGGGCGCGGGCGCAGGTACCCGGCCTCGTCCGGCGGCGGGCGTGGAGGGATTGCCGGCGGCCTGGGTACCGCCGCGCCCGGCGGTGGATGGCGCGGGCTCCTCCATCCGCGGCGCGCGGGATGCCGGAGCCTCCTGAACCTGCGCGCGGGCGGTGGCCGCCACCAGAAGAATACTCAGGAAGGTCTTCATTGCGGACCTCCGGTTTTGCGCTCCGGCGGCTTGGGCGGCGCCGGTACATCGGACTGCCCGGGCGGTACGGTATACACCGTGGTGCGGCCGGCAGCCACAAAGTAGCGGTTCGCGGCCCGCTGCACGTCCGCGGGGCTAACCCGATCCATATCTTCCAGCGTAGTGAACAGTTTCCGCCAGTCGCCATAAGCGGCGGAGTAGAGAGCCAGCGAACGCGCCAGATCGCGGTTGGCGGCTACCGCGTGAATGAGGTTGGCGCGTCCCTGCGCTTTGGCCCTCGCCAGCAATACCCGATCGACCGCGGTGGATTTGAAGTGCCGCAGCAGATCTTCCAGCGCCCGCTGATTTTCCTCGACGGTATGGCCCGGTGCAGGTATCAGCAAGAAAGCAAACACATTGGGGAAGCGGCCGCCGGGGTTGGTGGCAGCCGCCCCGGCTTGCTGGGCGATACGTTTCTCCTCAACCAGCTCTTTTTGGAGGATGCCCATCCGCCCCCCGGAGAGGAGCAGCTGAATCAAATCGAGCGTGAGATCGTCCTGGTCGAACTGGCTGGAACGCTTGTAGCCGACCACGGTGAGGGGCTGTCCGGGCATCTCCACGACCACGGTCTTTGGGCCATTCTGCGGCGGCTCCCCAGAGGCCGTCGAAGGCGGCAGCGGCTTGCCGGCCATGGGGCCGAAATAGCGCTCCGCCAAGCGTTTAGCGTCCGCCACGGGAACGTCGCCGACAATCGCGACGGTAATGTTGCCGGGGACATAATAACGCTCCCGGAAGGCCTGGGCATGGGTGCGGCGGAGGGTCGGAATGTCGCTCGGCCACCCGCCGGGCGGGTTGCGGTACGGGTGAACCTTGAAGGCGGCCGACATCAACTCCGACAGCACCCTCGCCAGCGGGTTGGAGTCCGCACGCTGCCGGTCCTCCAACGCCAACTCGCGCTCCCCGTAGAACTCGCGGAAGACCGGGTGCAGCAGACGTTGCGATTCCATCAGGAACCAGAGTTCCGCACGGTTGGAAGGAAGGCTGTAAGAATACTCCGTGGAGTCGGTGGAAGCCGACGCGGCCAGGTTGACGGCGCCGTTTTCTTCGAGGATGCGGCGGTACTCCGGGGATGCGGACAGGCGCTGTGCGCTCTCGGCCGCCAGGCGAAACTGAGTGCGCAGCATGTCGACGCGCGTCTGGTCGGCCTTGATGCCCTTGTTACTTTCCGCCTCCAGGCGGTCGTACGCCTCTTCGGTGGCGTCGAGCGCTTTCTTCTCCTCGGGCCAGTTGCGCGTGCCGATGGTTTCCGTACCCTTGAAGGCCAACCGCTCAAACATGTGGGCCAGACCGGTTTCCCCGGCGGGGTCTTCCGTGCTGCCCACGTTCACCCATGTATGGAACGACGCCACCGGCGATTCGTGCCGTTCGAGAACGATGAAGTGCAGCCCGTTGGGCAGTGTAAACTCGCTGACTTTCTTTTGCAGTTCCTGGAACTCCACTGCCTTTTTGGGAGGCTCCCGGAGATCCTGCGCGAAGCCCGACAGGCCCGCGGAGAAGAGCAGGGAGCAGAGCGGCAGAACACGCACGATTTGATAACTCCTTCGGCCAGAGGGATGAACCGGCTGCTTTTAAGAGGATAGCAGGACGATCGCACGCGGGGCGGCGCGGACCGTCCCTGGGCAAACCCGTAGGACGGTAAGTACCCTGCAAGTACTAGCATGACTATCGTTTTGTCCGAAGCATCCGGATAATGTACTCAGCCGTGGAAACGTAAGGAAAAGAGACCAATGGAATCCACCCAGTTTTGGGGAACACCGCAAGCCCAGAGCGATACGATCGGCGGAGAACGGCGCCAGGACCGGCGATATCACCTGCAACTGGAGTTGAAATGGAAGCTCATCCGGCGGCGGCGCGTGCTGGACACGGGGGTTGGACAGACTATCGATGTCTCGAGCGGCGGAATCCTGTTCGACGCGGGACGCCATCTGCCGGAGGGACTCAATGTGGAACTGGCGATTTCCTGGCCGGTGCTGTTACACAACGTGGCTTCACTGCAACTGATCGCGTCCGGGAAGATCGTCCGCGCCGAGGGCCGCCTGGTGGCGATTCAGACCGTGCAGCACGAATTCCGCACTGCCGGCCACCCGAGTGAGCGGAGCCACGTGCCGGCGGGAGATATCCACAATCCGGCGGTGGTGCCCGGAGAGGCGATGTTCGCAGGGTACGGCAAGAGATAAACTGCGGCGTCCCCCGCAGTCCTTAAAAATCGCGCTTCCTGACCGTGCTGCACAAAGACGCTTGACAACGCCGCGGCTTGCATATATCGTTAATCAACGATAAGCATGCCATCCAAACCGCCCAATGCAGACCTGTGTTGTCCGCCGGAACCGGCCGCCCCCGAGGTGAGCCTGCTCATGCTGGAAGGAGCCGAGGCAGACGAGGCGCTGGCAAAACTGGCCAAGGCGATCGGTCATCCCGCGCGAGTTCGCATCCTGAGGATGCTCTCGCGGAAAGAGGCGCGAGTGTGCAGCCAGATTGTGGACGAACTTCCCCTGGCCCAATCCACAGTCTCGGAACATCTGCGTATTTTGAGGGAGGCCGGCCTGGTGCGTAGTTCCCAGGACGGGGCGCGAGTCGGCTATTGCATCAATTTCGATGGTCTGCGCCGCCTGAAGGCTCTCGTTGCCATCATCTAAACGCCGGCGTGTTTTTTTTATGCCCTATGTATCGCCAATCGTCGATAATCGAAATAAGGGGGTCCTTTGGAGAACTCAACCAGTCCCAAACTTTCGTTTCTGGATCGTTATCTCACGCTGTGGATCTTTTCAGCCATGGCGGTGGGCGTCGGACTCGGATACCTGGTTCCCGGCGTCGTACCTTTTCTAGACCGTTTCAGCGTCGGCACAACATCCATCCCCATCGCTATCGGACTGATCCTGATGATGTATCCACCCCTGGCGAAGGTGAAGTACGAGGAGTTGGGGCGCGTCTTCCAGCACCGCCGCGTTCTGCTTCTGTCGCTGATTCAGAACTGGGTGGTCGGACCCATACTGATGTTCGCGCTCGCGGTGCTGCTGCTCCGCGACAAGCCCGAGTACATGACCGGTCTTATCCTGATCGGGCTGGCGCGCTGCATCGCCATGGTCATTGTCTGGAACGACCTCGCGCACGGCGACCGCGAGTACGCGGCCGGCCTGGTGGCGCTCAACTCGGTCTTCCAGGTGCTGTTCTTCTCGGCTTATTCGTATTTCTTCCTCGCCACCGTTCCCCGCTGGCTGGGGCTCAAGGCGGTCGAGGTGGACATCTCCATGGCCGAAATCGCCAAGAGCGTGTTCATCTACCTGGGCATCCCGTTCCTTGCCGGGATGCTCACCCGCTTCGCGATGCTGAAGGCCAGGGGCAGCCAGTGGTACGAGAAGACTTTCATCCCGAAGATCAGCCCGATCACATTGATCTCTTTGTTGTTCACGATCGTCGTGATGTTCAGCCTGAAGGGCGGGATGATCGTGCAGTTGCCATTCGACGTGGTTCGGGTCGCCATCCCGCTCACCATTTACTTCGTGGTGATGTTCTCCGTCTCGTTCTGGATGAGCATGAAAGTTGGCGCGAACTATGCGGAGGCCACCACGCTCTCGTTCACGGCTTCGTCCAACAATTTCGAACTGGCCATCGCCGTCGCCATCGCCACGTTCGGCATCCACCACGGCGCGGCATTCGCCGCCGTGATCGGGCCGCTGGTGGAGGTGCCGGTACTGATTTCCCTGGTGAACGTTGCCCTGTGGATCAACCGGAAGTGGTTCGGCGGAGTGTTCGACAGCGTCGGCGCTTGCCGCACGCGGCGCGCCTGAAGTACCACGGAACTGGGGGAAGGAGCCCGTTGGATGACGAAGAAGATCCTGGTTTTATGCACCGGCAATTCCGCCCGGAGCCAGATGGCGGAGGGGTTGTTTCGAGCCGAAGGCGGCGGAGGTTTCGAAATCTTCAGCGCCGGCACCAAGCCGGGTTCCGTGCGGCCGGAGGCGATTGCCGTGATGCAGGAAATCGGTATCGACCTCTCGGGCCACCGCTCGAAGTCCGTCGACGAGTTTTCCGGCCAGTCGTTCGACTACGTTGTGACTGTCTGCGATAACGCGCGCGACGCCTGCCCCGTGTTTCCGGCCGGCGCCCAACGGATTCACTGGAGCTTCGAAGACCCGGCGGCAGTCCAGGGCGCCGAACTGCAGCGGCTGGCGGCATTCCGGCGCATTCGCGAGCAGATCCATGAACGTGTGAGAACGTTCTATCGGGAACGCGCGGCCGCGGCCCGATAGACCCGTGAGGTAGTTCCGGCCTGGCGCCCCCGCCAGTTATCTGCCGCCGCGGCGCCCCATACCCATAATGGGTTCCGGAGCCGGGGGCGTTGGAGGCGGGACCTCTTCTTCGACAGGTTTCTTGGGCTTGCGGTTGAGAATCTCGCTGATAAACTCCTCGCGCGCTTTGGCGTACTTCGGAGTGCCGGGTTTCGGTTCGATGGTCGCCCACTCTTCCGGAGTGATCTCCTGGACCGCCAGAACATATTTCTGGAAGTGGTTGCGCAACCGCTCCTGTATGGGTTTCAGGGCGCAGTGGTAGAGAACGAACAGGACGTCTTCCGGAGCGGCGGCAACCACGATGTGGTAGACGTGCGAGGGTTTGCGGACCCGCGGGGCACGCAGGGCGGCTTCCAGCTTCTTGGCGCGAGCCTCGATTTTCTGCCACTGGTCGACATCGCTCTTGGGCATCTCGGTCGCCTTGATCAGCGCCAGCCTGTCCTTGGGCGTGAGTTTCTCGGTGAGGCAATAGAGGAAGGTTCCGAAGCGGGCCGCGCGCCAGCGCGCGTCGTCCGGCAGCACGGCAATGGCCTTCTCATACCTGGCCAGCCCGGTCAGGTTCAGTTTGGTGTGCAGCACCGGGGAGAAGAGGGAGAGCAGACCGGCTGCTTCCAGGCCTTTGAAGATCTCCGTGGGGCTGTCTTCGGCGCTGATGTGCTTGAGCTCTTCGCCCAGGGCGCGCGCCGGGATATGTTTTTCGACTTCGGATTCGCGCGCGTTGGTGATCTGCATCTGCGTGCGCTCTTCCACCGTGTAGCCCATGCGGACGCTGTAGCGGACGAGGCGCAGAAGGCGCGAGGGATCGTCGTAGAATCCGTAGGTGCTGACCGCGCGCAGTTCCTTGCGCTCGATATCGGCGAGTCCGTTCATGGGGTCCAGCAGGAGGCCGCGGGAGGCGCGGTTGAGCGAGAGCGCGATGGCGTTGCAGGTGAAATCGCGGCCGCGCAGATCCTCCTGAATGGTGGCCGCGGTGACCTGCGGTTTGGCGCCGGCGCGAGCGTACTTGTCCTGCCGGGACATGGCGATCTGCACGGTGACACCGCTGGGAAAAACCAGTTCCGCGGTTTTGCGGTTCTCGTCCGTGGAAACCGTGGCAGCTCCGGTTTTGTCGCAAATGGCTTTTGCGATTTTCAGCGCGTTGCCCTCCACGACGAAATCCAGGTCGCGGATCCGGAAGCCCGCCAGCATGTCGCGCATGGCGCCTCCCGTCAGGAAGACGTTGACGTTGGCCAGTCCCGCGGCCGCCTGCGTGTCCTCCACCGCCCGATTTTGATCCGGGCTGAGGTGGCTCTCCAGCATGTAAATATAGTCGCTCATTGCGTTGCGCCTTCGACCTCACAAAAAATTCCCGCGCACGGAGCCCCAACGGGCTCGCATCATGCTCGGGGGTGGTGTTTCTCAACGGTGTCTCGAAGCCTCGACCGCATGACATGGGTATAAATCTGGGTGGTCGAGATATCGGCATGGCCCAGCATGATCTGCACACTGCGCAGATCGGCGCCACCCTCGAGAAGATGGGTGGCAAAGCTATGACGGAGCACGTGGGGTGTAAGCCCGTGGAAGATGCCCGCTTTCCTGCCGTGGGCGGCGAGGAGTTTCCAGAATGCCTGACGGGTGAGGCACCCGCCACGCGCGGTTATGAAAAGGTATTTGCTGGCCCGTCCCTTGAGCAGCGCGGCCCGGCCCGATTCCAGGTAAGCCCGGACGGCCAGTATGGCGGACTTGCCTACTGGCACCAGGCGCTGCTTGTTGCCCTTTCCGGTAGTGCGCAGGACGCCAAGTTCCAGGTTCAGATCGCTTACCCCGACTTTGCACAATTCGCTCACCCGCAGGCCGGAGGCATACAGCACTTCCATCATGGCGCGATCGCGCCGGCCGGTGGGGCGGGACTGGTCCGGGGCTTGAATAATTCTCTCGATCTCTTCCAGATTCAGATACTTAGGAATAGTCTGCCACTGCTTTGGAGTGCGCAGGTGTTCCGTGGGGTCGGAAGCCACTTCGCCTTCCCTCAGGAGAAAACCGTAGAAGTTCCGAATCGTCGTGAGGTGACGGCCGACGGAGCGGCCGCTGAGTCCGGATTGCAGCAGATGATCGATATAAAGGCGGATTTCCGGGCTTGCCGGCAAGTCTGTGGCATCCCCTATAAACTCTTTAAAACGAGCGAGATCCGTGGAGTAAGCGTCGAGTGAATTGACCGAAAGGCCCTTTTCCAGGCGGCAGAAGTTCAAAAAAGCGGAAATCTGGTTGCGCAGGTGTGCCGGCCCTTCTGTAAGCGCTCCAGACATCGTGCCAATGATACAATAAGCCGCTAAATGTTTGAAACATAGTTGTTGCAAAGAAGGAAAATTGCCCGCCTCCACTACCAAAAAAGCCCTCATCCGCCGTTACGACAGGGAAACCCTGGCCGGATACGTCAACCCCACCTCGTTTCTTCAGCCCGAGGGTGTGGAACTGATTTCGGATCAGGGACATGCGTCGATCGTTCCCTATCCCGATATCAAGCTGGTGTCGTTCGTCAAGGAATTCGACCGCGCGGCGGAGCCCCAGCGCCAGGTTTTTCAGACGCGGCCCAAGATGGCGGGGCTGTGGATGAACCTGCGGTTTCGGGACGGAGATGTGCTGGAAGGAATTATCCCCAATAATCTCATGCTCCTGGATGGCAGCGGGTTTACCGTGATCCCGCCGGATTCATTCGGCAACCTGCAGCGCGATATGGGCGCCCAGGGGGTCGCTCGTCTCCGTGGAGGTGCTCGGCGTGGTGGGAAGTCCGCTCAGGAAAGCGGAAGGCCAGGCCGGCGCCAAAGGAACAGATCGGGCTGTTCGATGAATAGAGGTTTTACCGTACAGGCGAAACCTGTTACGGTATACTGGAGTTTAATACTGAATCGTCTCTAGTTGGAGGTTTTTTCTAATGAAGTTTCGCAACCTGGCTGTTGCCGCGGCGGGAGCTTGCCTGCTGGCTCTGACCTCATACGCCCAGATCACGGCGATTGAGGGCGACGTGAAAGGCGAAGACGGGGCCCCTTCGGTCAGCGCGGTAATCAAAATCACGCGTACCGACATTAAGGGCAACTACAAGTGCAACACGAACAAGAAGGGCCACTACTTCTACAATGGGTTGCCGTTGGGCACCTATAACATCGTGGTGGAAATAGGCGGCAAGGAAATGGACGCGGTAAACGGCGTGCGCAGCAAGTTGGGCGACCCGACACCGGTCAACTTCGACCTGCAGAAGAACGCGCAGCAGCGGAACGCCAAGAACGCGGCCATGAATCAGGCGGCGCAGGCAGGGCTGGCTGGCAATGCGGGCCTCTCCAAAGAGCAGGAACGCGGCATGACCAAGGAGCAGAAGGAAGCCTACGATAAGGCCCTCAAAGACCGCGAAGCGTCGATGAAGAAGAACAAGGAATTGAACGACGCCTTCTCGGCCGGCCTGGCTGCCATGCAAAGCAAGGATTATCCCACCGCCGTCACCAACCTCACCAAGGCTAGCGAACTGGATCCCAAGCAGGTCGCGGTGTGGGCGCAACTTGCCGATGCGCACGTGAATAACGCGACCGGGAAGACCGGCGCGGAGTTCGATGCCGAAATGGCCCAGGGAATTGAGTCCTACAACAAGGCGCTGGAACTGAATCCGGCGGACGCGGCCACGCACAACAATTTCGCCCTGGCGCTCGGCAAGGCCAAGAAGTTCCCGGAGATGGAAGCGGAACTGAAGAAGGCGGCGGAACTCGATCCCCCCAAGGCCGGGCAATACTACTACAACATGGGCGCCATGCTGGTAAACGCGGGACAATCCGAGCCCGCCGGACAGGCATTCAAGAAGGCCATCGAACTGGACCCCAACCATGCGG
>PLDO01000654.1 GCA_003136215.1 Bryobacterales bacterium
GTCGGCGCCGGCACCATGTGCCCGGAAACTTTCCTCCGCGTGCTCGGTCCCGACCCCTACCGCGTCGCCTACGTGCAGCCCTCTCGCCGCCCCGCTGACGGACGCTACGGCGATAACCCCAATCGGCTCTACAAGCATTCCCAGCTTCAGGTAATCCTCAAGCCCGCCCCCGCCGACGTAATCGAGCAGTATCTCGGCAGCCTCGAAGCCATCGGCATCGACCTCAAGCAGCACGATCTCAAACTGGAAGAGGACAACTGGGAGGCCCCCACCCTGGGCGCCTGGGGCATCGGCTGGCAGGTCATGCTCGACGGCCTGGAAATCTCGCAATTCACCTATTTTCAACAATGTGGCGGGATCGACCTGGATCTGGTCCCGGCCGAGCTCACCTACGGCCTGGAACGCCTCACCGCCTTCCTCCAGGTCAGGGACAGCGTCTACGATATCGAGTGGGCGCCCGGCTTCAGCTACGGCGACGTGCGCTACAAGGACGAGTTGCAGTACTCGGTGTACAACTTCGAAATGGCCGACATTGCAACCCTCTGGAAACTCTTCGACCTCTACGAGGGCGAGGCCACCCGCCTGCTCCAACTCTACGACCCCAAGTCGCCGGAAAAGAAGCGCTTCCCCCTGCTCCCCACCTACGACCAGGTGCTCAAGTGCTCCAACCTGTTCAATACCCTGGATGCCCGCGGCGCCATCAGCGTCACCGAGCGCGTCGGCGTCATCCAGCGGGTGCGCAAAATGGCCGTCGCCGTCGCCGCCGCCTGGAGTGACCAGCAGCTGGGTGTCGTGGAGGTGGCCCAGTGAGCATCCCCGATGTCACCAACCTTGGTGGGGCAGGCGTTTCCGCCTGCCAACCTCCCACTGAATTAGATCTCCCCGAATCCACGCCGGAAACCTCCACCCATCCCCTGGACGAGTTGGCCCAACCCGAGCGCCAGAAAGCCGGCGGCGAGGTGAACCTCCCCTTCCTGCTGGAAATCGGCACCGAGGAAATCCCCGATTGGATGATTCCCACGGCGCTCGAAAACCTGCGCATGTCCTTTGAGAAACTGGACATCCCCCACGAATCCGTCCGCCTCGATGCCACCCCGCGGCGCCTCGTCCTCCGCGCCGAAGGCCTCCCGGCCCGCCAGCCGGATTCCGTGGAACGCGTCCTCGGTCCGCCCAAATCGGCCCCGCCGCAGGCAGTCGCCGGATTCGCCCGCAAGCAAGGCGTTCTCCTCGCCGATCTGAAGTTGGAATCCACCCCCAAGGGCGAGTACTACACCTATCTGAAGAAGGTGCCGGGCCGCAACATCATCGATATCCTGGCCGAGGCCCTCCCCGGCCTCATCCTCGGCCTGTACTTTCCCAAGACCATGTACTGGACGGGCAAGGGCGGCCCCCGCTTCATCCGCCCCATCCGCTGGATCGTCGCCCTCCTCGCCCAGGCCATCATCCCCTTCGAGTTGGCCGGCGTACGCTCCGGCGCGCTCTCCAGCGGCCATCGCCGCCTGGGCGCGCGCGAGATCGCCGTCACCACCGCGGATTACCAACGCCGCCTCGCCGATCACGGCGTCATCCTCTCCGCCGAGGAGCGCCGCGACCGCATCCGCGCGGGAATGGCGGGCATCCGCATCAAGCCCGACGACAAGCTGCTGGAAACCCTGGTCTATCTCACCGAGTGCCCCATGCCCATTCAGGGCAGCTTCGATCCGCAGTTTCTGGAACTGCCCGAAGAGGTGCTGGTCACCGTCATGCGGCATCACCAGAGATATTTCTCCGTGCAGGATTCCGAAGGCAAACTGGCGCCCGCCTTCGTCGCCGTCATGAATATCCCGAGCGACCCCGAGGGCTTCGTGCGCCGCGGCAACGAACGCGTCCTGCGCGCCCGCTTCAACGACGCCCGCTTCTTTTGGGAAACCGACCAGAAGCGGCCCTTCGCCGGCCGCAAACAAGACCTCGCCAACGTCACCTTCCAGGCCAAGCTCGGCAGCTACCTGGCCAAGACCGAGCGCATGATGCAGCTTGCCGCCGAACTAGGCGGCGACGCCCACGCCGTGCGCGCCGCCGAACTCTCGAAGATCGATCTCACTACCGAACTGGTCAAGGAATTCACCGAACTCCAGGGCGTGGTAGGCGGACTCTACGCCCGCGTGCAGGGCGAGAGCGAACCGGTCTGGCAGGCTATCTACGATCATTACAAGCCGGAAAGCATGGAGGACGCCATCCCGCGGAATCGCACCGCGCAGATCGTGGCCCTGGCCGACAAGCTGGACACCCTCCGCGGCTGCTTCGGCGTGGGCCTCATCCCCACCGGATCGCGCGACCCCTTCGCGCTGCGCCGCGCCGCCCAGGGCGTGGTCCGCATCCTCATCGAAGGCCGCTTCGACCTTTCCCTGTTCGATTTCCTCGGCAAGGATGAATCTCTCAAGTCGTTCTTCGCCGAGCGCGTGCGCTACTACTTCAAGGATATCCGCGGCTTCGCCTACGATGAAATCAACGCCTGCATGGCCGCCACTGCCGTGACCGCCGCAAACCCGCTCGCTGACGCTCGGGGCTCCGATCCGAGCCGCGACCGTGAGGGAGCGGTTGCTTCCGGCTGGTCCAATCTCGTCGATCTGGAAGCCCGCCTGGAACGCGTCCGCGGCCTGCGCGCCAGCCCCGATTTCGAACCTCTCGCCGCCGCCTTCAAACGCATCGCGAACATCCTGGCCCAGGCCAAAGGCACCGGCTTCACCGCCCTGCCTTCCGGCATCGACGAATCCCTGCTCGAAGCCGGCCCGGAGCGCGAACTCTACCACGAGTTCCGCCGCATTGCCGGCCAGCCCATTGAAAACGCCATCTCGCGCCTGCGTCCCAAGATCGACCTCTTTTTTGACAAAGTGTTGGTGAACGCGCCGGACCCGGCGGTCCGGCAGAATCGGTTAACCCTGCTGCAAACGCTCTTGGCGGAATTTTCCACCATAGCGGACTTTTCGGAAATCGTAACTAATTCATAGGAGCAAACAAGCATGACGAAGTACGTCTATTCATTCGGCAACGAGACCGCCGACGGCGATGGAAAAATGAAAGATACGCTCGGTGGCAAAGGCGCTGGGCTGGCGGAAATGTGCCGGGCCAAGTTGCCGGTACCCCCTGGCTTCACCATTTCGACGCAGGTCTGCAACATCTACTTCGACAACAAGTTCACTGTCCCGGCCGAAATCGACGAGCAGATGATGGCCGCCCTCAAGAAACTGGAAGGCCGCATGGGCCAGAAGCTCGGCGATGTAGCCAACCCGCTGCTGGTCAGCGTGCGTAGCGGCGCCAAGTTCTCCATGCCGGGCATGATGGACACCATCCTCAACCTCGGCCTCAACGATGAAACCGTCAAAGCCGTCGTGGCCAAGAGCAACAACCCGCGCTTCGCCTACGATTGCTACCGCCGCTTCATTCAGATGTACGGCAACGTGGTTCTCGAGGTCCCCAAGCACGATTTCGACCTGGTCTTCGACGGCCAGAAGAAGAAGGCCAAGGCCAAGCTCGATACCGACCTCACGGCCGAGGATTTGCAGGAAGTCATCGTTGGCTACAAGAATCTGGTGCAGAAGAAGACCGGCAAACCGTTCCCGCAGGACGCTCTCGTCCAGCTCAACGGCGCCCGCGACGCCGTGTTCGGATCCTGGTTTAACGCCCGCGCCAAGCATTACCGCAAGATGAACCAGATCCCCGACGATCTCGGCACCGCCGTCAACGTCCAGGC
>PLDO01000286.1 GCA_003136215.1 Bryobacterales bacterium
CGCGGGCGGCGCGGCGCAGAACGAATACACGGTAACGCCCAATGGCAGCCACGGGGACACCTATGTCATCTTCCTCCACCACGGAAACATCGGGAAAGGCGTGGTGGGCGAGACCGACGGAGGGCCGGACGTACCGATGAATATTGCGCAGGTCACGATCGATGACAACGAGATTGCCAGGGGCTACGGGACTCAGGCGGCGGCCGAACTGCAATCCACCATCACGCATGAACTCGGCCACGCCACCAACGTCTGGCATCACGGCCAAACGGATTATTTGGTGGGCGGCGTGAACTGCTACTGGCAGGACAGTAAGTATACGCGGCCGTCGTCAGGAATGGGTGGCATCGTGGAGCATCTCCCTTGCAGCACGGCGCCGAAAAAGGGCTGTTACGAGGTGGCAGCGAAAGGCGGAATGTACAGCGGCAACGACACTTGCGTGATGCGCTACGACATGACGCATTTCTTCGAGGATCCTAGCGGCAACTGCCAGTGGCGGCACGGTAAGGAGGCGGTGATCGGCAGCAAGTACGGGCAGGATCCGCCTGGCATGTTCCTGTGCAGAGACCGCACGGGCACGGGCGTCAACGACAAGGACAATCCGCACAACAAGGCGGGTGACGCCTCCGCGGACCCGGACAGAGGCAACTGCACCCAGAAATTCCGCTTGAAGAACGTGAGCCAATAACCTATGAGGAAAATATTCGCTGCCTTGCTCTTGTTATGCTTATGCGCGGTCGGCACCTGGTACTTCCTGCGGCACCGGCACCGCGCGTCGCAAGCCTTGCCGGAGCTACGCGCCATGATGCGCGATGAAGACGCGCCGCGTGTCATCGAGCCCTCGATAGCGCTCGATGTGAATGAAACTGCGGACACCAAGGTATGGTCCGGAGCGGCGGTCTGGTTTTCGGTGGGCGCCAATAACGCCGCCGCGGCCAATGAGATTGCGTCGGCGCAGGCGTTGCAATCCAAGCTCGAACGGCTTCCCGCCAACGCACCCGGAAAGGAGCGCCTTCGCGCGGTGTGGCAGCAACGGGCCAATCCAGCCAAGATCACACTAGGGAGCGCCGCGCATCCCTGGACGGAAGCTATTCAGTTGCTTGTCCGCGATGCCAGCGGCGGCGAGCGTCCGTTAGGTATCCCGCTGCAACTGCTGGGAAGCCCTGTAGCGGTGGTGGAACTCGACGCGTATACTGCCGTCCGGGCGAATTTCGGTGCGACGTCTCTACCGCTGCCCGCGGGAACTTATGCCATCGTGGCCTGCCTGGGCGCCACCGGATCCTGGCAGGGCAAGATCTGCTCCGAACCGGCGAGTTTGACCGTGACGGACCGGCCGCAGCGCTTGACGAAAGAGCAGCAAATTGCGGCGGACGAGCAGAGCGCTCGTCTTGCGCTGCTGGCCGGTAACCCGCAGGCGCTCGACGAGTACGGGCACAAACTGGTGGCGGCAGATCCGGATTCGGTCAGCGGACACATGTATCTGGGCGAGGCAAGCTTCCAACGAGGCAAATGGGACGATGCACTCCGGGAGTTTACAACGGCCCGCGGCCAGTTCGGTGAGCGGCATCCAAAGGCACTCGAGCCGCCCCAATTCCTGAACCTCCGGATCAATCAATCGATGGAGAAATCTTCGCCTGAATAAGCGCGAACCGAAAGAACGTCCCCGGTCGCCAAGGCTTTAACGACTCCTGTCGATAACAGCCCTACTGTCCAACAATCGGGAGCAGCCTCGTAATACGCCGTTCACGGAAGTGGCCCAGGGGCCTCAGAATCGGCGGCGCCATTTCGCTGAATCGCACCGGCGGATCCGATCCGCGTCTTCCGCCCGTGCGATCACTGAACTGCTTACCGTGGAGCCACTGCAGCGTGCCCTACTTCCGCCTTGCGCTTCTCATCAGCCGCGCACTGGCGCGCCGCGATTCCGTCCAGCGCCCGCCGTTTCGCCTCCAACCGTACGTGGGAGTAGCGCGAGAGCATCGCGCGCGAGACGTGGCCGGCAATGCTCATGATCACTTCATCGCCCGCACCACCCTCTGCGAGCTCTGTGACCAGCGTGTGGCGGTTGTCGTGCCACCGGCCCTTCACCCCGGCTTCCTTGCGAACCTTGATCCACGCTGTCTTGAACGAAGTGATGGGGCGCGTGGGATCCGCCGGCAGCGGTGACCCGAAGGCGAACACATACCACTCCGGCCGGCACTCCCCGAACCGCCGGGTGTACCAGGCGGCGTGCTCCACCAACGCGGCGAGGGCCGTTTCGTTCAGCGGAATCACTCGCCCTGTGCCGGCCTCAGTTTTCGACTTGCCCACCGTGAGCGCCCTCTTGTGAATCAGGTCGATTTGCTCCCAACGGATCTCGCGCAACTCCTTATCCCTGAGCCCGGTATTCAGGTCCAACGCGAGAGCTGCACGCATCTGCGGCGTGCGCAACTTCTGCGCCTCCTCCAGCATCCGCGCCTTCTCCTCCGCGCTGTACGGACGCCCCGGCGAGGCGGGCAACGGCAATTTCAGCGCCTTGTCGCGGCGCAAAGTCGCGCGAATCAGAACACCCTGCTCGCCGCACAGCCGGAGCAACAACTGCACCTCATCGTTGATGGTCTTTGGGCCGGCCTTCTCCTTTAGGCGATCGGCTTGATATCTCCTCACCACCTTCGGCGTAATCTCCACCACCAGACTGCCGCCGAGCAACTTGCTCACGTGCCCGAGGGCGTACTCCGCGAACGTCGCCGACTGGTGTTTGGCGCGGTAATCGGTGAGAAACTCATCGGCTGCGAACTGGATCGTTTTCCGGCGCTGTTCGCGGGCTTCCTCCTCGATAACCTGGCTGTAGCTCTTCTCCAGGCGCTCCCGTTGGCGGCTTTCCTCCCTGACGGCCTCGTCCCTGTCCGCGGTGCCCGTGGACCCACGGTGGCGGCGTCCGTCCAGGACGAACTCATAATGATACAGCTTGCCGTTTTTGAAAACGCACATTGTGGCGAACTTTTACCTCGACCCCATGAGGGTCTTGGGTTGCAAAACAGTCAAGGCGAAGATCTGCGCCGCCGGCCAGGCCCACGCCTCAGTTGATTACCGGGCTGTGCGGCGCCACCGCCGCCCGGCTGCGATTCCAGGAAGGCGGTAATATCTCCGAGCTTGTAGCGAATCGTCGTGCCGTTGATGCGCCGGAACGAGCAGCCGATATTCAGGCGCCGCTCCTTCTGCAGCACTTTCACACTGCACCCGCGGATGGCTGCGTACACGTGTTCATCGACCCACGCCCAGGGCACCGCGGGCACCTGGGATAGATCGACAGGCTGGGATGTGCTGCTCATGGCGCCACCGCCGTGGGGTCGATGCCAAACGGGCGCGCAGTCTCCCCGACTGTCATCCTCTCCTTATGATTCATGTTCGGCCCGCCTCTTTTTCGATCTGGCAGGTATCGCCGGCACGGGCTTGCGCTTGACTGAAATTCGATTGAAGTTTCGGGCGGTTTCGCATGGCGTGTCTTTTCGACACCCACAACGATCTCCGCCTCGCGGTCGACGCGTTGTCTGGTGGTTCGCTGATTACTATATACGCGGGATGTGCCGAAAGTGTCCGGTTGGCGCCGCCAGCGGCATCCCCACGTACCGAGGGTCACCAGGTTGATGGCGCTCGCGCGACTATGCCGAACATCGCCCGGCTGGGCTGTGTCACACGGGGGCACGGATTGCGAAGATCATGAACCTGTCGAATCTGGCTCCAGACGTCCAGGAAGATCTACTGTTTCCGCGCCGCCTCCTACCTCCGGAGCGGCGGTTGCGGAAACTGGTAGGGCAAGTTGATTGGGACTAACAGAGGCGGCTGTGGCACAACATGTTCGCAGTGGTGGCAACTCCTTGTTTATCAATGTCATTCGAGCAGTCGCATTTCCACAGCAATTCACAGGGTCATGGGGCCAAGAATTCTATTTCCAAGCTGGAGAAGAGGTTGGCCTGTGCGAAAGGTGTTCGCCCGCAGTTCGCCCTATACAATCACAAATCAGGGGGGATGGATATGGGTATGCTTCCTGAACTTGTCTGGGGAACCAGGGAGGGGCCGCCTCCGACGCCCCGGGAGATGGCGGAGCGGTGGANNCAAGGCGCTACCGGGTCTGAGCCCGTAGAGGCCGCGCAAGCAGAAGCGGAAGTGCAATTCCGCTCCGAAGAGTTGGCTGCCAATTGGTGTGAGTGTAGCGATTTCCTGGTCGCGCCGCTGCCCCACTGGCGGGCAGGTATCGAATACACCAGGCGTATGTGTTTGGGCTATGGCGAAGCGGCCGCCGGACACATCCATAAACCTCGCGAGTCTGAATCGTTCTTGCAGGAAAGTGTGGCCATTCTCTCGGAGAGGACCTACCGACAGAAACTCCAGCCCTACGATGGCCTGAAAATCGACGACGCTGTGGGACGGGCGGTCGCAGAGTTCCACGAATTCGTCAGGACAGCGGTGACA
>PLDO01000417.1 GCA_003136215.1 Bryobacterales bacterium
ATACTTATACATTCAAACAGGCATCCTTGCCTGTCCAGGCTAGCGTAGCTCGCTGTCCGGGCTGCGCCCGGATGGACAAGGCAGAGCCTTATCCCACCTACCTGGTCAATTCCTTCAGCTTGGCGTCGAACATCTGAAAGGGCATGGCGCCGACGACGAGTTCGCCATCCACGCCGTTGCCGACGCTTTTGCCGACGATGAAGGTCGGGGTTCCGTTGGCGCCGAGCTTCATGGCTTCCAGTACGTCGACCTGCACGGATTCCTTATACTTTCCGCCGTCGATACAGGCGCGCAGCGCGGCGGTATCCAACTTCAGGTCCGCCGCAAAGTTCACGATGTGCTCCATATCGAGCGAATTCGGGTTGGCGCCCATGGTGTCGCGCAGTTCCCAGAATTTGCCCTGGTCGCCGGCGCAGCGGGCGGCCATGGCGGCGCGCATGGCGTTGGGGTGGAAATCGAGCGGCATGTCCTTGCTGAAAAAGCGCACCTTCCCGGTATCGATGTAGGCCTTCTTCAATTCGGTGAACGCCGTCATATGGAAGCGCTGGCAGAACGGGCACTGATAGTCGGTGAACTCCACGATGGTCAACGGCGCAGTTTTGGATCCCAACATGGAGACGCCGGTCAGGTCTTTGATCTTGGCCTTGGTGGGCGCCTCTTCCTGGGCTTGCGCCGGCTTGGCTTGCTGCCGCTCCAGCAACTGCCGGATCTGGCGCAGTTCCTGCAGAATTTGCTCGCCCTGCTGGCGCGTCAGGCCGCCCTGGTCGTTGGCCGCACCTGGACCAACCTGGGCCGCCAGCGGCAGCGCCGCAAACAACGATACGTAGACAAAAAACTTCTTCATGGGTTACCTAATTCTTCCTCAGGATCAGCAGGTACTGGCTGTCCGGGATGTGTTCCTGCTCGGCGATGAGATGGAAGTGGTTGGCCTCGATCTCTTTGATAACGTCGGGCATGTCGAGGCGGATATGGGTCAACGC
The DNA here is from genome assembly GCA_003136215.1 of Bryobacterales bacterium. GTDB lineage: Bacteria > Acidobacteriota > Terriglobia > Bryobacterales > Bryobacteraceae > Solibacter. The sequence goes on from PLDO01000417.1 coordinate 981, forward strand.
GCGCCCTTCCGGCATCGCTTCCTGGCGCTTGTAATACTCCACCACCACCAGCTTGCCGCCGGGCTTGAGCGACCGGTGGATGGCAGCCAGCATTTTCTCGGGGTAATCGAAGTGATGGTAGACGTCCAGGGCGAGCACGATGTCTACTTCGCCTTCGGGCAGTTTGGGGTCGGTTTCCGTGCCTTTGACGAAGGTCACGTTGGCCAGCTTCAGGTTCCCGGCGCGCTGTTTGGCGGAGGCCAGGAAATCGTCGAAGATGTCTTCGGCGATCACGCGGCCTTCGGCGCCCACGCGGCGGCTGAGGAAGGGTAGCATGTAGCCGATCCCCGTGCCCACGTCGGCCACCGTCATGCCGGCCTGAAGGCCCATGGCGCGAATCAGCTCGCCCGGTTTTTGCCTTTCGTCGCGCGCCGGGTCGGCCAACCCTCCGGCCACGCCCTTGCGCTGCTGCTCGGTCTGATATCCCGAGTTGGCCTGGCCGGCCACCTGGGCGGCGGCGACCGCGGCCAGCGCCAGCGCGGCGACGATGCCCGCGACTCTCAAAGCGCCGTCTCCATGGGCAGCGCCAGGGGCGCTTCCCGCATGAAATCGAGGCGCGACATTTCCTCGATGGCCTCGCCGATGGATTGCTCGCTGGTCTGCTCGGTGGTGATGACGAAGGGCAAATCGTCCTTGGTATCGCAGGGCTCCTGCAGCACCGCTTCGAGGCCGATATTCTTGTTGGCCAGAATGCCCGCCAGTTTGGCGATAATCCCCGGGCGGTCTTCCACCCGGAAGCGCAGATAATAGGCGCGCTTTTGCAGCTTCACCGATACCGGCTTGTTCTCGCCCAGCCGCTCATGGGCGAACGGCGAGACGCGCTCCGGACTGCCGCCGCGAATCTCCCGCGCCACGCGCATCAGGTCGCTCACCACGGCGACGCCGGTGGGGTGTCCGGCGCCCCACCCGTAGTAGAACGTGTCTTCGCCGAACATGCCCTTCACCCACACCGCGTTGTACGGACCCTGCACCCCGGCCAGAATGGTGGAGGTGGGAATCAGCGCCGGGCGCACGAAAAGAATCAGCCCGTCGGGTGTCTTGCGCCCGCCGCAGATCAGGCGGATGGTGTGCTTGAGCGCCCTGGCGTACTGAAAATCGAGCGGCGTAATGCGGCGGATGCCTTCCACGAAGATATCCGACGCGGTGATCTTCTCGCCGAAGGCCAGGGCGGCCAGCAGCACCAGTTTGCTGCGCGCGTCGTAGCCGTCCACGTCGGCGCTGGGGTCGGCTTCGGCGTACCCCAGGCGCTGCGCCTCGGCGATCATGGTCTCCATGTCGGCGCCGCGCTTTTCGATTTCCGTGAGGATGTAATTGCAGGTGCCGTTGAGAATGCCATACAACGCCTGCACGCGGTCGCCGGAGATGCCCTCCCGCAAAACGGCGTGGATCGGGATGCCGCCGCAGACCGAAGCCTCCATGGCGAGATTGATTCCCTGCTGGATGGCGCGGTCCCAGATCTCCGGCCCGTTGGCCGCCATGAGTTCCTTGTTGGCGGTGACCACGCTCTTGCGATTGGCGATGGCGGCATCGACGATCTGCGCCGCCACGCTGGTGCCGCCCACCAGTTCAGCGACAATCTGCACGTCCGGGTGGGACACCACCTGGCGCCAGTCCGTGGTCTTGAACACGTCGCCAAGTCCCGCCGGAATGTGCTTCGTGTGCACCGAACGGCTGCACACGGCGACTACCTTCAGGCGGTATCCCAGCTTAAGAGCGATCTGATCCCCGTTTTCCGACAGGATGGCAAGCGTGCTGGACCCGACGTTGCCCAGGCCCACGATGCCAACATTGACTTCCTGCATATCCTTCCATGATATCAGTGGGATCTCTAACTGCCTTTGGGGTAGCAGCCGAGGATACGGAGGAAGTCGGCGATCTCCGAAAGGTGGTTGAGGGCGTTGACGGCGACGGGGGAATCGGCGCGTCCCAGGAAGTCCAGGTAGAAGAGGTATTCCCAAGGCTTGCCGCGAAGCGGGCGGGATTCGATCTTTATCAGGTTGAGATCGCGCAGGGCGAAGGCGCTGAGGGCGCGGAAGAGGGAGCCGGGGACATTGCGGGTGCTGAAGACAAGCGAAGTCTTCCACTGCGTGTTGGCGGCGGCGCGGAAGGGATGCCGGCGGGCATAATCGGCGGTGCGCAAGAGGAAGAACCGGGTAAAATTCTGGCGGTCGCTTTCGATGGAGCGGCGGAGAATGTGTGCCCCGTAGATTTCGGCGGCGACGGAACTGGCGATGGCGGCGGCATCGGTAAGCTTTTCTTCGGCGATCATCTTCACGCTGCCGGCGGTGTCGTAAAACGGAATTTTTTCGATTTCCCGATATTTGGCAAAGAAATCGAGACATTGATTTAATGCCACGGGATGGGAGAAAACGCGCTTGATTTGGGAGAATTTCACGCCTTTGAGGGCGATCAGGTTGTGCACGATGCGCACGCTGGTTTCGGCCACGATGGGCAATTCGAAGTTCACCAAATGGTCGTAGTTCTCGTGGACGCTGCCTGCCAGGGTGTTTTCGATGGGCACGACGGCGCCGAGGGCGGCGCCGTCCTTGACGCAGCGAAAGATATCTTCAAAACGCGCACAGGGGAGGACTTCGACGTCGGGGCCGCAGAGACGGCGGGCGGCCTCCTGGCTGAAGGCGCCGCGCTCCCCCTGGAACGCGATGAGGCGCCGGCGGGTGCTCATCGGGACACCCCATCCCAGCGGCGGACTCGCGGATCGGGCAGGCCGATGAGGTCGAGAACGCGGTCGATGCTGCTGTCGACAATGTCATCGACGGATTGCGGGTGGTGATAAAAGCCGGGAATCGGCGGAGCGATGATTGCTCCCATCTCCGCCAATGCCGTCATATTTCTGAGGTGGCCGAGGTGGAACGGGCTTTCGCGGACCATCAGTATCAATTTGCGCCTTTCTTTCAGGATGACGTCGGCTGCGCGGATCATCAGGTTGGAACTGATGCCGCCGGCGATGGCGGACATGGTGTGGATGGAGCAGGGGGCGACCACCATGGCGTCGGTGGGGTAGGACCCGCTGGCCAGGCGGCAGGAAATATCCTCCATGGGATAAGAATAATCTGATAGGATCTTAAGGTCTGAAACTGTCTTGCCGGTTTCGAGAAAAAGGGTTTTCTCGCCGGAGCGGGTCAGTATGAGGTGGATTTCAACACCACCGTGCGCGCGCAGGCGTTCGAGAAGACGCCAGCCGTAAATGGCGCCACTGGCGCCCGAAATTCCGACGATCACTTTAATAGACATTTTGGCCGCTGTTCCGTTTGCAGAACAAAATTCATCGTTTTTCTTGCCTATGAGGAAGCCCGGAAGTTATAATTTTCGCTCAGTCTGCCGCAGCCATCGAACCCAAGAAAAACGCGGCAGGCATCAAGCGGGATCATATCATGGAGCGCGCCGGCGAGAAGCTAAAGCATGTCCGCGAGCGGTTGAAACTCACCTACCGCGACGTAGAGAAGGCCAGCCAGCAGCTTGCGCAGCGGCGCGCCAACGACGAGTTTGCAGTTGCACTGAGCCGTCTGGCGGATATCGAAAACAAAGGAACCGTGCCGACGATTTTCCGGTTGTACTCGCTGTGCGCGATCTACCGGTTAAGTATGGAAGAGGTGTTGGGCTGGTACGGTGTGCCCATCGAACAGCTTCCCGCGGAGGCGGTGCTGACGCCTCTCAACGAAACCCACGCAGTGGAGTTCGCTGCCACCGGGAGAGTCACCGTGCCGGAACCCGCCGACTCTGAAATCGATTTGAATTCCACGACATTTCTAAGCCATGTCATCCGGCGGTGGGGAATGACGGGGCTCAGTTTGCTCAACGGCAGGGATCTGCGCCGGCACCGTTATGGGTTTATCGGCCTGGAGGACTGGTCGATGTACCCGCTGCTGCATCCGGGGTCGCTCGTGTTGATCGATGAATCCAGGCGGCGCATTGCCACCGATGGCTGGACGCACGAACTGGATCGTCCGATTTACTTCCTGGAACATCGCGACGGCTACCGGTGCGGCTGGTGCACGGCGTACGAAGACCGGATCCTGGTGCAGCCGCACCCGTCATCGCTCCAGAAGCCGGGTTGGTATCCCGCCGGGGAAATTGACGTGATTGGGCAGGTGACGGGTGTGGCTATGCTTCTGGAGCAGAGTAAGCGCCGCCGCGCTCGAAGCGGAGCAACTCCAACAGCGTCTCTAAATCCGCAAGGTAGAGTTGGCGTTCCACCTGATGGGCAGTAGCCGGCGCGAGGTCGCGGTAGGCAGCCAGTTCGAGCGGGGCGTGGGATGCGGTCAAGTACTCATCCAGGTCGGCTTTCTGGCGGGCCAAGGTACAGCTGAGCCACTCGGAAAAGATCTCGTGATGGCTGCGGCGGAGCGTGCGATCGGTGGTTTCGCCGCCCACGATTTGGCTGAGCGGCGCGTGCGCATAATAGCCGGTGAGCGGATCGCGTAGGGACGACAGAAACACCAGGCGGCCGAAGCGGGTCGGAATTCGCGAGAGCGTCTTCCGCCATACATCCGCGGCCGGTCCGCGAGCCGCTTCCGGTTTTGCGATGAAGTCCGCCACGGCCCTTACCCAATTCCCACGGTTCCCGAACTGCGTGTCAGAGCAGTCTCAAGTGGGAACCAGAAGACCCGTCGATAGTCGGGCCCCAAAACTTGATTCTATATCACCTGGATGGCGTGGGCGTTTTCCGGCACGGACGCAGCAAATCGTAGATCTTCGGTTTAATTAATGTTCCATTTTCAGAAAATATTTAGGATAAACACCCTATGACCGTCCGGTCCCGTATAACCTAGTACCAACATTACTACCGAATGAGAGCAGGGAAGGACAACAGAACGTTATGAAAAAGCTTACGCTACTTGCGGTTATCGCCCTTTCGCTTTTCGCCGCGCTGCCGACGAACAAGGGTTCGAACCCGTTTCCGACTTGTGAACCTTGCCCTTGGGTTCGCTAGTATCGAAAGTTAACGATAACAAGCGCAGCACCGGGTGATAAAATCGAGGCTGCTTACCTTCGATGACCAGTGCTGCACTTGTTTCGTTTTTGAAGGCGGTTCTGTTTGTGGGCTCCGTTCTGATGGGGCTCAAGCTGTACCGCACAGGACTCTATCGTCGTTACCCTATCTTCTTTGCTTTCTTCGTTTTTCGAATCCTTAACAGCATCTGGCCGCTATTCCTCGAAGTCTCTTCTCCTCTCTACCAGAAATTGTGGGTTCTGACGGAGCCCGTCGAGTTCGGGTTCTACGTGCTGATCGTCGTGGAGCTCTACAAACTGATTCTGGAGAAATACAAAGGGCTCTATAGTTTGGGACGGTGGGCGCTATACGGCAGCCTGGCGATTTCGGTGGCCATCTCCGGCATCAGCCTCCTGCCTCGGATTAACCCTAGCATGCCCCAGCGATCCAAGGTCATGTACTACGTGCTGGCCACCGAGCGGGGGGTCGAGACCGGGTTGGCCCTATTCATCGTTTTGATGCTCTGCTTCTTAAGCCTTTTCCCCGTGAAACTGAGCCGGAATGTCCGCATGCAGGCCCTGGTGTTCTCTATCTTCTTTCTGAGCAACACGTTTGTCGTGCTGATTCACAGCCTCTTCGGTCACCGCATGGAGGATGAAGTGAACACGATCCTGATGGGTGTTAGCGCGGGTAGTATCGTTGCCTGGCTCACCCTGTTGAGCGTTGCCGGAGAAGAGGTAGCCCACACGGCGGCGCTGTACGGCCAGGAGCACGAGAGCCGGCTGTTGACCCATCTGGATTCCCTCAACGCCGCTCTACTGCGGGCTTCGAACCGGTAGGAAGCGACATCCTAGGTAATTTACCCTGGTACAGTTTAGCGTGAATACTTCACCAAACTAGTACCGGCATTACCCCTCATCCAATTGCGTTTATAGGAAAGAACGGATATTCTTTTGATTGAGCAGTTGGAAATTCTCTCATGATTTCAACGATTGTGATCTCTGCGGTGATTCTGGCGGCGCTGCTGCTGGTGGTCGTGACGGTGCTGCGGAAACTGGGGTCGGCGGACCGCACGCTGCCCGTGACAGCGGAATGGATCGATGAACTGTCAACGGACCGCTACCGCCCCATGATGCGGCTGTTGGATGCAAGCGAAATCGAGTTTCTGCGTTCGCAAGGCGGATTCACCACGAAAAAGGAATCCAAACTACGCGCGCAGCGCTGCCAGATCTTTCGCGGCTACCTGCGGTGCCTGGAAGTGGATTTCCAACGGGTGTGCACGGCGCTGAAGATTGTGTTGGTGCAATCCGAGCAGGATCGCCCCGATCTTTCGGCGATACTGGTGCACCATCAGATCATGTTTGCCACCGGCTTGCTAGCCGTGCATTTCCGCCTCTTCCTGTATCGCTGGGGAATTTGCACGGTGGACGTGGATAGCCTGGTGCAGATCTTCGACGTGATGCGTATCGAGTTGCGCAACCTGGTGCCCGCGGCGATGCCGTTGTGCGCCTGACAACTACTCTCGAAACGAACGCGAGCACTCCTCCGGCCGGCGCACTCTACAGGACGCTGAACGGCGCCGGGGTCGGCGATCTGTCTATGCGCTTGATCCACACCAAGCGAACTGAACGCAGTCAATCCGTTCGACTATCCCAGTTGCAGCGGCACCCCGAGGAGTTGAAGCAAAGGCCGTCAGAGTGGATGCCCTGGAACTCTCGCGAAACTCCGGCCCGGCTCGCAACACCCACGGCCGCGTAATATGATGAGTGCTGTATGGCTGGAGACGATAGACTCTGGCCATGTGGGAGCGTCACTCGAAAACGGGCATCTCAGAATGTGAACTTGCGTAAGGTCTTCGGCCAGGCCCCGCCGTCTTTACATCGTGCCCGACTCCGACGACGACATGTACGAGCGCAAGGTGATCGATGAACGCCGCGTGCCGTTCGGGGAGGTAGCCCGTGTGGGGACTCAGTTCGCATATCTATCGGAGATCGGAGAGGGGCACGGACGGCTGGCGGCGCGCGGATTCCGATCCGGGAGGCTTGAGAATTTCGGGAATGTGGTCTTCGGCAAGAGCAGGACGGCGTAAGGCTGCGATTCGGGCTTCGGTCTGGCTGGTGTTGGCGATTGCATATTTCGGCGCGGTCTTGCTGCACCAACCCGGGGTTTACGATGAGGGGCTGATTGTCTGTGGCGCGGAGCGGGTCGCGCACGGCCAAGTTCCGTATCGCGATTTCTATACCGGTTATCCTCCTGCCCAGTTTTATACGATTGCCGCGGTCTTTCGCGCCTTTGGCACGACCCTGCTTGCCGAGCGAGTGTGGGATACGTTATGGCGGATGGCAATTGTCGGATTGGTTTGTGTTTTGGTGGGAAGGCCGGCCGGCCGGCGGCCTCACCCTCTACCTTTGATCTGCGTAGGGATCTTTACCGGAGCCGCCGACTTCCACTTGTATCCGATGATTAGCGGCACGCTGTTCGGTGTTGGGGCGCTCTGGTGCGCCACTCGTTATCTATATGGGCACGGAATACGATGGCTGTGGCTTTCCGGGTTGGTGGCCGGCGCGGGTGTCCTGTACCGGCACGACCTCTTGTTCTGCGTATGCGCGGCCGTCACGATTGCGGTTTCCTATCAGGCAATCGCTGAACGGAAGGGGGGATGGCTGAGAGCCCCCGCCGTATTCCTGGCTGGTGTGCTCTTGATCCTGGCGCCGTTGGTTTTGGCGGTCTGGTCGGCGGTGCCGCACGATGTGCTGAGGCAGGCATTTTTCGAGTTCCCGATGACCAACGCGGCCGCACGCCGCCTACCTTTGCCGGTGCCGTCGATCCCGGCGTTGGGGGACTTCTATCTACCGCTAGCGATTGTCGTGGTGAGCGCAGCCAGTTTGCGATGGACATCCGCCGCGCAACGACCAGTCATGTTGCTCTGGTTGCTGAGCGGCGGATTGACGCTGGGGCTTGCCACACAGAGGTTGGACACAGTGCATGCATATCCGGCGATCCTTTTTTCGCTGGTGCTGCTTTCGTGGCACCTGGCGGAACCGGAATCAAGGAATCAAAACATTTGGTCCTCCGTGTGGCGGGCCGCCGTTCTGTGTGTGGTTCTCCTCTGCTATGGGATAGTGCCATTGGTCTTGTGGAGATCGGAAGTGGCGGATGTCATGCGACTGCCACCCTCGGAGATCGCGCGCGCTGGCCCCGTCCGGCTGGAGCCGGACCAACAGGAAGCGATCCAATATATCCAGCGGCATCTGCCGGCGGGCAAGCCGCTATATGTCGGCACGGCCACTCACAGGCGGGCGTACTTCAACGACGCGCTGTTCTATTTCCTCGCGGATCGTCCGCAAGTTACCCGTTTTGATATGTTCCTGCCGGGCGTTACGAACGTTGCCGGCGGGCAATCGGCGATCGCCCGCGACATCGAAGAGAAACGGGTCGAGTACGTCGTGTTGTTTTCGGCACCTTTGTCGCACGAGCCAAACGGAAGTTCCGTAGATAGCGGTATAACTCTCCTTGACGATGCCATCAACAAGGACTATACCGAAGTAGCTCATTTCGGTCGATACGCCATCTGCCGGCGTAGAAACTCGCAATCGGAGAGTCCGGCGCTCGCCGGGAGAACTCCTCGTTAGTGGTCCCAGGGATCGCCGCGCGAAGATGAGCCGCTGGGCGGTCGCTACCCCACGGTCAGAATCGCATCCCGCCGACCCTGCGTGATCTGCGCGATAGGATAGTTCCACTCTAAGTGGCTTCGGTGACAGCTGGGAGTACGCTCTACTCCTGGAGGTCATCCTGCTGCCGGAGACGCGCAGCATCCGACGTGCATCGGCGGCGAACGCCACACGCAGTTGTTTCCGCTTCCTGCGACCGTCCTGGGGATGATGGCGTGGGCGGTCTTGGTGCATTTCATCTGGACCCACGTGCGGAGGCAGGTCCTAGAGCCGCTTGAGTAGTTCCCTGGCGTCCTTCCAGTGTGGGAATTTCTTTTCCGCTTCGCGGAATTCGGCGGTGTGGACCCTGCGCCTTGCCCTGCTGTGATCCACCGGAAAGCGCAGGTGCAGCATTTCGTGGTACATCACATATTCCAGAGCCAGCGGCGGCACGATCTCGCGGTCGAAGATGCGGCTGATGACGATGGCATTGTGCGAGGGATCGAAATGTCCCAGCATGCTGCGTGAGGAAGCGCGGCTCCAACCGAGTTGCGGGCGGCCCAGCAGACCATCGAAATACTCAGCATTCAGGCGCTCGAACACCTCCTGGAGATCGAAATGCTCGCCTTTGGGACCGGAGATGAACTTGCGGCCGCGGATCTGCTTGACGAGGTGTGCCTGGCGCCGGACGTCGCGGCGATTCAGGTAGAGACGGTAGCGGTGGGCGTAGATGGGCGCCGTGGGCTTTCGGTAGAGTTTGCCGAGAAGGATATGGGCGAGGGCCTCCAGCACCGGCGCCGGAGCTCCGGCCAGCAGGTCTGAGATCCGAATCTCCAGCCGGCCGTCGTCCAGGCGGATGAAACTGTCGGCGTTCGCGAAGCGGCAGAACTCGACGCGCAT
>PLDO01000292.1 GCA_003136215.1 Bryobacterales bacterium
CGGCGGCGGCCACGGCGGCGGGCCTGGTGGGCTTCACCCTTGGGACGGAGACGCTGGGCTCCATCATCTCGCCCAGCCAGGCATGCGGGACGGTCGGGCTGCGGCCCACTTACGGGCGGATCAGCCGCTACGGCGCCATGGCGCTGAGCTGGACCATGGACAAGGTCGGGCCGATTTGCCGCGGTGTGGAAGACTGCGCCATCGTGCTCAATGCGGTCTACGGTCCGGACGGCCGCGACCGCACGGTAGGCGCGGACCCGTTCCATTGGGAGCCGCGCAAGACGCTATCCACCTTGCGTGTGGGGATTCTGCAAAAGGATTTCGACCGCGCGCAAGGAGAGCAGAAGAAGATCTGGGAGCAGGCGATCGCGGACCTGAACAAGACGGGGGTGAAGATGACGCCGGCGGAGTTCGTCGAGGACGGTCCCACCATCCGCTTCCTGTTGAGCGCCGAAGCCGCCGCCGCTTTCGACGATATCACGCGCGACGGGCAGGTGCGCAACCTGCGCGGCCAGAGCGCCGGAGACTGGCCAAATGCGTTCCGCACGGCGCGGCTGATACCGGCGGTGGAGTACATTCGGGCGCAGCGCGCGCGCACGCTGTTGATCGCCAAATTCGAGAAGTTTATGGCGGATTGGGACGTGCTCGTCATGCCGCCCAATTCGCTGCTCACCACGACCAACCTGACGGGTAATCCGCAGGTAGTGATGAAGTGCGGATTCACGGAAGGCGCCAAGGCGGACGGAACCAAGGTGCAGGTGCCGCGGTCGATCAGCTTCCTGGGGAAGATCTACGACGAGGGCTCGCCCCTGCGCGTGGCGCTGGCCTACGAGCAGGCCACCAACTGGCACAAGATGAATCCCACACTGGAGGTGTAGGGCGAGACGGTTCAACCGTTAAAGCTCTCCACCGCACGAATCATGGCGGCGATATTCTCCACCGGGGTCCGCGCCTGAATATTGTGCACGGCGTTAAACACGAAGCCTCCGTCCTTGTAGAACGCCTGGCACCGCCCCAGCACCTGCTTGCGCACCTCTTCCGGGGTGCCGAATGGCAGCACCTGCTGCGTGTCCACTCCGCCTCCCCAGAAAACCAAATCGCGACCATATTTCTGCTTCAGGGCTTCGGCTTCCATGCCGGCGGCGGAGCACTGCACCGGGTTGAGAATGTCGAACCCCGCCTCCAGGAATGACGGGACGAATTTTTCCACCGCGCCGCAGGAGTGCTTGAACGTCTTCCATTTCGTGTTCTTGTGGACCCAGCTATTGACCTCCCGGTAATAGGGCAGCCACAGCTCGCGGAAGGTCCCGACCGAGCAGAACGACGAAGTCTGCGTGCCGAAATCCGTCCCGCAGATGTTTACCACGTCCACCAGATCGCCCAATCGCGCCGCGATCCGTTCCAGGTTGGCCAGGGCGATCTCGCATTGCCCCCGGAACACGGCATGCACGTAATCCCTGCGTGCGCGCGTCGCCATGTACCATTCCGTGATGTCGCGGATTCCTTTCGGATGCGGCAGGCCCAGTCCCGGTACCATGGCGATATCGCCGAACGAAGTGCCGCCGAAGTTCGCCACCACACAGCGCCCGGTAGCGGCGGCGCGGCGCGCTTCGCGCTCCAGGTGGGCCAGTTCCTCCTCGGCGAGGGGGCCGAATTCTTCCAGGTTGTCGGCCGGATTGAGATGGTCTTCATCGATCGGCTCCTGGCGGATGATGGCATCGAAGAAATAGCCGCCATTCGGCATGCGGGCGCTCGGCGGGTTGTTGACGTCGCCCAGCGGGTGGATCAGCGTGTCGCCGCGCTCGTCGATGGTGACGTTGAACCCGCCGGGCACCAGCACCTCCGTGCCGTCGTACATGCGATACGGCTTCCAGTCTTCGGCGGCGAATCCGTACCGCGTCATGCGGCGGATGATGCCCTCCGTATCGATGCCCATGGCGAGCTTGAGATCTTCCTCGATTTCGCCGAGGAACTGCCCGGGGTCGATCACCTTCACGGGCTTCTTCTCCAGCCCGAAATAGTCGCGCAGCGCCGCCACGCAACTCACGTGGATGCCGGACACGAACGTGCCGCCGAAATCCACCGGAATCCGGTCCGGCTGCCGGTGATCCAAGGTGCCAAGTACGCGCTCTCTGCTGCTGGTTTTCGTCACGTGTTACGCTGCCTCCAGATTGACTGTCTCCAGACGGGGGGACATCAGATGGATGATGCTCAAGCCTACCAGGTAAGAGCAACTGGCCAGGGCGAAGATGGTGAGGTAGCTGCCGGTGGCCTGCAGCACGAAACCCACCGCGCTCGAAACCAGCATGCCGCCGGTAGCCCCTCCGAACCCGCAGATCCCCACCACCGAACTGACCGCCCGCTTGGGGAAGAGATCGCTGACGATGGTGAAGATGTTTGCCGCCCAGCCGCAGTGGCCCGCCATGGCGAGCGAAATCAGTCCGGTGGCCAGCCATGGGCTGGAAACCCGCGGCGCGAGCACAATCGGCAACACCATCAGGGCGCACGCCAGCATCGCCAGTTTGCGCGCCGCATTGTTGCCGCGGCCGCGCTCCATCAGCCGCGAGTAGAACCAGCCGCCGAAGATGCCCCCGGCGCTGGAGACCAGGTAGGTGGCGGCCAGCGGCACGCCGATCTGGTCGAGTTTCCAGCCGAACTGCGAATTCAGAAACTTCGGTCCCCAGAAGAGATAGAGCCACCACACCGGGTCGGTGATGAATCGCGCCAGGAGAAGCCCCCAAACCGGCCGGTTGGCAATCAACACGCGCCAGGGGATGTGCGCGTCGGATTCGGCGGGCTCGCTGCGGATGTAGTCGAGTTCCGCGCGGCTCAACCTCGCGTGGCGCGCCGGCTCGCGGTAAATCAGCACCCACGCCACAATCCAGAACAATCCCGCGCCGCCCAGGATCGCGAAGGCCCATCGCCAGCCGAATGCGAGCGTCAGCCATGGCACCAACAGCGGCGCCAGGATAGCGCCCGCGTTCGAGCCGGAATTGAAAATGCCCGTGGCCAGAGCCCGCTCGCGCTTGGGGAACCACTCCGCCACCGTCTTGATGGCGGCCGGGAAATTGCCGGCTTCGCCCAACCCCAGCAGGAAGCGCGCGCAGCCAAAGCCCAGCGCCGATGCCGCCAGGCCATGCAGCATGGCGGCAATGCTCCACCATCCCAACGCCAGCGAGTAACCCAACCGGGTCCCCACGCGGTCGATGAAGCGGCCCATGCCGAGCAGGCCGATGGCGTACGCCCCCTGGAACGCCGTGACGATCAAGCCGTACTGCGACTCGCTCCAGCCGATCTCCTTTTGCAGGGTGGGCGCCAGGATGCCCAGAATCTGCCGGTCGGCGTAGTTCACCGTCGTGGCGAAGAACAGCAGCGCGCAAATGGTCCAGCGGAAGCGGCCCGCCGGCGTTCCGGGCACGTCCACCGCTACCTCGACGGCCTGGCGATCAGGGCCTGGCATGCGCTTCCAGCCTATCAGACCGCATGCGGGGTGCACGACAGATAAGTGGATCAGTGGGACGGCCCCAATCAGAGCCGCGACCGTGAGNNGGCCGCGGCTCTGCCTAACGTACTCCTACGCTAGGATTCTCTCAACTGGCCGATACTTCCGCAAGACGCGTCACTTCCATGTCGCGCACCCCCGCTTGCGCCGGTGCCGCTATCCTCCAGCGGAAATTGCTACCCTTAAAGACGTTGACCACGTGACTATCCGGCCGGCGAGCGACCGCTCACTCCTGCTCTCTTTCGGCGACGAGATCTCCTTCGACGCCCACCTTGCCGTGGCGCGCCTGACGCGTTCCCTGCTGGGCGTGCGCGGCATCCTCAATCTGCACCCGGCGTACACCTCCGTACTGGTGGATTTCGACCCCCGATTGCGCTCCCACGCCCAGGTGGAGGAGTTGCTGCGCGCGTCGCTGGCTGCGNNAACCGCGGCGCATCGAAATCCCAGTCCGTTATGGCGGCGAAAGCGGCCCCGACCTGAACGATGTGGCGCGCCACGCCGGACTCTCCCCGGAGCGCGTCGTGGAGCTGCACGCGGCGGCGGAGTATCTGGTCTACTTTGTTGGGTTTGCCACCTGCTTTCCTTACCTGGGGGGGCTGCCCCCCGAATTGGCCGCGCCGCGCCTGCCGGCCCCCCGCAAACACGTGCCGGCGGGCAGCGTCGCCATCGGCGGGGCGCAGGCCGGAATCTATCCACTGGCCTCCCCCGGCGGCTGGCGTCTCATCGGCCGCACCGACCTCAAACTGTTCGACCCTGCCGCCTCCCCGCCGCCGCTCCTGCGCATGGGCGACCGCGTCCGTTTCGTGCCGGTCCAGGAGGCGCGCCGGTGAACCGCCTGCACACTCTCGCGCCTGGCTTCCAGACTACGGTCCAGGACCTGGGCCGCTTCGGCTACGCCCATTTCGGGATTTCGGCGTCGGGCGCGGCAGACCCGCTGGCGCTGCGCGCCGGCAATCTGCTGGTGGGCAATGACGAAAACGCCCCCGCCCTGGAGATGACGCTGACGGGCGGCGAATTCGTCTTCGAAGGTCCGGCGGTAATTGTCCTCACCGGCGCGGATTTCGATGCGTCCGTTCCCATGTGGCAGCCGGTCGAGATTCGCCCCGGCGAAACCGTGCGCCTGGGACCGGCGCGCAACGGCGCCCGCTGCTACCTCGCGGTGCGCGGCGGGTTGGATGTGCCGCTGGCGATGGGCAGCGCGTCGGTACACGTGATGACGGGCGTGGGCGGACGGCCGCTCCGGAGGGGCGACGTGCTCCC
>PLDO01000271.1 GCA_003136215.1 Bryobacterales bacterium
GTGATGCCGCGCTCGCGCTCCAGGTCCATGGAATCCAGCACCTGCTCCATCATTTCCCGCTGCGAGAGGGCGCCGGTGACTTCCAGCAGACGGTCGGCCAGCGTGCTCTTTCCGTGGTCGATGTGCGCAATGATAGAGAAATTCCGAATGAATTCGCGATCCATGTAGTAGGGGGCTGGCCTGAATCCCAATTATCCCACAAGGGCGGGTCGGGGCACGGTATCGGCGGCGGCGCGCGTGCATAATGGAATGCGGGAGGATTTGAGGATCATGAGAAGCCTGATACTGATGCTGGTTGGCGTCACGGCCCTGCTGGCCCAGGGCGAAAAGATTCGGGTCATCGCTTTCGGCGCCCATCCCGACGATTGCGACATCCGCGCGTCGGGTACCGCCGCGCTCTTTGCCGCCGCCGGACACGCGGTGAAGTTCGTCTCCGTCACCAATGGCGACGCGGGCCATCAGACCATGCACGGCGCCGCTCTTGCCCAACGCAGGCTCGCCGAGGCCCAGGAATCGGCGCGCCGTCTGGGCATCGAGTACGCAGTCCTCGACAATCACGACGGAGAGTTGCTGCCCACGCTCGAGGTGCGCAAGCAGGTCATCCGCCAGATCCGCCAGTGGAATGCGGATATTGTACTGGCGCCGCGTCCCAACGACTATCACCCCGATCACCGCTACACCGGGGTCCTCGTGCAGGATGCGGCTTACATGGTGGTGGTCCCTGCCATGGTGCCCGAAGTGCCGGCGCTGCGCAAGAACCCCGTNNGCGTGATCGACCTGAAGATCGCCGCGCTGGATTCCCACGTCTCGCAGTTCTACGAATGGCTGCCGTGGGTGGCGGGCACGCTGGCCGACGTCCCGAAAGATCCGGTCGAGCGCAAGGCGTGGCTGAAGCGCTCCCGGACCCGCGAAGCCCCCGCCGCCGTTCGCGCGTCGCTGGTGAAGTGGTACGGCGCCGAAAAGGGAAACGCCGCGAAATACTACGAAGCCTTCGAAATCTGTGAATATGGCACGCAGCCCAAGGAAGCGCGCATCCGGCAGCTATTCCCCATGCTTCGCTGATGGATGCAGGGGGAACCGCACTGGCCGGTTGCACGTCTGGCACTCATTATCCTGCGTGAAGGTTGATGACGCTCTCGACACGGTTCACAGTTTGATCTTGCGGGCGCGACAACTGGTCACTGAGTTGAAACTCTACAACACTTCGCGGCCCTGATTGAGTTTGTCAGAATGTGGTAACGCTGATTGCGCGACGCGCTACCCGGCGATTGGCCGCACGTGTCAGCCCGAACGAAGAGAATCCGTCGGCTTTCTATGCGGACCTGGAAACGAACTTCCAGCGATTGCACCCCTCGCTCAAAGAACAGAAGATGCGAACTTGAACCACCACGAGAATTGTTCCCGCTAGCGCGTCACGAGGCCCATGGGTTGAAGAGCGCAATTCCGAGCTGCTCAAAGTCCTTCACGTTGCGCGTTACCAAGGTGAGGTCGTGCTCAAGAGCAGTCGCAGCGATCAGTCCGTCGATGACGGAGGTCTGCATGCCTTTCCCCTGCGCCCGCGCGGAAAGCGCCGCCCAACGGTCGCCGATGGCTTTAGTAACGGGAAGCACATTCGCCTCGTCAAAGGATTCCAGCAAATCATTCTCAAGCCACTGTTCCAATTGGTCACGCCGCTTGCTCGGGGGAAGAAGCTCAATGCCTCGCCGGATTTCCGCCAGGGTCAGTACACTTACGTAAAGAGAACCGGGGACGGCAATTCTTAACCAGCTTTTGACTCGCTGATCTGGCGCTCCTCTTCGCGAAAACTCAGAGAGGACGTTGGTATCGACCAGAAAACCTCTCACAGGTCGAGCGACCTTGGATAGTCTCTTGTCCTCTCCAGATTCAGCTCTGAACCCGCGAAGGGTGGCTCACTGAGAACATCGACCAGATTCCGAAGGGGCCTCATCGGCTGGAGCGGCGGTTCCGGCGTTGGCAGTGAGACGAGTGCCCGATGGATCACTTCTTCAACGCTGGAGAACGCACCGGTCCGCAGTTTCTCGTGGATGAGCCTTTCGTCTTCGGACGTGATGTTGACAGTCATAGAAAACACCCTACTTCTAAATGTTAGCGTGGTCAACTCCATGATCGCATGAAGCCGCGCGCAAACTCGGTGCTACACTGATTCTGAATGCCTTACAGCCATATCCTCTTCCAGGTGGAAGAGTCCGGTATCGCTTTGCTCACGGTCAACCGCCCGGAGAAGCTCAACGCTCTTTCGGGCGCGCTGATCGCCGAACTGGCCGACGCCTTCGGCCGCGTGGCCGGCGAACCAGCCATCCGCGCGGCCATCCTGACCGGTGCCGGGGAAAAGGCGTTCGTGGCGGGCGCGGATATTCGCGAGCTGGCGGCGCTTTCGCCTTACGCGGCGCGCGCCTTCGCCCTGCGCGGACAGGCCGTGTTCCGTCAACTGGAGACCTGCGGCAAGCCTTCGGTGGCCGCCGTGAACGGGTTTGCCCTGGGCGGCGGGCTGGAACTGGCCATGGCGTGCACCGTTCGCTTCGCCAGTGACAACGCCAAACTGGGGCAGCCGGAAGTCAAGCTCGGAATCATTCCGGGATATGGCGGCACGCAGCGCCTGCCGCGCCTGGTGGGACGCGGGCGCGCCCTGGAACTGCTGCTCGCCGGCGACCCGATTCCGGCGGCCGAGGCCTACCGCATCGGGTTGGTGAATGCCGTGGTGGCCCGGGCGGAGCTGCTGGATTACTGCCGCGCATGGCTCGGTAAGGTGCTGGCGAACGGTCCCCTGGCGCTCGGCCTGGTCCTGGACGCGGTGGATTCGGGCCTCGATAGCGGGTTGGAGGAAGGGCTGCGATTTGAGGCCGCGGCATTCGGCATCAGCGCGGCAACGGAAGATTGCAGGGAAGGTACGCGCGCGTTTCTGGAGAAGCGGCGCGCGGCGTTTACGGGGAAGTGAATATGTCGAAAGTTTTTGAAGGTCAGTTGTCGGCGGCGGGACTGCGCTTTGCGATCGTCGTGAGCCGCTTCAACAGCTTCATCACCGAGCGCCTGCTGGGCGGCGCGATGGACGCCCTGACGCGCGCCGGCGGCAGTGCGGATTTGATCGATGTCATCAAGGTTCCCGGCTCCTGGGAAGTCCCCATGATTGCCGGGGAGGTGGCGCGGCAGCACCGCTACGATGCCGTAATCTGCCTCAGCGCCGTGATCCGCGGCGACACGCCCCACTTCGATTACGTGGCTGGGGAGGCGGCCAAAGGGATTGCCCAGGTTGCCTCCGAGACCGGGGTTCCGGTCGCCTTCGGGGTGCTCACCACCAACACGCTGGAGCAGGCCATCGATCGCGCCGGCGCCAAGGGCGGCAATAAGGGCTTCGATGCGGCCATGACCGCCATCGAAATGGCCAACCTCCTGCGCACCCTGCGGCAGGCCACCTAGATGGCTTCCCGCCGTCGTGCCCGCCAGCGCGCCCTACAGATCCTCTTCATCTGGGATGCCCGCAAGCAGCCCGTGGAAGACGCCATCAACGCCTATTACGACGCCCTCTACTCCGAGGAGAAGCTGGAACGCGACCCGTTTGTGGCCGATCTGGTGCGCGGCACCGTGGAGTTCCTGGCCGAGGTGGACGACCGCATCACGCGCCATGCCGAGCACTGGCGCATGGAGCGCATGCCGGCCGTGGACCGCAATATCCTGCGCCTGGCGGTGTACGAAATGACGCGCGGCGGCACGCCGGCGCCCGTGACCATCGACGAGGCCCTGGAGCTGGCGCGCAAGTTCTCCGGCGAGGAATCGGTGCAGTTCGTCAATGGTGTTCTGGACGCGGTCCGCCGCGAAATGACGTAGCCAAACGGGCGGCTCCCTGACAAGGATTTCTGCGCGGCGCTGAAAGCTTACAGCCTCCTCGCGGATTTCAAGTTTCCAGTTTTCGCACCGAATGTAACGGCCGTTGCCACGCTTGGGGCGGCCGTGTTGCGTCTTCTTGACCCGAAACCCATTAGCGGTAAGCCTCCTTGCGATCCAGCACGCGGGAGATTTCCAGGTACTCGCCCTTGTCGCGGAAGAAAATGCGGTGATCCTGGGCGCGGAGACGGATCAGGGGCGGCTCGATATCCCGAAGCTGCTTCGTATTCCCCTCGCCGGTCTGCGCGTACCGCGCCAGCGTTTTGAGAATCAGTAAGGCGATGGGCTGCTCAATGCCGCGGACATCGGCCTTGGCCTGGCCGGTCCAGACGATGCCCTTAGCCATTGTGGCGTGGGGTTTCTTCCGATGGCTCGTGGCCCATCTTGTCCCAATCGGCCATGGTCAAGCCGAACTCCGCCAGCACTTCCTCATGAGGAATCGGCTGGTTGTGCTTGAGCCATTCATCGGCCTCGGAAACGGCTTTGCGTTCGGCATCGCTCAGGGCGTCTCGATCCTCCAGCGAGACGATGGTTTCGAGCAGATGAACCACGGCGGCGAGCGGTCCGGGGCCAAGCTGATCGAGCAGGTGATGGGCGTGCTGTACGTCAGCGGCCATTGTGTTCTCCCAGGCTCCGGTCGAAGCCTCGTGTTCGACGCAGGTTACATTTCCAGTATATTCTCGCAGACAGACGAATCCAAGATGGAGCCCGCGCCGGTGACCGCCGATCCCGATTTCTTTTCTCCATCCCGTCAACCACTTGTGCATCGACCTCGCGGCCGTGACGTAGCCAAACGGCCGGTTGGCGCGTCTCATTCATCAGGGTACGTTATACTTCCCTTAAGAGGACGGACTTCCGCATGGCCCAACCAAGACGCTCGCTGTTTGTTTTGCCGGTGATTGTGTTTGCCTGCTCGATTGGGGCTGGCCTCTATGGGTCCAGGCTGGAGGTGGCTTCCGCCGCCACGGAGTCGGAAGATCTCGACAGCGACGTGCGGAATTTCAGCAAGGTGCTGGCCCTTGTGGAAGCCAACTTTGCCGACCAGGTCAGCGCCGATAAGACCGTCTACAAGGGCGCCATTCCGGGCATGCTGCGCACCCTGGACCCGCACTCCAATTTCTTCGATGCCCGCGAATACCAGTTGATGCGCGAAGAGCAGAAGGGGCACTACTACGGCGTGGGCATGCAGGTGGCTCCGCAACCCAACGGCAAGACGGCGGTCAAGGCGCCTTTCCCCGGTTCGCCGGCTTACAAGGTGGGGATTCGCCCGGGCGACATCCTGGTCACGGTGAACGACAAGTCCACCGAGGGCCTGAATACCACCGAAATCGCGGATATGCTGAAGGGGCCGCGCGGCACGCCCGTCAAGATCGTGGTTTCGCGCGAGGGCACGCCGGACTACCTTACGTTCACCGTGATCCGCGACGAAATCAGCCGCAAGAGCGTACAGGACGCCTTCTGGATCAAGCCGGGGTACGCCTATCTCAAGATCCTCAGCTTTGGCGAAGGCACCTTCCGGGAAATGGACGACAACCTCAAGCGGTTGGGCGAGAACAACATCAAGGGGTTGGTGCTGGATTTGCGCGAGAACCCCGGCGGGCTGCTCAACCAGGGTGTCGCCGTGGCCGACCATTTCCTGGCGAAAAACGCTCTCATCGTCTCCCATCGCGGGCGTTCCGCCCCGGAGCGGGCCTACGTGGCGGAGCATGGCAACCACGGCCGCGAGTATCCCATGGTGGTGCTGGTGAATCGCTATTCGGCGTCGGCGGCCGAGATTGTCTCGGGCGCGCTGCAGGATCACGATCGCGCGCTGATCCTGGGAGAGACTACCTTCGGCAAGGGACTCGTGCAGACCGTCTACCCGCTCAGCGACAACACCGGTCTGGCGTTGACCTGGGCCCATTTCTATACGCCGAGCGGCCGCTTGATCCAACGCGATTACTCCCAGAAGAGCTTCTACGAATACTATTTCCACCGCGATGAGAATGCGCGCAACCCGGTGGATGTGAAGATGACCGAGGGTGGCCGCACCGTGTACGGCGGCGGCGGCATCACGCCCGACGAGAAATACGAGACCGCCAAACTGGATCGCTTCCAGGTGGAACTCCTGCGCAGCGGGTTGTTCAACTTTACGCGATCCTACTTCGGCACGCACCCGGCCACTTTGCCCAAGGGCTGGATGCCCGACGACAACCTGGTGACCGATCTGAAAAGCTACGTGAAGAGCCACGGCTCGGTGGTCACCGATGCCGAGTTCGCCAAGGACCGTGACTGGATCAAGCGCAACCTGGCCAAGGAAATGTACACCACCGCGTTCAACGTGGATGAGAGCGATGCCATGTTCGCGCGCACCGACCCTGAAGTGGAGAAGGCCGTCGACATGATGCCGAAGGCTTCCGCCCTGCTCGAAAGCGCCAAGAAAATCATCGTGCAGCGCATGAACGCGCAACACTAACTCCCCAGACTGTGGGGCGGGCAATCCTGCCGGCTGGACCCGCTGGAAAGCGCGTTCCGCAGCCTGAAAGGGCTGCCCCACAAAGCGGTCAGGACACTAGATCGCAGTTCCCTCCGCGGCGCCAGGTGATAACGTAGAAAGCCTATGAGGCGCTACTTCCTGTCATTCGCATTTTTCCTGGGTGCGGGATTCGCGCAACCCCCCGCCATGCCCAAGGCCGACCTGCTGTGGCCGGGCGGTGCGCCCGGGGCGCAGGGCACCGAGGATATCGACCAGCCGTCCCTGGCGCCGTACCTGGCGCCGGCGGGCCGCGGGACGGGTACCGCGGTGATCGTGTGTCCCGGCGGCGGCTACGGCGGGCTTTCCATGGACAAGGAAGGCGACCAGATTGCCAAATGGCTGAACTCGCTCGGCGTGACGGCATTCGTCCTCAAGTACCGGCTGGGGCCAAAATATCACCATCCGGTGGAACTTGGAGACGCCCAGCGTGCCATCCGCACCGTGCGCTCCAAGGCGTCCGAGTACCGCCTGTTGCCGGACCGCATCGGCATTATGGGGTTCTCGGCGGGCGGGCATCTGGCCTCCACGGCGGGCACCCATTTCGACGCCGGGGATGCCTCCGCGGCGGACCCCATCGACCGGCTGAGCAGCCGCCCCGACTTTCTGGTGCTGTGCTATCCGGTGATTTCCTTCGGCCAGTTCGCCCATCAGGGCTCGAAACGCAATCTGCTGGGGGAGAATCCCGATCCAAAACTTGTGGAAAGCCTTTCGAATGAAACCCAGGTGACGGCCCAGACGCCGCCCACTTTCCTGTTCCACACCACCACCGACGCCGCCGTGCCGGTGGAAAATAGCGTAATGTTTTATGCGGCGCTGCGCAAGGCCGGCGTGCCGGCGGAACTGCACATCTACGAACGCGGCCCCCATGGCGTCGGACTGGCGCAGACCGACGAGGCGCTCTCCAGTTGGCCGGCGCGCCTGGCGGACTGGCTGCGCGTGCACGGGCTGTTGAATTCCGCCGCAAAATAGAATCTGTGTTAAACTGTACATATCCAACCAGTTTCCCAGCGAGTTGCGCTGACGCTCTTCTGCCCTGACTCGTCGTCGCTCGTGGGTTCTAGTTTGTAAGGAAGGACCCATGATGGATTCCGATTCCGTGCTGATTCTAGTGTTCCTGACCGTGGTGCTTCTCTTACTGCTTCTCCCCCCCGGACCGGGTACTCCATTGCGCTCGCCGGTACGAATGCGCTAACGGCATCGTATGAGTCCGGGCTGCGCCCGGATGGACAAGCAAAGCCTTATCCCACTGGAACAAGCAGCGAGCCGCGCACGGCATGGTAAAATAGAATGTCCTCCTTTCATGGATTTCCTCAAAGGGCTTAATGCGCAGCAGCGCGAAGCCGTAAACCACATCGACGGACCTTTGCTGATTCTAGCCGGTGCGGGCAGCGGGAAGACGCGCGTCATTACGCACCGCATCGCACATATCATCACCTCCCGGCACGTGCCCCCGTCGGCGGTGCTCGCCGTCACGTTCACCAACAAGGCCGCTAGCGAGATGCGGGAACGCGTGGTCGCGCTGCTCGAAGACGTTCCTCTGGATTCCGCCCCCAACCTCAGCACGTTTCACTCCTTTTGTGTGCGCATGCTGCGCCGCGACGGGGATCCGCTGGCGCACATTCGTCCCGGATTCACCCGCCGGTTCACCATCTACGACGACGAAGATCAACTGGTAATCGTCAAGGCCGCATACCGCTCTCTGGGCCTCGAGGAAAAAGAGTTCATGCAGTACCGCGCGGCGATTTCCAGAATCAGCCACGCCAAGAACACCAAGGTCACGCCGGCGGATCTCTACAAGAGCGCCGTCAACAAGGAAACCGAGACCATCGCCGCGCTCTTCGAACAATACGAAAAAGCGCTGCGCAACGCCAACGCGCTCGATTTCGACGACCTGCTGCTGGAGGCGGTCCGCCTGCTGCAACACGACGATGCCACCCGCGAGGCCTACAACCGGCGGCTCAGCTACGTCATGATCGACGAGTATCAGGACACCAACCGCACCCAGTACGATTTGATGCGCCTGCTCACCGAACAGCATCGCAATGTCTGCGTAGTGGGCGACGAGGATCAGTCCATCTACAGCTGGCGCGGCGCCGATATACGGAACATCCTGGATTTCGAACGCGACTACCCCAACGCCAAGACGATTCGCCTGGAGCAAAACTACCGCTCCACCAAGAACATTCTGGCGGCGGCGGGCGCCGTGGTGGAGAACAACCTCGCTCGCAAGGGCAAGAAGCTCTGGACCGACGCCGATGCCGGCGATCTCATCGGCCTTTACGCGGGCTACGATTCCGAAAACGAGGCGCTTTTCATCGCCGACGCCACGGAGAAATACCTGGCGGCCAACCCCGCCGACCATGTGGCCGTTCTCTACCGCACCAACTCGCAATCGCGCCAGATCGAAGAGGCGCTGCGCCGCTATGGGCGCAAATACAACGTGGTGGGCGGCTTCAGTTTCTACCAGCGGGCGGAAATCAAGGATACCGTGGCGTATCTCAAGCTGGCGGCGTCGAACGGCGATTCCGTGAGCCTGATGCGCGTCATCAACACCCCGGCGCGCGGCATAGGACGCACCACCGTGGAGCAGATCGAGCGCTACGGCCGCGAAAACGGCGTGAACCTGTGGGATGCCATCGAGCGCATCATCGACGACCAGCAGCTTTCCACCCGCTCCCAATCCGCGCTGGTGGTTTTCCGCAACCTGATCCAGGAACTGTCGCTGGTGGCCAGCTCGTCATCGCTGCCCGAGGTGCTGCGCTTTACCCTGGAGCGCACCGGCTACAAGAAAATGCTCCAGCAGGAGAAGACGCCGGAATCCCAAACCCGGCTGGAGAATCTGGAAGAATTGATCAACGCCGCGGCGGAAGCCCAGGAGCGCGGCGAGAGCATTGCCGATTTTCTGGATCACGCGGCCCTCGTGGCCGACGTCGATGATTATGACGAGAAGGCTCCGGTCACGCTGATGACGCTGCACAACGCCAAGGGGCTGGAGTTCCCTCTGGTGTTCGTCAGCGGCATGGAGCACGGACTCTTTCCCCATAGCCGGTCGTTGGACTCCGAGGCGGCGCTGGAGGAAGAGCGCCGGCTGTGCTACGTCGGTATGACGCGCGCCCGCAAACGGTTGATCCTGACCTGGGCGAAGTTTCGCCGGCGCTTCGGCGGCGGCGACCAGGAGCGCTCCACCGCGAGCAGGTTTCTCAGCGAAGTGCCGGCACAACTCATCATGAACCTCGGCCCCCGCGATGAAGCCGGCGAGGTCAATCTGCAGACCGAACGCTACGACGTGCGGCAATCGGCCAAACGCGGCACCTATACCGGCAAGACCTACAATTCGCTCGACAATATTTCGCAATTCTTCGGCGAGCGGGGCCTGCCGTTCAAGCCCACGCAAGCGCCGCCGCCGAAGCCCGATTTACGTACGCCGCCGCAATTCCCGCGGCCCGTCGGCAGCCCTCCCCTGCCCACAGGTCCGGTGCCCGCCGCGCAACCGGCTGTCCGCAGGGGAGCGCGCGCGGGAATGGTGGTGGAGCACCCCAAGTACGGCACTGGAACCGTGGTACGGCGCGAAGGGGATGGCGATGATGCTAAGATCACTGTTAACTTTCCTCGCTACGGGTTAAAGAAGCTGATAGAAAAGTACGCTGGATTGAAAAGAAACTGATGAATACGAAGAACGTTACCGACACGATTGAACGCAAGAAACTGAAGCGCACGGCGCGTAAGAAGGCGGCTCCCAAGGCGAAACGCGCCGCGGGTGTGGCTCGCGGGTCTGAAAAGAAGAAGATCCGTCACCAGGCCCAGGGCCAGCGCAAGCGCTGAGAATTCACAATCAGGGGCCGCCCAGCGTGAGCATTTTCCGGACGAAGAGTATCGATGCACTCATCGCCGCCTCCGAAGATCCGGAGAAGAAACTCCGGCGCACCTTAGGGCCATGGAGCCTCACCGCGATGGGTATCGGCGCGGTGATCGGCTCCGGCATTTTCATCCTCACCGGCACGGCGGCGGCCGGTGAGACCCTTGCCTACAAGTCCATTCTGCACGCGCCCGTGCTGGATCTGCTGATGCACGGCACCAAGGCTCTCTCCATGACGGGGCGGGCGGGCGCCGGGCCGGCGATCACGCTCTCGTTTCTGCTGACCGCCGTCGCTTGTAGTTTCGCGGCGCTCTGCTATGCCGAACTGGCCTCGATGATCCCCATCGCCGGCAGCGCGTACACCTACGCCTATGCCACGCTCGGCGAACTGGTGGCCTGGATCATCGGGTGGGATCTCATCCTGGAGTACGCCGTCAGTAACATGGCGGTGGCGGTGGGCTTCTCCGCCTACCTCAACGACGTGCTGGATAACGTCTTCGGCTGGCATATTCCGGCGAAGTTCGCCAATCCACCTATCGTCGGCGGCGAGCTCACCGGAAACTGGTTCAATATCTCGGCGTTCCTGGTCCTGATGGTCCTGACCTGGATTCTGGTGAAAGGCGTGAAGGAAAGCGCCAACACGAATAATGTGATGGTGCTGATCAAGATCGCGGCCATCCTGATTTTTGTGATCGGCGCCGCCCGCGCGGTGGACACTTCCAACTGGAAGCCGTTTGCACCCAATGGATTTCCCGCCGTGCTCACCGGGGCCGCCATCGTCTTTTTCACCTACATCGGCTTCGATTCCGTCTCCACGGCGGCGGAGGAATGCCGCCGGCCGCAGCGCGACCTTCCTTTCGGGATCATCATGACCCTGGTGATCTGTGCAGTGCTGTACATCGCAGTGGCTCTGGTCCTCACCGGAATCGCCCGCTGGGACACCCTGAACAACGCGGCGCCGGTGGCCAACGCGCTCAAAGTGCTGGGCTACAACGGCATCCGTCAGTGGGTGAGTATCGGCGCCATTGTCGGCATGTTGAGTTCCCTCCTCGTGTTCCAATACGGCCAGGCGCGCATCTGGTTCGCCATGTCGCGCGACGGTCTGCTGCCCAAGATGTTTTCCAAGGTGCACCCGGTCCACAAGACTCCCCACATCAGCACCTGGATCGCGGGGCTGGTAGTGGGAATCCCCGCGGGCATTTGGGATATCGGGACTTTTGCCGATCTGGCGAACATCGGCACCCTGTTCGCCTTCATTATCGTCTCGCTTGGCGTGATCGTCCTGCGCAAGACTCAGCCCGATCGCCCCCGCGGTTTCCGCGTGCCCGGGGCGCCCTGGCTGCCGATGATTTCCATCGCCTTTTGCCTGGTGCTCATGATGGCTTTGCCGCTTGAAACCTGGGTCAGGTTCTTCGTCTGGCTGTTCATCGGCTTCGCCATCTATTTCCCCTTCGGCCGCAAGAACAGCGCCCTGGCGCGAGCGTAGAGTTGTGCCAGACGCCGGGCTGTGCCGCAGCACTCCTGCCCGTGCTTTTCTTCACCGTGTTAACTTGAAAGCTCTGTGAACATTCTTTTTATCGGCGACATTTTCGGCTCGCCCGGGCGGCGCATTGTGGCGGACCATGTGGAGGACATCGTCAAATCGAACAAAATCGATCTGGCGATTGCCAACGCGGAAAACGCGGCCGGCGGGTTTGGCATCACCCCGTCCATCGCCGAAGACCTGTTCTCTCTCGGCATCGATGTCCTCACCACCGGCAACCATGTCTGGGACAAGCGCGAACTCTACGATTATCTGAATCGCCAGCCGCGCCTGTTGCGGCCCGCGAATTATCCCGAGGCGCCGGGTCATGGCCTGGTAACCGTGAAGGCCCGCAACGGAGTGGAGTGCAGCGTCATCAACCTGCAAGGCCGCACCTATATGCCGTCGACCGACTGTCCGTTCCGTAAGGCGGATTCGCTCTTGAGCCAGATCGACCCCGCGGTTACCGTGAAGTTCGTGGATTTCCATGCGGAGGTGACGAGCGAGAAAATCGCCCTCGGCTGGTATCTGGACGGCCGCGTTTCCGCCGTCGTGGGCACCCATACCCACGTCCCTACCGCCGATACCCGGATCCTGCCCGGCGGCACCGCCTACCAGACCGATTGCGGCATGACCGGCCCCTACCGCTCCGTGATCGGTGTCGATACGGAGACCATCGTGCAGCGCTTCCTCTCCGGCTTGCCGGTGCGCATGGAGGCTGCCCGGCACGGGGCGGAGTTGCACTCGGTGATCGTCGACGTGGACGAGGAGACCGGGAAGGCGCGCGCCATTCGCCGCCACACCATCAACGGAGACTGAGCCGATGGACCCTGCCAGCCCGATTGCCGATATCACGTCGTTTTACATCCAGGAAATCGGCGCGGTGCTGTTTGGGACGGTGTTTCTGTTCCTGTACCGGCAGTCCAAGGTAGTCTATTTCGGGCTTTGGGCGGTGGCCTGGGCGATGCGCGTGTTGGCCGCCCTTTTCGGCTTCGAGTTGTTGCGCACCCACCATTCCGGGTGGCTCGCGCCGTATGCCACCTTCGAGTTCGGGTTTGTCATCGTTCTGATCGCCGCGGCGCGCGCCGGCTTCGCCAGCAGTATGAAGGACTGGCGCACCGTGCTCCGCCTGATTTCCATTCTGCCCATCTTCGTCGCCCTGGTTTGGGCCATCGGCCAGTTTTCCGGCCTGGAAGCCTACCACGCCTCCGACGCAGTGGTGCTCGGATTCGTCTACGTCTACAACTTCTTCACCCTGCGCCGCAGCGCCGGCGTGGGTGCGCGGATCTTCCGTTACTCGCTGTTGCTACTCGCCGCCGCCTTCTTCGAACACGCCGTGATTCTGCTGTACCTCTTCCATCGCGGCGGTGCTCCCGCCTGGGCCGCGTACCTCCACCACGAGTCGTATTACGATTTCGCCCTGCATTGCGTCATGGCCTTTGCCGCCATGGCCATGTGGAGCGAGAGCCAGATCGACCGCCTGCGCGACCTGACCGGTGAACTGGATCATCTGCGTCGCGAGCGCAAACAGACCATGGATCTGGACCGCTTGACGGGGCTGCTGAATCAGGCCGCGCTGGCTCGCCGCGTGGAGGAACCGGCGGGCTTCGAAGGCGTCGTGGTGGTCTGCGACATGGATAATTTCAAGGACATCAACGACCGCTACGGGCATCTGGTGGGCGATGAGATTCTGCGCAACATCGGCAATCTCATGCAGTCTTCCATCCGCCACGAGGATGAGGCCTTTCGCTGGGGCGGCGACGAGTTTGTCATTCTGTTCCGCAATCAGCATACCGAAATCGCCGTGCGCCGCCTGGAGGATATCGAATCCCGCCTGCGCAATTTCCGTGTGCGCGGGTTGGGAGTGCTGCCGATCTCTTTCAGTTGGGGGACGGCCGATACCGCCGGCCGCGTCCTGCGCGAAGCGCTCGACGAGGCCGATCGCAACATGTACACTCTCAAGCGATCTCGCGCCGCCGAGCGCCCTCCGGCGGGCTGACGGTTGCCTCGCTGAGGTGGGGCAGGCGCTTTCGCCTGCCTGGCAAGCTGAAGCATGCCCCACCAATACTCCGCAGCACCTGGAAATGGCCAATCGACAAAGGTAGGCGCGTTCGCCTGCGGAGCTACTTCCCCGCCACGTAGAACACGATGCGGTACCCGGTGGACGACGGCAGATTGTCCGCAAAGCTGTTATAAAGCAGTCCCAACGGCTGCGCGCCGGCGGCCGTGGCTTGTGGGATTCTCACGTTGACCTGCCACATTCCGGGGATACTTGGCGACAAGCCCGAGAAGGAGATGAAATTGACGTCCACGCCCGGGATGCTGCGCAGTTCACTGCCCAGCAGCACAACCTCATCGGTGTAATCGCTGCCGACGAACACGCGCGGATTGCCCGGGGTGTAGACCAGTCCGTTGCGGGGAATATCCCCGTCGAGGGGTGGGCTCGAAACCAGGCCCTGGCCGGTGGCATAAATGGAGATGTAGTCGCCGATCTTGGCGGGGTTCGTGGCGCTGTTGACCGAGCCGTCGGCATTGACCACCGCCGCCAGTTGGAGCCCGACGCCGGCCGCGCCCATGACGAAAATCCCGGGCGACACAGTGTTCATGGCGACCGGACCCGCAGCCATGAGTTGCCCCGTGGATACCTTCAGCACCTGCAAGTCCGCGCTACCAGTCGTGGGCGCGTTCCAGGGCACGATGAAGTTGATCTGCCCGGGCGATACGTAGTACAGCGGCGCCGGTGTTCCGTTGACCGTCACCTGCAGGTCCGCCAGTACCGTGGGTAGCGGTATGGGCTGGGGCAGGTCGGTTGCCTTGGCCGTATCTGTGCCGAACTGGACACCAAGGGGTTTAACGGTCGCGATGGTGTTCGGCGCCAGCGGCTTGCTTACCTGGAAACTGGCCCCGTTGACGGCCGACAGCGCCGGGTAGTAGAACGTCACCCGGTTGGACGCCTCCGCCACGATGAGATCCCCGTATGGATCCTGCGTAACCGCTATCGGGCCGTTGGAGGGGATGTTCACGTTCGCCACGGGGTTGAATATCAGCTGGTCGTAGCGCGGATACTGGTGGACCGACCCGCCCGTGTCGGTGACCCAAATGTAGCCGGTGTTGGAGCTCACGAAAATCCCT
Source organism: Bryobacterales bacterium (assembly GCA_003136215.1). Classification (GTDB taxonomy): domain Bacteria; phylum Acidobacteriota; class Terriglobia; order Bryobacterales; family Bryobacteraceae; genus Solibacter. Next base: position 14,926 of record PLDO01000271.1, read on the forward strand.
TGCACGCCGCCAGAGGGCAGCACGAACGATGCGTGCGCGCCGGCGTTGGGCAGGTTCAGAATCGTGTCGAAGATCAGCACGCGGCCGTTGCCGCTATCGGTGACGTAAGGGCGGCCGTCAGTATCGCTGGAGAGGTGATGCGGCCCCGACATCCCCGTGTCCGAAGTGCCGCTGTTGGAACTGATGAAATCCGGCTGCCCGAGTACCTTGGTGGCGGCTGCGCCGTTATCCGCCGACGTGAAGGTGCCATTGTTAAAGGGGAAGTAGAGTACCCGGTTGAGACCTTGATCGCTGACCAGCAGCCCGTTACTGCCGGCAAAGGCCAAGCCATACGGGATGTACATGTTTCGCGCCGTGGCGTCGGTGATCGGCGGCGTCGAGAAAGTGGACTTGCCCAACACCACGTCCGCCTGTTGGTTGCCCTGGTGGGAAAACGGTGTGGGGAAGCGCAGCACACGGCCATTGTACGAGTCAGCCACGTAGAGGTTGCCGTTGCCATCCACCAGTAGCCCGATGGGACGGCACAGGCTGGATTGGGTGGGCAGGTTGATGTTGCCGTTTGGATAATTGCACACCGCGGTCGCCAGGTCCGGCTGTCCGATCACGATATCGGCGGCCGATCCGGGTATCAGTTTGCGCACGTCCCGGAAGCCCAGCACCCGGTGATTGTACGGGTCGGAGACGTACAGGTGCGGCGTATCTCCCGTGCTGTCCATCACGACTGCCGCGTCTGCTCCCGTGCTGCCGTAAAAAAAGAACTCGCGGCCTTCGATCAGGTTGATCGAATTGGTATTGAACCGGTCCTGCCCGAGCACCCGCGATGCCGGGCCGAAATTGCCTGTCTGCCAGGGAAACACGATCACGCGGTTGTTCTTCCAGTCGGCCACGTAGAGCTCGTTGTTGACGAACACCGCCGCCTGCGGGTTGCTCAACGTGAGGCTGGATGCTTGCGGGTTGCCGTCATTGGCAATCAGGCTTTTGTTATCGGTGCCGCTGATGCCGGAAATGCCGGTGCTGTGGCCGAATAGGGCTTTTGCCGAGGGAGACACCGCGGTGGCGGCATCCGGCCATTGATCGTACCCATCGAAGATCAGGATCCGCGAGTATCCGGAGTCCACCACGCCCATGCCCTGCGTGCCCGGTAGAAAGAATACCGCCGAGGGGCCGGCCATCGCGATCGCGTAGATCTGCGGATCGGTCCGCGGCGGAGCCCCGGTGACGGTCGCCGGTTGAATGCCCATCACGCGCGCGGCGGTCATGCCCGAAGTGAAACTCGGCAGGTAGACCAGCACCCGGTTGATGGCGTTCCCATCGGAATCCGCGATGTACAGGCGGCCCGCCGCATCGAAGGCGATGGCGGCCGGCGTGGCCAACAGATTCAGGGTTTGCGCCCCTGTCGGGTTGGAGGGCAGGGCGGGCTGCTTGGTATTAAAGTCGTATTGGCCGATTTCCAGATTCGCCGCCGGAGCGAACTGATTGACCTTGGCCACGTCGGACGCCGCGTAGCGCAGAACCCGGTTATTCCCGGCATCGGTCAACCACAGGTTGTGCTGCGCGTCGAAGGTGATCGCCCCGATGAATACCGTCCCGTTATTCAGCGAGATCCCACTGGGTCCCAGGACTCCATTCGGAAAGTTGGCGGTTTTTGAATTGAAGCTCGTCTGCCCAATGCACAGATCCGGAAACAACTGATCCTGCGGTGTGCCGAATGGTTTGCGGAAACGCAGTACCCGGTTGTTGCCGCTGTCGGCGACGTAGAGGTCTCCCTGATCCACCGCCAGCCCCGTGGGCGCGGCGAAACCCGTCGAGAAGTTCGTCCCCGGACCATTGGCGCCCGTGGAGTAGGAGTCGTGCTGTCCGATCACCAGGTCCGCAAACTTGCCGTTGGTGAAATTCACCGCGTCTTTCCAGGCCAGTATGCGGTTGTTGGCCGTGTCCGCCACGTAGATCCGCGGCGGTGTAACCGATGTATCCAGCGCGATCCCCGAGGGATTGAAAAACTCCCGCCCTTCCACCAGATTCGGATTGGCGTTGGCGACGGCCCAGGGAGTGGATGCGGGTGGCATTTGCGGTTGGCCGATTTCGCGCGTCGGCACCGTGTTCAGGGTGATCTGAGCCCGGCCGGTGCCGGCGCAGATAAGAGCAACAATTAGAACGGCAATTATGGGGAAGAAGTTTCTAAATCGCATGGATAGTCCTGCGGCGCGACGCGGAGAGCACCGTACCCAGGATATCAAACGCCAGCCGGTCCAAGCGCGTTAACGCACGGGCGGCCGTACGCTTCGTACCGTAAGGCCCGCATTTCCCCCTAAGGCGTGCCAAACCGTCTGATAAACTGAGGGTTGAGCCACGCTAAACCGACGCGGCCTCGCGTATCGGCCGTCAGTTATCTGAACACGTCGCCATTGGTCTGGGGTATGCTTCACGGGCCCCAGCGCGACACGTTCGACCTGGAATTCCGCCTCCCCTCCGGGTGCGCCGACCAGTTGGCCTCCGGCGCCGCCGATATCGGCATCGTTCCCTCTTTTGAATTAACCCGGCAGGATCTGGAGATCATCCCCGGCGCGGGCATCGCCTGTCACGGCGCGGTGCGCAGCATCCTGCTGATCTCCTCCTGTCCGGCGGGCCAGATTCGCTCTCTTGCCCTCGACTCCAGTTCGCGCACCAGCGTGGAACTCGTCCGCATCATCCTGCGCCGCCGCTACGGTATCGCGCCGCAAACGGTTTCCCACCCCCCGGACCTCGATGCCATGATGCGCATCGCCGACGCCGCGCTCATCATCGGCGACCCGGCCCTGCGCATCGACCCGACCGCCCTCCCATGGCACGTTTACGATCTCGGGGCCGAATGGGTCGAGATGACCGGCCTCCCCATGGTCTTCGCCGTTTGGGCCGCCCGCAAAGGTATTGTGAACCCGGGCCTGGTCGAGGCGTTCCAGGAAAGCTGCCGCTACGGTTTGGCGTGCCTGGAGGAGATTGTGGCCGCCGAATCCGCCGCCCGCGGCTTTGCCCCCGACCTCGTACGCCAGTATTTGACCTGCAATATCGTGCACCAACTGGGCCCCAGGGACTACCAGGGGATGGAACTATTCCTGGATTACGCGACTCGGGGAACTGCCGCGGAAACGAAGCTTGTCACCCCAGTTTGACCGGAGTCCGGCATTTCCCTATACTAGGAAAGACGATGTATATACTGCTGTTGATTCTTCACGTAATCGTGTGCCTGTTCCTGATCGTGGTAGTTTTGCTGCAAAGCGGCAAAGCGGCCGATCTGGCGGGCGCATTCGGCGGGATGGGCTCGCAGACGGCCTTCGGACCGCGCGGGTCGGCGACCCTGCTTTCCAAGGCGACCACCATATCGGCCGTGCTCTTCATGGTGACCTCGCTATCGCTTTCCATTCTGGCGACCAGAAGCGCGGGCTTAGCTACTTCCGTGCTCGAAACGGCTCCCAAGACGAAAACGGCCCCGGTTCAGGTCCCGGTCACCATTCCCGGCCAGCAGGCGCCCGCCGGGACGACGTCGCCTGCGCAGCAGCAGCAGACACCCCCTCCGGCGCCGCCTACGCCGGGGAAAAAGTAGCACCCTGAACGCGGAGGTGGCGGAATTGGCAGACGCACTAGCTTGAGGTGCTAGCGAGTAAGCTGTTTAAAGTGTTTTATAATTAATGTTTTGCAGGCGAAACGGGACGCCAATGTAACCCGTTTTGTAACCATGCGGCCATGGCGGAATTGGCAGACGCGCCAGCTTGAGGT
>PLDO01000328.1 GCA_003136215.1 Bryobacterales bacterium
CTTCTTGGTGGTGAAGAAAGGCTCGAAAATATGGCGCTGGGTCTCCTCGTCCATGCCTTGCCCTGTGTCGTTGACGGAGAGGCGGACGTACTCCCCTGCAGCCAGGTCCTGGACGAGCGCCGCCGCGCGATCCACGTTGGCGGTGGCAATCGCCAGGGTGCCGCCGCTCTCCATGGCATCGCGGGCATTGACGGCAAGATTGAGGACGATCTGGTCCATCTGTCCGGGGTCGGCGAAAACATCCCACAAACCGGAGGCAAGTTCCGTATGGATCTGAATGTTCTCTCCCAGCAGGCGGGAAAGCATGCGCTGGGTGCTGGTCACACTGGCGTTCAAGTTGAGGCGGATGGGTTGCAGGATCTGGCGGCGGCTGAAGGCCAGCAACTGGCGGGTGAGCGAGGCGGCGCGCTGCGCGGCCACCAGAATCTCTTCCGCGGAGGCGCGGTCGGCATCGTGGGGCGCCTGGTCGTCGCGAATCATCTCGGCGTAGCCTTCGACGACGGTCAGCAGGTTATTGAAGTCGTGCGCGATGCCGCCGGCGAGTTGTCCGACCGCCTCCAGTTTCTGCGATTGGCGTAGCTCCTCCTCGAGCTGTTTACGTTGCGTGACGTCGGTGGCCATCACCAGCTCGGCGGCGGAATCGCCGAATTGGATGGGGTGCGAGGTAATCTCGACGAAGAGGATGGAGCCGTCCTTCTTGCGGTGCCGCCACGGACCGTCGGTGTGGGGCGTGTGAGTGGAAACCCGGGTATGTTCGAGGAGCGCGGGCACATCTTCCGGCGGCCGGATGTCGCGCAATGTCATGCCTAGAAATTCCTCGCGGGTGTAGCCGTAGTGCGCGATGGCCTCGTGGTTGACGGCGAGGAAGGCCAGGGAAGCGATGTCGAAGACCCACATGGGTTGAGGGTTGGCCTCAAAGAGAAGGCGGTAGCGGCTTTCGGATTCCTCCAGGCGGCGCTGCGCGCGGCGCCGCAGGGTGACGTCGCGGAATACCAGGACCGCGCCGGTCAGGTTCCCCTGATCGTCGTGGATGGGCGCGACGCTATCGTCGATCGGGATGCGGTTGCCGTCCCGGGCAATCAGGATGGTGTGATCGGCCAGTCCCGCCATTGCCCCGTCGCACAGTACCCGTAGGGTGGGATCCGGCGCGGGCTGGCCGGTGGTTTCATCCTCGATGCAAAAGACTTCCGGCAGCGGCCGCGTTTCGGCGGCGGCGTTGGTCCAGCCGGTGAGCGTTTCGGCGACGGGGTTCATGAAGTGGATGCGGCCTTCGGTGTCGGCGGCAATCACGGCGTCGCCGATGCTGCGCAGCGTGGTGGCCAGGGCGGCGCTGCCACGAGCCTCGCGCTCGCGGGCCAGGTGGAGATCGGAGATCAACTGGTCCCGTGCGCGCAGCAGCCGATTGATGTTGCGAGTGGCAAAACAGAGCAGGACGAACAGGATTAGCAGGGCGACGAGCTGGACTGCGAGATGCGCCTGGTAACTATGAAACTGCGTGCCGGTGGTGAAGACCTGGCTGTCCAAATAGGAATCGGCCGCGATCGCGACCACAATCAGCATGGCAACTGTCAGCCACAGGTTGTGCGATGTTCGGAGCACCAGGGGACCGCGGGCCTACTTCACCTCCATATAGAGTATCAGCTAAAGCAACGGCTGGGCATTTGAGGCCCAAGGGTTTGATACTCTGGGGTCTGGAATGATTCTGGCGATCGACGTCGGTGGCACGAAGTTCAGCATGGCGGTATTCGAAGGGAACCGCATGGTGCGGCGGGAATCGCGCGCCACGGATGCGGACGGCGGCCGCGAGTGGATGGTGGCGCGGATCGGGGAACTCGCCGGCGCGTGGCGGCGGGAGTTTCCGCTGGAGCGGTGCGGCATCGGGTTCGGCGGCCCGGTGAACTTCGCGGAGCAGCGGGTGGTGCTCTCCACGCACGTGGGCGGCTGGCGCGACTTCGATTTATGCGGCTTTGTGCGGGATGCCGCGGGCGTGCCCGCCATCATGGATAACGATGCCAACGTGGGCGCCATGGGGGAGGCCGAATTTGGCGCCGGGCAAGGCTGCTCTCCGCTGTTCTACATGACCCTTTCCACCGGCATCGGCGGCGGCATTTGGGAGGACGGCCGGGTCTGGCGCGGGGCCGATTCCTACGGCGGAGAAATCGGGCACCTGACCGTCCGGCCGGATGGACCCCAGTGCCTGTGCGGCGCCCGGGGGTGCCTGGAGCGCCTCTGCTGCGGGCTCTGGTTGCAGCGCGACTATGGGAAAAGCGCGCGAGAATTGATGCTGGAACCGGAGTTCGTGAAGCGCTACGTGGTGGACCTCGCGCTGGGACTGAAGGCGGCGATCATGCTGCTGAACCCGCGGCGGATTGTGATAGGCGGGGGCATTTCGAAGGCCGGCGACCGGCTGTTCGTCCCGCTCGGGCAGGAGTTGCGCCGGCAGATTACCAGCTGGTCCGCGGCGCGGATCGATGTGGCGCCGGCGGCGCTGGCGGACGATAGCGTGCTTTACGGAGCGCTCGCGCTGGCACGGAGGGACGGCGGCCGATGACGGAGACGATGCCCCAGCCACACCCCATGCGGCGAACGCTGTGCGCTCTCGCCCTGGGCCTGCTGCTGGGCGGATTGGCGGTCTGGAAATTCGGCATGCCGGCGCCGCCGCGCGAATCGCGGTACACGCCGATCACCTTCGATCCCGGAGTGGCCACCACACCCGCCATTTCCCCCGATGGGAGGCTGGTGGCCTACGCTTCCGACCGCGACAGGGGCCACAACCTGGGACTTTATGTCCAAGAACTCCGGGGCGGAGATCCGTCGCGGCTGACATGGACCCGGGAGGACGAATCGGATCCCTCGTTTTCGGCCGACGGCACCGCTATCGCCTACCATTCGAGCAAAGATGGCGGCGGCATCTATCTGATTCCGTCGCTGGGCGGCACTCCGCGGCTGCTGGCGCCCGCGGGCCGCAACCCGCGCTTCTCTCCGCGGGGGAACCTGGTGGCCTACTGGACCGGTCTGCGCGACGGGTTGGTGGAAGGACAGGCGAAGACCTTTGTGGCTTCCATCGCGGGCGGCGCCGCGCGCGAGATTCGGCCCGATTTTTCCGACGTGCAGCGTCCGGTGTGGTCTCCCGACGGGCAGCGCCTGATCGTGTGGGGCGTGGCGCCCGGCGAGGGACTTCCCGCCGACCGCGCCGATTTCTGGGTGACGGGGCTGGAACGCGACCGGGCCGAATCCACGGGCCTGGCGGGGCCGGTGTCGCGCGCCGGCGGCCGGCTGGCGGCCATCGAGGATATGACATGGACCCAGCAGGGGCTCGTGTTCAGCATGCGCTTGGGTTGGGTGCGCAACGTGTACCGCTGCCGCATGACTGCCGGCGGCAAGGCTCAGGGCGACCTGGTGCGTCTGGCCGGCGGCACCGCCTCCGCCGAGTATCCCACCGTCTCGCGCGACGGCCAGATGGTGTTCGCCAGTGGGAACGAGCGCTTCGACGTGTGGGGCCTGCCGTTGGACGCCAATAGCGGGAAGGCGCTGGGCCCGCCCTACCGGATCACCAACAGCACCGCGCCGGCCGAATACCCCACGGTTTCACCGGATGGCCGCACCGTGCTCTACGCGACGCCGCGCAACGGCACTTCGCAGGTGTGGATGAAAGACCTGGCGAAGGGCGAGGAATCCGTCATCGCCCCCGGTCCGAACGCTTCCATGCCGGTGTGGGTGAACGAGGGCCGGCGGGTGGCATTCGTCCAGAAGCTGAGCAAGCGATCGGACGAGTATCTGCTCGAACTCTCCACGGGCAACGCCCTCAAGGTCTTCGAAGGAGGGTTCTTCTGGGACGTGAACCCGGCGGCCACGATGGCGCTGGCGCGGGCGGGCGATTCCGGCCAGAACGATATCCTGGCGGTGGACCTGAAGACCGGGCGCAGTTCGCCAATCCTGCGCACGGCTCCGGGCGCGCCGCTGACCCAGGCGAGCTTCTCGCCGGACGCGGAGTGGATGGTTTTCCTGGCCGACACGGGCCCCGCAACGGCCCAAATTTACGCCGCGCGACCAAATGGATTGGCCGAGATTCCAAGAAGCCAATGGATGCCGCTGACCGATGGGCGGCACAAAGTGGACAAGCCGCGCTTTTCACCCGACGGAAAGCTGATCTATTTCACCCAGGACGGCGAGGGGAGCCGCGGCATCCGTGCCTTGCATTTCGACCCGCTCACCGGCCAAACCGTGGGGGATAGTTTTGCGGTCTTCGATTCCGACCAGTCCCGCCTGACGCTCTTCGGCGTCAACCCGGGCTCGCTCGAAATCGGCATCGCGAAGGACAAACTGGTGATGCTGATGGCCGAGCGCGCCTCCAATCTGTGGACAACCACGCTGGAGCCGTAAGTGCGCCTTTGACTTCGTGGCGCCGGCACTCGTGCCGGCCGCGTCCCGACTCCGCGGGACGCTTGCCGGGCGTGCTCCAAGCGCGTCCCGAGGAGTCGTGGCGCGGCAGACTGAGAGAGTCTGCGCCACGTCGGTGGCTGAGAAGGTAGGGGCGAGAGACGACGCGAATCCGTAAACGGAGTTGCACGTCGTTCATCGAATGTGATAGTTTCTCTTCCAACTGTAAACGCAGTAGGAGGAGGGTTGTCGATGCTGCTTGCCCCGGTGGTTTGGATACTGACCGCCATCATCGCGTATTTTTTTGCCGCCAAGACATGGTGGTTTCCACCGCCCATCAGCGCTCACGGCATCGCTTACGACCAGCAGTTCATGCGCACACTGATGGTCACGGGAGTGATTTTCGTGCTCGCGCAGTTTGCCCTTGGTTGGGTGATTTTCCGTTTTCGCGACGACGGGCGCCGGGCCAGCTACAACCATGGCAACAACCGTCTGGAGACGGTGTGGACCAGCGCGACGGCGCTGCTCTTCCTGGGGCTGGTGCTGATGGGGACCAAAATCTGGGCGGGCGTGCACTTCGATCAGCCGCCCGCCGACGCCATTCCCATTGAAGTGCTCGGCAAACAGTTCGCGTGGAGCTTCCGTTACCCGGGGCCCGACGGCAAGTTCGGCCATACCGACCTCAAGTTCGTCAACGATTCGGCGGGCAACCCGTTCGGTCTGGACGACAAGGATCCGGCGGGCAAGGACGACATCGTCAGCGCCTCGTTGAAGATTCCCGCCGGCAAGCCGATCAAATTGATCATGCATTCGCGCGACGTGATCCACAACTTTTTCGTGCGCGAACTGCGCATGAAGCAGGACATCGTTCCGGGGATGGAAATCCCCCTGAGCTTTCAAGCCGACACGGTCGGCATCTACGAAGTACCTTGCTCGGAACTCTGCGGGCTGGGCCATTTTCAAATGCGCACCACGATGCAAGTGATGAGCCCGGCCGATTTCGAGCAATGGAAAATCGAAAAGGCCCAGAAGTGAGATCCGCACCACGACGCTGAGGAGAGATCATGTCGGCCCCCACCCATTCGGCGCATCAGGCGCCGCACGGCTTCATCAGAAAGTACGTCTTCAGCCTGGATCACAAAGTGATCGGAATTCAGTATTACTTTCTCGGGCTGTTCTCGGTTTTCCTGGGGATGTCGCTATCGCTGTTGATGCGCTTCCACATGGTGCACCCGGAGGCCAAGGTTTCCTGGTTCGCCAGCCTGTGGCCGACCGCGGCGGCGGGCGGCATGATGACGCCCGAACTGTACCTGTCGCTGATGACCATGCACGGCACCATCATGGTGTTCTTCGTGCTCACCACGGTGCCGCAGAGCGGCTTCGGCAATTACTTTCTGCCGCTGCAGATCGGCGCCGAGGACATGGCCTTCCCGGTGTTGAACATGTTGTCGTTCTGGACCACTTTCATCGCCCTGGTGGTGATGGTCTCGGCGTTCTTCGTGCAAGGCGGAGCGCCGCTGTCGGGGTGGACCGCGTACCCGCCGCTCAGCGGCGCCGGGCGCATCACCGGCCCCGGCGAGGGCATGGGCCAGACGCTGTGGATCGTGAGCATCGCCATCTTCTGCGGTGCCTCGCTGATGGGCGCCATCAACTTCATCGCCACCACGGTGGATCTGCGCTGCAAGGGGATGCGCCTGATGCGCATGCCGCTCACCTGCTGGACCTGGCTGGTGACGGCCATCCTGGCGCTCCTGGGGTTCGCCGTGCTGCTGGCCGCCGGCCTGCTGCTGATTCTCGACCGCACCGTGGGCACGAGCTTCTTCATCCCCGGCGGCCTGATGATCAGCGACCAGATCATCACCAATCACAAGGGCGGATCGCCCTTGCTGTGGCAGCATCTGTTCTGGTTCTTCGGCCATCCGGAAGTGTATATCGCCATTCTGCCCGGCATGGGCGTGACATCCCACCTGCTGGCCACCTTCTCACGCAAACCGGTGTTCGGTTACAAGGCGATGGTCTACGCCATCCTGAGCATCGGCTTCCTGGGCTTTCTGGTGTGGGGCCATCACATGTTCATGAGCGGCATGAACCCGTACTCCGCCATGGCCTTCAGCGTGCTCACCATGGCGATCGGCGTGCCCTCGGCCATCAAGACCTTCAACTGGATCGGCACGCTGTGGGGCGGCAAAATCCACTTCGATACCGCCATGATGTTCGCGCTCGGCTTCGTCAGCCTGTTCGTCACCGGCGGCATCAGCGGCATCTTTCTGGGCCAGCCCGCGCTCGACCTCTACTTCCACGACACTTACTTCGTGGTGGGCCACTTCCACATGATCATGGGCGTGGCGGCCATCTTCGGCATGTTCGCCGGCACCTTCTACTGGTTTCCCAAGATGTTCGGCAAGATGATGAACGAAACTCTGGGCAAAATCCATTTCTATGGCACGTTCATCGGTGTGTACTGCATCTTCACGCCCATGCATTTCGTGGGTTTGGCGGGCAATCCGCGGCGCTACTCGGATTTCACTAACGTGGAATACCTGGCCGGCCTGATGCCGGTGCACAGGTTTATGACGCAGGCCGCCTACTTCACGGCCGCGGTGCAGATTCTGTTTCTGATCAACCTGTTCTGGAGCCTCTGGAAAGGCCCCAAAGCGCCGATGAATCCGTGGAACTCCACCTCGCTCGAATGGACCGTGCCCTCGCCGCCGCCCTTCGACAACTTCGGCGCCGTGCATCCCGTCGTCAATCACGGTCCGTACGAGTTCAGCGTGCCCGGCGCACCCACCGATTTCATCATGCAGACGGATCCGCCTTCCGTCGCTTCCGAAGGCTAGGGGGTTTCAATGAGTATGTCCGGGTCGATTACGCACGATGTCTTGCACGGTCCGCCGCCTCCGCCGGTGGAGGATGGTTGGCGTGGTGGCGGGGGCGACGGCTTCGAGGGCCGCGGCGCGTTCCGGCGCGCGTCGTTCACGGGCTTGTATGTCCTGCTGGCGGCCAGCACGATGCTGTTCGCCGCCTTCACCAGCGCGATGGTGGTGCGCCGCGGCCTGAGCGACGATTGGGCGTCGATGGCGAAACCGCCCATCCTGTTGATCAACACGGGCGTCCTGCTGGCATCCAGCCTGGCGCTCGAATTGGCCCGCCGCGCGCTGAAATCGGGCGGACGCTCGAAGTTCAACGGCTGGTGGACGGCCGGCACCGCGCTCGGCGTTCTCTTTCTCGGGGGACAGGCGCTGGCTTGGAGCCAGCTGAACGCCGCCGGCGTCTTCATCTCGAGCAATCCCAGCAGTTCCTTTTTCTTCGTGCTGACGGTCTCCCACGCCATCCACCTGCTGGGCGGAGTCAGCGCGCTGTTCTATGTCGACGTGCAGGCCTTGCGGCTCAGTCTGGGGCCCGCCAAGCGCACCGCCATCGATATCAGCGCGATCTTCTGGCATTTTCTGGACGGGCTCTGGTTGTATTTGATGGTTCTATTCTACGTTTGGGGGTAAAGGGAAGGGATGTCGACCCACGTCACTACTGCCGCGACCGGCTCGCTCTGGGAGGGAGGCCAGTCGCCATATCTCACCAACTCGAAGAAGTTCGGGATGTGGCTGTTCATCATCTCCGACGCGCTGACGTTTTCCGCGCTGTTGTTTGCGTACACTTACAGCCGCGTTTCCAATCCGAACTGGCCCACACCCTTCCACTTCTCGCCAAGTATCATCTTCTCCAGCGTAATGACCTTCGCGCTGCTCACCAGCAGCCTCACCATGGTGATCGCGGTGCACTCCATGAACCAGGGAAACCGGGCCGCGGCGGCGCGCTGGATTCTCGCCACCATGGCCGCCGGCGCAACCTTCGTTGGGCTCCACCTCACCGAGTGGATGAACCTGATCAACCACGAACACATCACGGCAATGGGCAATGAGTGGGGAGTGCCGCTGTTCGGCGCCACCTTCTTCGCCATCACCGGATTGCACATGACCCACGTGGTGATCGGGCTGATCTACCTCGGCACTATCTGCCAGGCCGTGATGCGCGGCAAATTCAAGGCCGAGGACGTCGAGGTGGCCGGTCTCTACTGGCACTTCGTCGATTTGGTGTGGATGTTCGTTTTCCCGCTGGTCTACCTGATGTCGGCCAAGATTTAGGAGCGACCCATGAGCACGCACGTCGAAGAAATTCAAAGCCACGGTCCGGGCATCCCCACGTTCGCCAAGGTATGGGTGGCGCTGTTGGCGATGACGGCCATCGAAGTCTTCCTGGCGTACATGCAGACGCCGATGATGATCATGCTGACGGTGCTGCTCGGCCTCTCGGTAGTTAAGGCCGCGCTCATCATCGCCTACTTCATGCACCTCAAGTTCGAGCGCCTCAGCTTGTTCCTGACGCTGTTTCCGATGTTGATCTTCTGCATTGTGCTGATGCTGATCTTCCTGGGCGACGCCTACCGCATCCCGAATATGAGGCCTCCGGCATGAAGCGCTGCCTGTCGATCGCGCTGCTGTGGGCCGCTCTCGCGCTGCCCGCGGGCGCGCAATGCGTGATGTGCTACCGCACGGCGCACGCGCAGCAGGATGCGCGCGCGCACGTGCTCAACGCGGGCATCCTGATTCTGGGGGCGCCCCCGTTCCTGATTCTGGCGGGATTCGTGGCGTTCGTCTTCCGGCGGGACAAGCCGCCCGAGGAATAGGGATCAGAACATGGTCCCACGAATGAGCAAAGGCAGGGGGTCCACCGCGGTGCCCTGCCACCAATGCTTTTCGGGGCCAAGCTCAAACACCGCGAAGTGCAGGTGAGGAGCATCTGGAGACGCATCGCCGGTGGAGCCGACGTAGCCCAGCACGTCGCCCTTGCGCAGCAGCATCCCCTCTTTCAGGTCGGCAGCATAATGGTCCAGGTGCGCGTAGTAGTAGCACCAGGAGCGGGAATCGTCGAACTGGTAGACCGTCAAACCGCCCGGCTTGCTGGTGAACAGCTTGACCACGTTCCCCTGGGCAACCGCCAGGACCTCGGTGCCGCGCGCCGCCATGATATCCAGCGCCTCATGTGCGTGCCCGTTTCGCATCTGCGAGAAATTGCTCTGCAGAGTGTGCGGATCGACCCCTGCGAGCGGCATGCCCAGGGCAGGTGAAACAGCTGGAGGAGCAGGGGGATGGACAGCGGGAGCCGCATCCGGACGTTGGGCGGGAGGCGGCATCGGGGCCGGCTGGGTGAACCGCACCGCCTCGGGAGCTGCGGCTGCCAGCGCCTGCGACGGGAGAAAGCTTCCGGTGCTCCACAATATTGCCGCCAGGAAGACCATCCCCGCGGCGAAGCCCAAAGCGAATACCGCCGTTCTCATGTCATTACTCCTTCAGCGTGGCGGGCGTGCCGGGCCGGACCATCGCCGCCAGGGCCAGCGCGTCCCAGTTGGTCAGCCGGATGCAGCCGTGCGAACTGGCATGGCCTACCTTGCCCGGCTCCGGCGTGCCGTGAATCCCATAGTGTTCCCTGGAAAGATCGATCCATACCGGCCCGACCGGATTGTTCGGCCCCGGAGGCAGAACCTCCTTATCCGAGCCCTTCGCGTTCCAGAAGAGCGTCGCGTCGTAATAAAACTTCGGATTGTGGAACACCCGCTTGATCTTCCACTCGCCGATCGGCAGGGGATCGTGTTCGCTGCCGATCGTGGCGGCGAAAAACGCGAGCAGCCTGCCGGAAGCGTCGTAGGCGCGCACCGAACTCTCCGACTTGGAGACGACGATGCTGGCCGCCCGCGGACGCGGCACGGCATGGACGTTCGGCACTGTCAACTGCTGGCCGGCCTGCTCGAAGTTCGCGCCCGGATTGAGCGCCTGCAGCAGTTCCGGACTGGAGTGAAACCTCTCACCGAGTTCTTCCAGCGGCGAGTCGTACCCCAGATAGGTCAGCTTCGCCTGCGCCTCCATACCGGCAGGTGTGGGCGCAAAGGGCCCCTTCAGGTCCATTGGCGTAATGGTGTAATCGATGAGTGCCGGCGCCGTATCGAGGTGGAGCGCGCTCCAGGTGGCGGCATCCAGTGCTCCGGTGACCGGGAGTTTGCGCTCGCCCTGGAACGCGTTCAACGCTTTCTGGAAGTTGCTGCCGAAGGTGCCGTCGATCTCGCCGCAGGAAAAATGTGCCCGGCCGAGCAGGATCTGGGCGCGCACTACGCCCGCTCCTTTGGCGCCATCGGCGAGATCCCCCTGCAGCGGATTGTTGACCGCCACGGGGTCGATGGCGGCGATTGTGGCGTGCAGCACAAGCGCCGAGAAGGCAAAACTTACCCAACGAGAGGTCATCCATTGGGGTAGGGCACGCCGAATGCCGTCCTGTGGGACAGACGATCGTTTTGTGTCGTCTGTCAACCCGACCGTCATGTGGGACAGACGATCGCTTTTTGTCGTCTGTCAACCCGGCAAAAGGTGATCGTCCTATGGCAGTTCGCCGAAATCGTAAAACTTGTGCGTCACCGCACCATCTTTGACGGTAACCACGCGGAGGCCCGATTTCCCGCCTTCCAGCGGCATGCCGACCGGCCCGCTGGTCACCATTTCCAGATCGCCGTCGCGCCCCAGTTCGTTGTGGTGGTAGTGGCCGGCAAAGACGTGCTCCACGCCGTATTCGTGCAAATAGCGCAAATAGCGCTCGCGGACCACTTTGGGAATGTTGGAATACTGCTCCTCTTCATTCGGGTCTTTGAGGAAAAAGGAAATGTGCTGGAACACGATGATGTGTTTCACGCCGGTCAGCTTGACCCGTTCCAGTTCGTTGCGGAACCATGCCTCCATCTTGGCCGCCTCCGCGGGCACCTTGTCCGTCCCCTTTTCCAGGTTCGAATTGAGCACGATTCCGGCCACGTCGCCCACGCGGAAACTGTAGTAGTCCGGGCCGAAGCTCTCGCGATACCGCGCGAGGGATTCCGTGGTCGGCTCGTTGCCCACATCGTGGTTGCCGGGGACGCTGAAGAGCTTGATCTTCGGGTCCAGTTTGGCCGCGATGCGTTTATACTCCGCCACCTGCGCGGCGTCGCCGGACTTGTTGACGAGGTCGCCGGTAACCACCACAAACGCCGGTTTGAGCCGGTTCGCGGTGGCGACGGCAAATTCGAAATTGGCCGTTTCCTGCGCGAAATCCTTATCGTTGGCGTACATGCCGAACTGCGTGTCCGACATCTGGATAAAAGTCTGAGCGGCCAGCGTGCCCGCGAGGGCCAGGGCCAGAAGGAGGCGTCGTAGCATCATGGTTTCAATTCGTAGGAGGCGCCCAGCGGACCGGCCCCCGCAAGGTATTTGCGCGCGCGCACCAATTCGGCGATCTGCCGGATGTGTCCCAGATCGTGCAGCGCCCATTCGTTGAGCATCTGCGCCAGTGTGATCGGGCCCACTTCTTTGTGCACCGCGTGGCGATCGCCGGCGCCCGGCGGCAAGTCGCGCAGGGCTTCGATGTTGGTCTCGCGCTGTTCCTCGAAATGGTCGAAGGCATCCTCGGGGTCCATGTCGCGGTACAGCTCCAGGTGGTGTTGCGCGTCATCGCCTTCGAACTCGGGATTCTCCTCGCTGAGAAAACGGTCGAGGCGCGCGCGGTAGCAGTGTCCCTCGGTGTGGCTGAGGTGGGCCAGCACCTCGCCCACGGAAAACCGGCCGGGCGCGGGCTTCCAGCGCACGTCTTCGGCGGAGAGTTCGGCCATCAGCCCGCGCAGAATAGTGGGCGTCGCTTCCAACAGATCGAGGCAGGGCAGGCCGTTGTCCTTCATGGATTTCATCCTACAATGTTTTCGCCGCCGTCCACATGGATGGTGTTGCCGGTCATCCAATAGGTGGCCGGATGGCACAGGACGGCGATCGAGCGAGCTACGTCCTCCGGTGTGGTGAGGCGCTTGCTTGGGTTGCGCAGGCGCGCGATCTCCATGAGCTTCTCATGCCCCGGGATAAGGCGTAGGGCGGGCGTATCGGTAACCCCGGCCAGTATGGCGTTGGCGGTGATGCCGGCGGGCGCCAGTTCGAGCGCCAGCTGGCGGATGTGGGCCTCCAGGATGGCTTTGGCGGCGCTCACCGGACCGTACTCGGGAATGGCGCGTGTGCCGCCCGAACTGGTCATGGCGAAGATCCGCGTGCCCTTGTCGAAGAGGCCGGCCAGCAGGCAGTCCTGCACCCAGTAGACCAGCGAGTGGCCCATGATGTCCGCGGTGGATTCGATCTGCTTCTTGCTGGCGACCATCTCGGCGCCGGCCAGCGGTTTGAGCGCGCCCCATGCCAGCGAATGCATCAGCACGCGCAGCCAGCCCGGCGCATCGGTGAGGCGCTGGCGGATCTGCGCCACGCAGTCCTTGCGCTTGTCTTCATCCGCGGCGTTGAAATTGAAGTACTCGCACTCGCGGCCCAAAGCGCGAATCTTCTCCTGCACTTCGGCGACGTGCGGAAGTTTGTCGCGGCGGTCCATATGCACGCCGAAAATGTTGATGCCGGCGCGCGCCAGTTCCACCGCGGTGGCCTCGCCGAATCCGCTGCTGGCGCCCAGAATCAGGGCCCACGGTTGTTTGCTCGAGTGGCTTTTCATGTGACTTGTCCGACTTGGATTTCCCTTTCGTCGTCTCCCGTGGTCCGGATGCGGATCTCGGTGCGCTGCGGCGGCAACAGTTGGGGGAAGCGCTCGCCCCACTCGATGAGCACCAGCGCGTCGCTATCGAAGATCTCCTCCAGGCCGAGGGTGGCCACTTGCCGCGCTTCCTCCAACCGGTAGAGATCGACATGATAAACGTCGCCGCGCGGCCCGTACTGGTGGATGAGCGTGAACGTCGGGCTGGAGACATCGTCCCGTTCCGCCGCGCCCCGCCCGCGCACGATTCCCTTGGCGAGCGTGGTCTTCCCCGCCCCAAGATTGCCGATCAGCAGGACCACGCCAGTGCGCGGCAACTCGCCCGCCAGCCGCTCGCCGAGTGCCATGGTCTCCTCGTCAGACGCGGTGTGGTACGTCGGCACATTCCTCCATGGCATCCGAAAGGTAGTGCAGAAGGTCGGTGGCGACGAGGCACTTATCGCCCAGCGCCAGCGCGCCGAGTTGGCCCGCCAGACCATGCAGGTAAACCGCCGCGGCCACAGCTTGATCGGCACGCTCCGGGAACTGCGCCACCATGCCCGCGATCATCCCGGTGAGGATGTCGCCAGATCCGCCCTTCCCCATGGCGGGTGTGCCGGTGGGGTTGATCCACACGCGGCCGTCGGGAAAAGCGATCGCGGTGCGCTGTCCTTTGAGCACCACCGTGACGCCGTGCTGCGTGGCATAAGTACGTGCCGCGCCGATGCGATCGGCCTGAATTTGGGAGGTGGTTTGCCCGGTCAAGCGCGCCATTTCGCCGGGGTGAGGTGTCAGGATCCGTATGCGGGAGCCCAGGCCCTGCCCCATCCCCAACAGCGCATCGGCGTCCAACACCATGGGTCCTTCGAAGGTATCGCACAGCGCCTGTACCATCGCCGCGATTTGCGGTGCCCGCCCCAAGCCCGGCCCAATAGCTGCGACGCTCTTGCCCAGCGCGAGCGTTGCCAGGTTGGCGTTGAGCGCGATGCTGCCCGATTCGGTTTCCGGTAGCGGCTCCGTCATCAACTCCGGCGCGTGGGACGCGATTTCGGAGATGGCGCTTGCCGCCGATGCCACGGTCACCAGCCCCGCGCCCGCGCGCAGGGCGGCAAGACCGGCCATGGCCGCGGCGCCCGTCTTGCCGCGCGACCCGGCCACCACCAGCACATGACCGTAGGTGCCTTTGTGTCCGGAGGGCTGGCGCGGCGCCAGAAGTTCGCGGAACATGGCAGGCTCCAGCAGGGCGAGCCATGCGTCCGCATATAGCTCGGGCGGGCTGCCGATAGGGCAGACAATCAGTTCTCCGCTATGGTCGCAGTTGGGCGGCATGGCGTGGGCCACCTTGGGCGCCGTGAACGTCACCGTGTAATCGGCGTGCGCGAATTCGCCGGCCGGCTCGCCGGAATCGCTCGGCATGCCGGAAGGCAGGTCCACCGCCACCACCGTGGCGAGCGGGAAGCCGCCATTGATTTCGCGAATGCCTTCCAGCATGCGCCCCGTGGCCGCTCCCGTCATGCCGGTGCCCAACAGCGCATCCACGACGAGCGTGGCGGCGCGCGCCGCCGGCGGAATTTCGCGTTCCACGCGGCCCCCGGCGGCCAGCAGCATGGCGAAATTCGCCGCCGCATCGCCCTTCAGTTCCCCGGGTTCCGCCAGCAATACGGTGTGCAGCGAATCGGGCGCAAAACGGGTGTGCAGCTGGCGCGCGATCACCAGCCCATCGCCGCCGTTATTGCCCTTGCCGCAGAGCACCACAATACGTTGCCCGGCAAGAGGAGCGAAACGTTCGGCCAGAAACTCCACCACCCGGTGCCCGGCATTCTCCATCAGGACGATGCCCGGAATGCCGGCCTCCACCGTCCGGCGGTCCACTTCGCGCATTTCCGCCGCGGTCAGAATCTTCATAAGCGTCGCGCCACCACCATGGTCATATCGTCCTGCAACTCGCCCTCGCCCGTCCACTGCACCACCGCCTCCATGGTGCGCGCGATCAGTTCCGCGGAATCCGCCGTGGCGTACTTGTACAGCAGATCTTTCAGGCGATCTTCGCCGAACATCTCGCCGTACACGTTCTCCGGCTCCACAATGCCATCGGTGTAAGCCAGCAGCACATCGCCGTGCTCCAGGGTCACCGTCTTCTCTTCGTAGACCGCCACCGGAAATGCGCCCACCACGGTGCCGGTGGAGTCCAGCATCCGGAGGTCGCTGCCGTGCAGCAGCATGGGCGCCAGGTGTCCGGCGTTGGTGTAGGTCAGGGTGTGAAGGGCTTCGTCGTAGAGGGCGAAATAGAAGGTGGCGTACTTCTCCGGAGACGTGGTGGCGTAGAGCTGGCGATTCAGCGTGGCCACCATTTTCGCCGCCGAGTGGCGATGCTGGGGGTCGCCGTTGAGCGAACTCAACTGGGTCCGCATCGTGGATTGAATCGTGGCCATCAACAGCGCCGCCGAGATCCCCTTACCCGCCACATCGCCGATGGCGAACGCCAGTCCGTCGGGCAGCGCCATAAAATCGTAGTAATCGCCCGACACCATGCGAGCCGGGGCGCACACGCCCTTCAATTCCAGCGATTTGGTGAACGGTACGTCCTTGGGGAAAAGTTGGTCCTGCACGTCGCGCGCAATCGCCAGCTCCGATTCCAGGCGCTCCTTTTCCTTGGCCACCACGATCAGCCGCGAAATGTTCTCCGTCATGATGTTGAACGAGCTGCTCAACTCGGCGATCTGGTCCGCTCCCTTCACCGGGATGCGATAGGAAAAATCGCCTTCGCGCACGTGCTGCGTGCCTTCATACAACTCGTGCACCGCGCCGGTGATGGCGCGCGTCAGCTTGACGCCGGCCCACAAGGACATCATCTCGACCAGCAGAAATACGCCGATCAGGGTCAGCAGAAAAGTCATCGCCAGTTCGCTCCAGTCGGCTTTCTGGCCGAAGACGATTCCCAGCACCGCCGAGTAGCGCGTGTCCACCACGAAATACAGTCTCTGCGGCTGCGCCTGCGGATTTTCCCACGCAGGCACGAACTGCGGATACAGAAAACTTACGCCGATATCCAGCATGTTCATCGCCGGCGGGACGTGCGACTGCGCCGACCGCCGGGTATACGGAGGAAACGTGACGTCCCCGATCCCCGGCACCAAGCCGCTCAGCAGTTCGGCGGTGATGGGCGCCAGAATCGTCACCTCGTTGCCGTTCTGCTCGGAGTGAGCCCACGCGTACAGGTGGTCGATATCGCCATCTTTCCGGGTGATCAGGCCGCTCGCATTCTTCCACGGCTCGGGCGGCGCTGTGAGTGTGGAGTCCGGCGGGTAACGAAACTGCTGCTCCCCGGTGGCCAGCATTTCGAAAGTCGGGAATCCGCGCCGCAGCATGGGTAGCGCGCGCGTTAGCGCGGTCTGCTGGTCCGGCGCCGGCGCGCGCGTCAACGTCTCGGCCGGAAATCCCAGGATGCGCATCCGGTTCCCCAGTTCCTTGTCCACCAGGTACACCGCCACCTGCCCGATCAGGGCGTACGATGTGACCAGCATCAGCGCCAGGATCAGCACGATGGGCACCACCGCGATGAACAGGTAGGCGACAATCAGCCGGTTGCGCAGCCTCCAGATGAGGTTGCGCAGGGCCATCCGGCCGATCTTGACGATGGAGACCACTCCCATGAAAATGGCGCAAATGGCGGCCAGCGTCTGGAACCTCTGCGCCATGCCGGTGAAGAAAAGCAGAGCCCAGGCGGCCATCAGGAGGAGAAATAGTTTCTCGATCCACCCGAGCCGGCCCCAACTGACATCGTCGTCCCTTTTCATACCTGTAACTCCAGACTAGCTTAACCGAATACGGGGCGGTAGAATTACAGCCATGACGCGACGAATTCTTTTCGCCACCGCCGTGCTTTGCGCTGTCTTCGCCGGACTGGCGTTGGCCGCCGATATATCGGGGAACTGGAGCGGCACCATGCAAGCCGGCGACAGCCCTGTTCCCCTCACTTTTGCGTTCAAACAGGATGGTGAGAAACTCACCGGTACCGTGACCGGCCCTGGCGGCCCGCTGGAGCTGAACGAGGGTAAAGTGGTGGGCGATAAGGTCACCTTCTATGTACAGACCGATATGGGCGGCACGCTGACCAAGTTCATCAGCGAGGGCGTGATCAAGGGCGAGGAGATCACCTTGAACATCAGGGCCGACAGCGGCATGGATTTCGGTCCCACACTCCTCAAACGCATCAAGTAGCCTTGTGGGACAGACCATCGCCTTCTGTGGTCTGTCAAGCCTCGATGTCACGGGATTCCGCAGGTGACAGACGGCAGAACGCGATCGTCTGTCCTACTTGCGTTAAGCTGTAATCACATGAGACTTCTAGTCGTCGAGGACGAAAAGCGCATCGCCGACTTTCTGTGCCGGGGCCTCGAAGGCGCCGGTTACGCGGTCGATCCCGCGCCCACCGGCAGCGCCGCCCTGGAGTGCATCCACGCCACCGATTACGATCTGGTGATTCTGGACCGCATGCTGCCCGACATGGACGGCCTGCAGGTGCTCGAAAAGATCCGCAACCGCAAAGTAGGCCCGCCGGTGCTCATCCTGAGCGCCCGCGGCGCGCTCGACGACCGGGTCAAGGGCCTGGAGCAGGGCGCCGACGATTACCTGGTCAAGCCGTTCGCCTTCGTCGAACTCCTGGCGCGAGTCCGCGCCCTGCTGCGCCGCGGCCAGCCCACGCCCGAACGGCTCCAGGTGGCCGAGCTGACGCTCGACTGCATCCGCCGCA
>PLDO01000555.1:0-1928 GCA_003136215.1 Bryobacterales bacterium
CGCCGCCTACGTCGCCGCCCACCCGGTCATCCTGGTGGACTCCGGCCCTGCCGACACCACCGGCCGATTCCCGCTCTATTTCCCCGAACTCATCGAGCAGGTCGACCAGACCCTGCGCACCCTCCCCGACCGCGGCCACCGCGCCGTCACCGGCTCCGCCGCCGGCGGCTTCCTCGCCATCTGGCAGGCCGCCAAGTGCCCCGACCTCATTTCCAGCGCTTCCAGTTTCGGCGCTCCCCCCGAAGCCCCCGCCGGACCCCAGGACTTCGACGTGGATACCGCCCTCGCCGATCTTTACCCGACGCTCGACCCGGTGCGCATTCGTCAGGTGGCCGCCGCCTCCTCCCTTGCCGAGATCCTCGACTTCCACCTCGACGCCTTCGCCCATCCGCCCGGCAAACCCGCCGCCTTCAGCCACGCCGACCCTTACCCCAACTTCGGCATCTGGGATTGGGAAGTAGTTTCCGACCGCCGCCGCCCGGCCTTCACCGTGTTGGAAAACGTCTCCGCCGCCGGCTTCCGCTCCACCGTGCGCGAATGGATCCCCGGCGGCGCCGCGCTCCCCGAGATCAAGCTCTCCATTACGTCGCCGCGCCTCTACACGCCGGCCGCCGCCTACCCCGTGACTTATATCCGTCTGCGCGACGGCAAGGTCCGCCGCGCCACCCAGAGGGCCGACGCGCGCGGCCGGCTGAGCTTCGAGTTGGATGGCGACGCCTGCGAAGTCGGCATCGGCGAACCCGCCCGCCTGGCGCTGTCGGAATACGAGATTGCCGGCGCGTCGTGGGCCGCCGCCGGACAACCCGTCCTGCTGCGCCTCAAGTTCTGGAATAAAGGCGCCACCCGCTCCGCTACCACGCTGCTCAAATGGGAGAGCCCCACGCCCGGCGTCAAGTTCAACACCCCCTCCGCCCGGCTGAACAGTCTGGCGCCCGGCGAATCCGCGACGCTCCCGGTGACCTTCACCATCGACCATCCCGCCACATCCGGAGCCCGCATCGTGGCCGCCGATGGCGAGATCCGCGTTTCCATCGACGTCACGGTCTATCCCGCGGCTCCCGCGTTCGCCGATTACCAGATCGCCGACGGATTGACCGTGCCGCCCTACCCACACCCCCTCGGCGAAGGCAACGGCGATGGCCACGCCGCCCCCGGGGAGAGCTTCGCCATCCTGCTGCCCGATGCCGGCGCCCGGCGCGCCGCCGAGCTCTTCACCAACGACCCCTGCGTGGACAATACCTTGCGCATCAGCGAAGCCGGCACGCGGGTTTCTCTGCCGGCCATCCGCCCCACCTGCGAACCCGGCCACCGCATCCAGATGCTGGCGCGCATCGGCCTCACCTATTTCGCCCTGGAAATCCCGGTCTGGTACCGCAATCCGTAACAAGTACCTACCGGGTTGGACTCGTGCCGGAACTGGCAGACGTGTTCCTCGCCGACCTCCGCTTTCTCCGCGCGACCCCCGCCGGCGGCGCGCGTCCATCCTGCTCCATCGACCTTGTTTTGGGTCCTCTTCGCGTCTTTCTCCGTGTCTCCGCGGCTCCGCGT
The DNA here is from genome assembly GCA_003136215.1 of Bryobacterales bacterium. Lineage (GTDB taxonomy): Bacteria > Acidobacteriota > Terriglobia > Bryobacterales > Bryobacteraceae > Solibacter. The sequence continues at coordinate 1,549 of PLDO01000555.1, forward strand.
CAAAGACACTGCTTGTTTGGTTCCGGCTCTGCCGCGTGAAGGAGGGGTTGCCCTCAATCGCACAACACCTCGCGATCGGAGCCTTACCGCCGCCGCGGCTGCTTGGTCAGATTCTCGGCCAGGAACAGGCCGCTCTTGCCGCCGCTCACGATATCGAGGTCGCCATCGCCATCCATATCCGCCACGGCAATCTGCATGCCGCCGCCCATCCGGCCGCCGTAATCGATAATGTGGCGGATCCACTCGATGGCGCCTTTGGCGTCCTTGCGGTACTCATACCAATAAACGCCGAGAGGTTCGCGCTCGCCCGGGTCGTTGCCGTTGTGGGCCATGTAGCGCTTGCCGGTGACCAGGTCTTTCTTGCCATCGCCGTTGAGATC
>PLDO01000555.1:1943-2806 GCA_003136215.1 Bryobacterales bacterium
AGGCGCGGCGCCGGCGGGGACGACCGGGTGTTGCTCCCAGTCCGTGGGATGGAACTGCCACTCGCCGGGGGCGCGCACATCGGCGGGGGCTTCCAGCCAGCCTTTGGGGGTCAGGATGTCGTTGCGCCCGTCGCCGTTGATGTCGCCCACGCCGATGCCGTGGCCGTAACTCTGATGACTGACGATATGTTTGACCCACTTGCCGTTCACTAATTCGAACCAGGCCAGCGGCACGTTGGGGCGGTCGTATTCGGGGAGCAGCTCCTGCGCCTTGCCGTCATTGTTGAGGTCCACCAGAAAAGCGAATTCGGTGGGGCCGCTGGCATCGATTTCGTTGACCGCCCAGGGGCCGCCGCTGTTCCTGGGATTCTTCAACCAGACGATCTTGTTGGAGAAATAACCGAACTGCACGATGTCCGTCCAGCCGTCGCCATCCACGTCGATGGCGATGTCGGTGAAGTTGTCGACGTAGTTGGAGTTGAAGTCGATCTGGCGAAGGGGATGCTTTGTCCAGTTGGGCGCTTCGTACCAGCTCTCGCCGGAGATGATGTCGGGACGGCCGTCGTTATTGAGGTCGGCCACCGCCACGGTCTCGCTGGCACCCCCGTCGATCATGTGGATTTGGAACGGGATGTCGGGCGGGCGGCTGGCCGCCGCGAGAAAGATGGCGGCCGCAACGGGCAGCAACAGCGCAAGGTGCCGGGCATGGAATCGCATCGTAAGACCCCTCGTGTATCATAGGAGAAATTTATGGACAGAAGAAGCTGGCTCCAACTGATGACGATCCTCGCCGCGGCGCGGGAAGCGCGGGCGCAGCAGCGCGGGGGCGCGGCCACGCCGCCCGCCGAGGGCGCCGGGCGCGG
>PLDO01000596.1 GCA_003136215.1 Bryobacterales bacterium
ACGTCCAGATGCCGGAGATGGATGGGTTTGAGGCGACCACGGCCATCCGCGCTCAATCGGGAGACATCCCGATCGTCGCGTTGACGGCACACGCGATGGCGGGGGATCGGGAACAATGCCTGCAGCGTGGCATGGACGGCTATTTGCAGAAGCCGATTCAATCGAAAGACCTGGCGGCGGTGCTAACCCAGCACGGCCAGGCCGGGCCCAAGGCGCGCGAGGAAAGCGCGGCCGATTAGCCTATGCCGAGGGCGTCCGGATTTGGCCCATGTTTTAAGTGGAGGATTCATGCCGATTTCGGACTGAGTTTCTGCCTGCTGCGCGTTTGGTGCATCCTCAGATCCTCGACCAGGCCGGGCAAGCCGTGCAGGATGCCGTAGTTGGACGGCTACGAGGCCACCGGCGAGATCCGGAGGCGCGGAGCGCGACTTCTATGCGGAAATCAAATTAAATAAGATGAAAATCCCTGTTTCTATGTAATACTATATCAGCCTTTTCCGGCACCACCGCCCGGATCCGTCTCGGGAACCGGCGTAGATTGGCATGGCGTCGCCGGCGCTGGGCTGCACCACATTCGGAGTTTGGAGCTTGGACACTGAACGCCCAAACCGCTCGGCGCCGCCGAAGTTCGTTGTCCCGCTGATGGCGGTTCTGGCGGTGGCCCCGGGCATCCTGGCCCTTGCCGGCTGGGCGTTCGATATAGCCGCGCTGAAGAGCATCCTGCCGGGCTGGGTCTCACTGAAACCGAACGCGGCCCTTGCCATAGTCCTGATGGGGTTCGCGCTGCTGTCCATTTCCCTCCCGCCCTCGAACCTATCCCCCCGACTCTCAACCTTACGCTGCCGCCTCGCCCGGCTGTGCGGGCTGCTGGCCGGTCTGGCCGGGTTGGTGACTCTGTGGAAATTCGCCTTGAGTTGGAATCCCGGCGTGGACCTGTGGTGGTTCCGCGAGACGGCCGGCGCGGCCGGCACGCCGCATCCGGACCGCATGGGGCCGGACACTGCTCTGTGTTTCGTCTTGCTGGCAGTGGCGCTGGAAATCGCACGGGCCGCGCGCAAGACCAGGACGACGTTGCTGGCGCCGGCGATTCTTGGCTGGCTGGTGGGCACCATTGCGCTCGTCGCCTTGGTGTCTACCTTCACGCTGGCGGGTGGAGTGTTCGGGTGGTGGGGTTTGACGATAATGTCCGTCCCGGCAGGGGTAGCGTTCGTACTCCTGGGTACGGGAGTCATTCTGGTCGCATGGCGGGAGAGCGCATCGGAACCAGCCCTTCCGGGGAATCCGGCAGAGGAATCGGACTCACACACCGGGTTTGCGTTTCTGGCGGTGTTCCTCCTCCTGGCGGCGGCCCTGATCGCCACCGGCGCTTTCTACTTCCGGAACTACGCACTGCAATTCCGCGCCCAGGTGGAGCAGCAGCTTTCCGCCATTACGGATTTGAAGGTGAACGGACTGGTGCGGTGGCGCAAGGAGCGGTTGGGGGATGCCAATACCTTCTACAAGAACCCCGCGTTCTCCATCCTGGTGCGGCGTTTCTTCGAGAAACCGCAGGACCCCGACGCCCGACGACTCCTACTGACATGGATGACCAGAGTTCAGGACCTCGACTACGAGCGAGTAATCCTGGCGGACCCTCGGGGCGTCATATGCCTATCGGCTCCCGAAGTGCCGCCGGCGGCCGTGCCGCATCTTGCGCGGGATGCCGCCGCTGGTCTGGGCTCCGGGCAGATAGCCTTCCTAGATCTGCACCGCGACACACCCTCAGGCCCCATCCGGATGGCCGTAATGGTGCCTATCTTCGACGAACCGGATGGCCGGCGGCCCCTTGGCCTCATCGTCCTGCAGATCGACCCGGCACGCTACCTCTACCCCTTCATCAAACGCTGGCCCACACCCAGCCCGACTGCCGAGACGCTGCTGGTCCGCCGGGAAGGAAACGAGGTCGTTTTTCTGAATGAACTCCGGTTCCAAGCGAATGCCGCACTCGTCCTCCGCGCGCCATTGGATCGCGTCGCGCAACCGGCAGTTCAGGCCGTCTTGGGCCGGGAGGGCGTGTTCGAAGGACGGGACTACCGGGGCGTGCAAGTGGTGGCGGCATTACGCACCATTCCGGATTCGCCATGGGCGTTGGTGTCCCGCATTGACGCCGCGGAAATGCGTGGGCCGATGCGGGACCGGCTGTGGCAGACGACTGTTCTGCTCGGCGCCCTGTTGCTCGGTGCGGGGGCCTGCGTAGGCCTGGTCTGGCGGCAGCAGCGCGTCCGGTTCTACCGGGAAAGGGAGGCGGCGGCGAATACCATCCGAGAGAGCGAGGAGCTGTTCCGGGCAACCTTCGAGCAGGCCGCGGCGGGCATCGCACACGAGGGGCTGGACGGCAGATGGCTTCGTGTGAACCGGAGGCTCTGCGATATCGTCGGCTACTCCCGCGAGGAACTGCTCCAGAAAACGTTTCTGGACATCACCCATCCCGACGACCTGGAATCGGATTTGGCCATGAAGCACCAGGTGCTGGCGGGAGACCTGCAGACCTACGCGCGGGAGAAACGATATATCCGCAAGGACTGCTCTGTGGTGCCGATCAATCTCACCGTCTCTCTGGTGCGCGGTACGTCGGGAGAACCGAAGTTTTTCATCTCCGTGGTCGAGGACATCACCGGGCGCAAGCTGGCGGAGGAAGCGCTGCGGGCGAGCGAGGAGCGGTTGAGCTTTGCCCTGCAAGCGATCCATACCGGAGCGTGGGAACTTGACCTGCTGGACCACACCTCGCATCGCACACTCACCCACGACCGCGTTTTTGGCTATGAGACATTGTTGCCGCGGTGGACATATGAGATGTTTCTCGATCATGTTCTGCCCGAGGACCGCCCAGCCGTGGATAGGAGTTTCCGCGAGGCGACGGCGGCTCAGCGCGATTGGAGTTTTGAGTGCCGCATCCGCCGCACCGATGGCGAGGTGAGGTGGATTTGGGCCGTGGGCGCACAGGAGCGAGACTCGGCGGGCAAAGCCACGCGGATGTATGGCATCGTGCAGGATATCACCGAGCGCAAGCGGGTGGAAGAGGCGCTGCGTGAGAGCGAGGAGCGCTTTCGCGCGCTGGTAACGGCCAGCTCAGATGTGGTGTATCGCATGAACCCGGATTGGAGCGAGATGTGGCATCTCCGTGGCCGGAATTTTCTCGCCGACACGGACGCGCCAAACCGCAACTGGCTTCAGGAGTACGTTCATCCGGATGATCAGTCGCGCGTGATGTCGGTCATCAACGAAGCGGCCCGGACCCGGAGCATGTTCGAACTGGAACACCGCGTTCTGCGCGTGGACGGCAGCGTGGGCTGGACGTTCTCGCGCGCGGTCCCGCTGCTGAATGCGAACGGTAAAATCTCCGAATGGTTCGGCGCCGCGAGCGACATCACCGAGCGCAAGCGGGCGGAAGAGGCGTTGCGGACGAGTGAGGGACGCCTGCGGCGTGCCGTCCTGTACGCGCCGTTCCCGCTGATGGTTCACGCCGAGGATGGGGAAGTTCTGATGATCAGCACCGCCTGGACCGAGATCAGCGGCTACTCGCACGCCGAAATCCCGACCGTCGGGGACTGGACGAAGCGGGCCTACGGCACGCGCCAGCATGCGGTCCGGGAAGCGGTCGATCGCCTCTACGGGCTGAAGGAAAAGGTCAGCGAGGGCGAATATGAGATTCGGACCAAGCTAGGGGAACAGCGTACATGGGACTTTATTTCGGCTCCACTGGGAGCGCTTCCCGACGGCAGACGGTTGGTCATGAGCATGGCCGTGGATGTCACGGAGCGCAAGCGCCATGAAGAGGAACTGAAGCGTAGAAACGACGAACTGACACGCTTCACTTACGCCGTATCGCACGACCTGAAGAGCCCCCTCGTTACGATTCGAACTTTCCTCGGCTACCTGGAGGTGGACGCACGGAACCAGGACGGGGATCGGATGGCTACGGATCTGGCTTATATCCGCGGCGCGGCGGAAAAGATGGCCCAGCTTCTGGACGAACTGCTGGACCTTTCTCGGGTGGGCCGCAAGATGAACCCGCTCGTGGACGCGCCGCTCGGAAGCATCGTGCAGGAGGCGCTGGATCTGGTGGCCGGGCAGATCGCCGGCCGGAGCGTAACTATCCGGGCCACCGCGGAGCCGATTCTGCTCCACGGCGACCGGCAGCGCCTGGTGGAGGTCTTCCAGAACCTGGTGGACAACGCCGTGAAGTTCATGGGCGATCAGCCGGCGCCCTGCTTGGAAATTGGCGTGGAACAGCGCCACGGCGAGTTTGTGATCTTTGTGCGTGACAACGGCATCGGAATCGATCCGCGGCATCGGCACAAGCTTTTTGGCTTGTTCGAAAAGCTCGACCCCCACACGGAGGGCAACGGCATCGGCCTGGCCCTGGTGCAGCGGATTGTGGAAGCGCATGGCGGCAAAATCTGGGTAGAATCGGCAGGCCCGGGCCAGGGAGCCACTTTCCGCTTCACTCTGGCAAATACAAGGCGGCAATCAATCTGAGGAGAAGAGGAGAAGAGGAGAAGACGTTATGGTCCAAGGCGAACCCGTTGTGATTCTGCTGGTGGAAGACGACGTGGCCCACGCCGAGATCGTACGGCGCAACCTGGGAGCCTTCCGCGTTGCCAACCGGATTGTCCACGTGGAAGACGGACAGGCGGCGCTGGACTATCTGTTCCGCCAAGGTGACTACGCCTACGCGCATTCCAGTCCCCGGCCGAACCTGGTTCTCCTGGACCTGCGCGTGCCTAAGGTGGATGGCCTGGAGGTGCTGCGCCGGATCAAAGAGGATGACGACCTCAAGAAGATCCCGGTCGTCGTGCTCACCACGTCCGACGCCGAATCGGACATGGCCGCGGCCTACTCGCACGGTGCGGGAAGCTATCTGGTGAAGCCGGTGGACTTCGAGAAATTCACCAGCCTCATGGAGGTTTTCGGCTTCTACTGGCTGGCGTGGAACCGCTTCCCGGAGTGAACCATGCAACCTGCCACGATGCCCGATGCACGCCGGTACATTTTGGTTGTCGATGACACACCGGCGCACGCCGAAGCCGTTCGGCGTGCTCTCGAGGCCGCGGGCCCGGACCTTCCAGTCCAGACGGGCGGCACGCTGCGGGAATACCACGACCTGGTGGCCGTGTACCCACCGGAGGTCGCCATCGTCGACATAAACCTGCCGGACGGCAGCGCCCTCGAAGTGTTGGCCTCACCGGGGGATGACGGCGATTTCCCGGTGGTGGTCATGACCAGTTTCGGCAGCGAGCAACTCGCCGTGGAAGCGATGAAAGCGGGCGCGCTGGACTACGTGGTCAAGTCCCCCGAAGCGTTCGGCGCGATGCCCCGCACCGTCGAACGCGTTTTGCGGCAATGGAACGCAATCCAGGAGCGCAAGCGGGCGGAGGAGGCGCTGCGCGAAAGCGAGGAACGCTTCCGCTCGCTGGTAGCCACAATCCTGGACGCAGTGCTGCTGACCACGCCGGAGGGCGAGATTCTCTCCGCCAACGCCGCCGCCTGCGAGATGTTCGGATACGCGGAAGAAGAACTGCTCCGAGTAGGGCGAAAGGCGGTGGTGGATGCCACGGATCCGCGTCTACAAGCAGCCTTGGAAGAGCGCGCTCGGACAGGCAGCTTCCATGGCGAAGCGACGTTGGTGCGCCGCGACGGCATGAAGTTCCCGGCGGAAATCTCCTCGGCGGGTTTTCTCGTCCGGGAAGGCCAGCCGCGCAACAGCATGGTGATTCGTGATATCACCGCGCGCAAAAAGGCGGAGGAACGCGAACGGCTCGCTCGTGAAACGCTGGATCTGCTGGGCCGTTCGGAGGGCGCCGAGGAGACCATTTCCGCTATCCTGGCGGTGGTGAAAAACACCACGGGCTTCGATGCGGTGGCCGTACGCCTGCGCGACGGCAACGACTTTCCGTATTACGCGACCCGTGGCTTTCCTGAGGAATTCGTGCTCGCCGAGCGGTTTCTGTGCGCGCGAGACGAGGCGGGAGAAATCTTGCGCGATGGAGAAGGCAACCCGGTGCTCGAATGCATGTGCGGGGACATCCTCTGTGGACGGACCAATCCGGGGCTGCCGTTTTTCACCAGGGAAGGCAGCTTCTGGGCCAACAGCACCACTCAACTGCTCGACATGACCACCGAACAGGATCCGCAGGCGCCCATCCGCAACCGCTGCAATCGCTACGGATACGAATCCATGGCGCTGATTCCCTTGCGCGCGGGCGCGGAAATCATCGGTCTGCTGCAGCTCAACGATCATCGGCCGAACCAGCTTACGCCGGAAATGATCCATTTTTTCGAAGGGTTGGGCGGCAGCATCGGGATTGCACTCGCCCGCAGACGCGCGGCGATAGAAGGCGAGAAGCTTCAGGCGCAGTACTTGCAGGCCCAGAAGATGGAGTCGGTAGGCCGCCTGGCGGGAGGCGTGGCGCACGATTTCAACAACCTGCTGACAGTGATCAACGGCTATAGCGAGTTGCTGCTTCGCAAGGTGCACGTGGACGATCCGATGCGGGAGGGTCTCGAAGAAATCCACAGGGCAGGTAGTCGTGCCGCGGGATTGACTCAACAACTGTTGGCTTACAGCCGCAGGCAGGTGTTGCAGCCGCGCAGTATTACTCTCGACCGCGTGGTGAACGAGATGGAGCCAATGCTGGCACGCCTGATGGGCGAGGACGTGGAACTAGGCGTCGAGTTGCACGCCGACGCTGCCAGGATCTTCGCCGATCCGCATCAATTGGGGCAGGTGGTCATGAATCTGGCGGTGAACTCGCGAGACGCGATGCCGGGTGGGGGAGTGTTATCGATCCATACGGCTGTTGTGGAACGGAGTGAAAGCGATGCCCAAGCTCATCCGGAGGGGCACGCGGGGCAATATGTCATGCTCTCGGTGAGCGACACCGGCGAGGGCATGAACGAGGAGACGCGCCGGAAGGTTTTTGAACCGTTCTTCACCACCAAGGGCCCTGACAAAGGGACCGGACTTGGGCTGTCGATGGTCCACGGCATCGTGCATCAGAGTGGCGGCCACATCGAGATTCACAGTGAACCGGGACGCGGGACGACTTTCAAGATCTATCTGCCGCGGGTGGAGGGCCTGGCGGCCGATTCGGAAGAGCTTGACGCCATTCCAGCTTCAGCGATGGGGGGGAAGGAGACCGTGCTGGTGGTGGAGGACACTGCGGAGGTCCGGAAATTCGCGGCCGCTGCGCTGCGCGCTTACGGGTACCGGGTGATCCAGGCGGAGAATGCCGAAGAGGCCATGCTGCTGTGTGAGCGGAAGCGCGAGCGCATCGATCTGGTCCTGACCGACGTGGTGATGCCGCAGGTGAACGGCAGGGTGCTGGCCGAGCGGCTGGAGAAACTCCAGCCCGGAATAAAGGTCCTGTTCATGTCGGGCTACAGCGACGATATCACCTCGCACCATGGGGTTCTGGCGGAGGGTGTGAAGTTGATCGAGAAACCGTTTACTGCGGAGCAGCTGGCCAGCAAAGTTCGGGAGGTGCTGGGGAGCGCCGAAGGGAAAGGGCCGACCATATTGGTTGTCGACGATTTCGCGGCAATCCGGAGTCTAATGGCAGAGACTCTGAGCACGGCCGGATATGCGGTGCTCGAAGCCTGTGACGGCGTGCAGGCGCGGGAACTTCTGCGGGAGCACGAGGTGCAGTTGGTATTAATGGACATCAACATGCCCACGCAGGGGGGCCTCGATGCCGCGCGGCAAATCCGGGGACAGCATCCTGAGATCAAGATTATTCTGATGTCGGCGGCATTCGAAGGAGCCCCCGCCTCGAACATTGCGGTGCCGGGTGCCGACGGGGTGCTGCCGAAACCCGTGGAGCCGGAGGTGCTGCTCGACACAGTGCGGCGCATGCTGGCTTAGAGGCGGAACAGTTAGAATGCCGGGGGAAGCCGAGTGGTGCGGATGCACCCTTGCAGGCCGCGATTTCAGCCGCCCGGGTGAGTCTTTTTTTGCAGTCAAAGCGACACCACCCTCGAAGTCCTCGCCTCCGCCAGCAGGTTGCCATGCGTAAGCGTAAAGTAAACGGCCGTAACCGGTACTAGATTAGCTTGGACTCTCTGAACCGACTCTTCCCGACCACCCTCTGCTGCGTTTCGCGCCGGCGGCCAAGGTCTCGAAGCCGTGCACAAAGCCGGTCTTGCGATGGTGGGCGGCGCGCACCCGGCGCACGGACTTTCCCATTCGGCAGCGCGGCCAGCCCGCCGATGGCAGTCTCTGATCCGCTCAGAATTCGCGAGCGCGGCATCGTCCGTTCGCTGCGAACGTAGATATTACTATCGTCCGCGTACCGAACGAAGCGATGACCCCGGCCCTCCAACTCCCGGTCGAGTTCGTCGAGCACGAGGTTACTCAGCAGTGGCGAAAGTGGACCTNNCAACCCGTTCTCCATCACCCCGGCATTCAAGAATGCCCGAATGAGCTTCAACAGCCGTGAGGAATTCGAGGAATTATGACTGGGACATCATGCTATCAGGCATGCTCCGGACAGAGACCGTAAGGCTGAGGTCAACCGCAATAGCACTTTTCGCCGAGAGGAACCTTAATTCTAATTCTGAGTCGTCCCCTAGAAAGCGCTGAAATGGCCAAGATGAAGGCGACCCCGCCGCTTGTCGGCAGTCTCTCAGCGGAGCAAGCGAGTTCGCGGCATCTGAGGGTCTCCCAAGCAGCAGACAGAGGCATTTTCGGCGCCGACCGAATGACGCTATACTCAATGTCTGGACCTCTGAGACGATGGGAGTGTGTATGCTCGGCATCGATCTAGCAGACTGTCCTTTCAACATTATGTGGAATGGCGACAATATCTGGAGCGGCGACTATTCATTTCTGCTGCGCAATCTGGTTCTGAAGGACTTCCGCACGCGTTATCGGAACATGTCCTTGGGAATCTTCTGGTCCCTAGTCAACCCTTTGGTCATGATGGGCGTCCTGACCTTTGTTTTTACGAGAATTTTCCCCAGCACAGCGATACCGAAATTCCCGGTCTTCGTGCTCTGCGGGATTGTCCCCTTCAACTTTTTCAGCCTGGCTTGGGGCACTGGAACCACATCCATGCTCGACAACGCAAATCTTATTAAACGCGTGCCCGTGCCCCGGGAGGTGCTTCCCATCTCTAGCGTTTTGGGCAATGCCGTTCACCTGTGCATCCAAGGGTTGCTGTTGTCGTTCATCGCAATCGTTTTTGGCGCCGGAGTGAACCGCTATTGGCTGTTGATCCCACTGATTTTGGCACTCGAAGTCATTTTTTCCTGTGGGTGTGTCCTGTTGTGCTCGGCGTTGGACGTGTACGTCCGAGACATGCGATATATGGTCGAGTCCGCGAGCACGGTTCTCTTCTGGCTGGTGCCGATTTTCTACTCGTTTTCGATGATTCGCCCAGAGTACGTAGAATTGTACCGCTGGAACCCGTTGGCCGCCGTAGTGCTGGCGCTCCGCGCCGTCATCCTGGAAGCGCAGGCTCCTCCTATGCAGTTGATGGTCAAGCTATTTGTGGGCTCGTTCACCATGTTTGCTATTGGATGGTACGCGTTCCGCCGGTTAAGCGCTCGCTTTTACGATTATCTCTGAGCCATGAACGTCATCGAATTTGATTCCGTGACCAAGTCATTCGCTATGAACGCGCAACGGACATTTGTGCGTAATCATTTGTCACGTCTGCTATACCGGCGAGAGCGGCAGCGATTCGTCGCCCTGAGGAAAGTATCCTTCCAAATTCCAAAAGGCCAGACCGTAGGCGTAATCGGAGCCAACGGCGCAGGCAAGAGCACCCTGCTGAGCCTAGTGTCCGGCCTCTGTCCGCCTGATGCGGGCACGGTTATCGTGCATGGTAGAATCGCCGCCTTGCTACAACTCGGCGCCGGTTTCCACTTGGACCTTACGGGAGCCGAGAATCTCCGTTTGAACGCTGCCATGCTGGGCCTTTCCGGTAAGAGGACTGCCGAGATCTTTGACAGCATCGTGGAGTTCTCCGGAATCCGCCAATTCATCGACGAGCCGTTACGAACATATTCGTCCGGGATGAATATGAGGTTGGCATTTTCGATCGCCGTCCATGTGGACCCGGACATCCTGGTGATCGACGAAGTACTTTCCGTCGGCGACCAGGCTTTCCAGGCGAAATGCATGGAAAAGATCCTTGAATTCAAACAGCTCGGCAAGACGCTCCTGTTCGTATCCCATTCGACCGGCGCCGTGCAAAGCCTGTGCGAGCGGGCACTCTGGCTCGACCATGGCGAATTGGTGATGGACGGGGACGCTACCGAGGTCGTGTCGGTCTACGAAGGGCAGTTACCCGAGACACGGAAGCCCTGAACGGACGGTGACATTGTGAACTTAAGAAAGTTTTGGCGGCAACTCGCAACTTGGCCGAAACCAACCCGGACGGGGCGCGACTGATGCTGGGACCAGCACCGTTGGTCGAAGTGTGTAAGGCGCCGACCTGCTTCTCGCCTTACCGGTGACATTTACTTCCGCTAACTAACTCCGGTACCAAGAATGTCTACTTGTATGCCGGCGGAACCTCTGGCAATAGTGGCTGGCAGACCCTCGGCACCTGGACAGTGCCGTAGGGGTCCCGTGATCGCACTTAGCGCCAACCGACGTCCTGCTGGAACTGGAAACCAGCGCGGACCAGGTCGACCGCTCCCTGGTGGGGCAATTCGCCCTCAATGCGGATAATTGCTACATCGGACGCTGAACGGCCGATATGCGGCCACGACGGCTGGGCCACCATGGCAATTCGTGCAATAGCTCGGCGAGGTCCTGCGGATGCTCGATCAGCATGCGCTCCAGAAGCAGCTTGTTGCTTTCGGACAGACCTTCGAGGGATCGCCCGACAACTCCGACGTTGAACCGACTGTCGTGGACGTCCGTGTCGAGGATACCCTGGAGCCGTCCATAATCGCACTCCATACCATGGGCCTGGATGATCCGGGAGAAAAATGCGACCTTATCCCGCACCATCTCCTCGTATTTGCACCGGATCAGCCATTCGCAGGCTCTCACCCGCCTCCACCCCAGGTGGAAAGAGATTAACCAAGGTAGCCCGTATTGGATCAGGAACTTGTGACGTGCGTCCCTGGATCGGTTGCGATATTCCGCGTCGTTATCGATGTAAACGGCCGAAGTTTCCCAGTGCTCCCTGAGTATGTGATTGTCCAGTGAGAGAATGGTATCCCCCAGATTCCGCCACAAGTAAACCACCTTGATCCGGTGCTGCTCGATCAGTTTCAGATTTGGCGGGTACGGCTTGATGTGCAGATGAAGCACAAACCGCGATCCAAGCGCAGGCGTGAAATGCGATTCCTGCAGATTCTGCTCGCGGTAGCCATAGTAGTCGAGAATAGAATCCGCAAAGTGGGCATCCAGATATCGGGCGAGTATCCTGGACACATAAGTTGAGCCGCTTTTTACCGAGCAAGCGACGAGCACCCGAACTGCCGACGCATTCGCGCAATCATCCACGGATTTCCCTTCGGTGGCCACGCTGTTCCAGCCCATCTTATCTATTCCCGCTTGCCAGGGTCAAGCTCAAAGGCCAGAGTGGCCGTGCGTGGATAGGACCGATTGTGGTCTCGAACAGTCCGCAGGACCGCTAACATTCAACCGAAACTCTGCACGCCCAGTGCCTTGATCAACCCCGTTGAGACGCGCTGGGAGGCCTTCGAGAGCACCATCCAAATGCCCCCTTTACGGTACGCATCCTGCACTTGCAGGCAGAGAATTCGGAGATCGCGGGCGATACGTTCCAGTACGATCCCGCTTAGATATGCGCGCGTCAGATGGCTGGGGCGCCCAAGAAGTCCGGCACGAGTTTCGCGGATGCAGTCGCTCCAAACGCCGGCCACATTCACAACACAGTACTTTTGCCGCACGTCTTCTTCGCCGCGTCTGGCGATCCGCTCGCGTTGATCGGGTTGCAGCGCCAACAGCAGGAGCGCAGAGAGCCATGCTTTGTCTGAAGAATCCACCAGCAATCCCGTGACTCCGGGTACTACGGAGCCCTGATAAGGGGGCAGATCGGAGTACACGCCTGCAATGCCGCAAGCTCCGTACTCGCGGTATTTGTTGTTGGTTTTTGCCCGGTTCGCTGAGTGGTCGCGAAGGGGTGCCATTCCGATGGCCCAGTTCCGCCCGGCCTGGAACCGGATGAAATCGGCATAGGAACTCGTGTGCTCGAAGAATCGGATTCTCGGGCCTGGTTGGACGCCTCGGGGCATCACACCGCAAAATTCGAAGACCGCATTCGGGATGCGATCGAGAACCGGCTGAATCACCGGACGAATCAGCTCCAGGTCGTCGCTTCGACTTGGGCTGCCGGCGAAGCCGATCCGGAGCTCCGGAGTCTGTTCCCGGATACAGCCGTCAATCAAGCCAAAATCGAAAAATGCCGGCAGCACGCGGAGGCGGGAGCTAAACCGCTGGAGGTAAGACGCAAGAACTTCTGAATTGGTGAGAACCTGATTCGCATGGGACACCGCAAACTCCAGAGACTGCCTGACATCGGCATCGCGGTAATATTGCCCGACCGGAGAATCGTCTTGGAGTTCCCAGAAGTTATCGTCGATGTAGTAAAGATATGGATGATTCGCGCGACGCAGCAGTTCGATCCAAAGCCCGAGGCCCGGATCCCCACAGCGCACAAACAGTGGAATGGTCCGGCGGTCCAGATGGCTAAACGTCAGGGAGGCCAGACTTACCTTGCGGTAGCAAACCCCGAAGGGGCGACAGCTAATCAGGAGCCGTTCAACCAGCTGAGTAGTGGCAATCTCGCCCTCGATCACCATCAATACGGACAAGTCCGCGTGGTTCAACTTATCGACCCTCACTGAAACAAGACGCAGGGAAAGAACTGCGTGGCGCCGCGCAACAGGGCCCCCCTGGCCAATTCATAAACCTGTACGGGCGCGTCGACATCTCTGACGAAAACCCGCAGCAACCAGCCCTTCCTTAAGCCGGCGAGGGGGGCAGGCAGTTGAAACTCGGTGATTCCATCGCCATGGAGGGCCGCCAGTTGCAAGCACACTTGCGTCAGGATCTCGGAGTCGGCGGAAACAATCTCGATCCCGACGATCCCTGAGAATCCAGGCAACATTGGCCGTATTGCGAGGGAAACGGACGCCAGGCGGTCTAATTCGAAGGGGATTGCGTACTCCCGGTAGGGCACCTCACTCAAGTCGTTACTGAGAACTAGGCAGGCCCTCGCGGCGTGAAAGTGGCCATCGCAATATTCTCGTAAGGCAACGAACCGCTTGGGCAACCCCTGATGCTGGCTATCCCGGCCAATGAGAAAGCCGCCCGCCCGCACCATGTGGGCAAGCTCAGGAGTGCGAGCCTCGAGGCAAAGGGCGCTGAGAGATCGCTTTGCTACGCCCCAGAGTGTTTTCCAACGCTCACCCTCCTGGGCGGCTTCCGCCGCCTCTCTCCTGGCAGCGGCGACCTCCAAACCGAGCGCCTCTTCTTTTTGGCGTTGCAGGCCCAACAGGGCTGTCACGGTCTCAAGTTCCGCCCGGGTCAGGCCAAGCTTAGCCCTCAGTACGTCGTTGGATTCCAGGTTAGCCCGAAGATCGCGAACCTGCCCCATCAAAGACGAGGCCTCCGCTTGCGAAGCGGCTGCGCCCGCAGCCTCCCGTCGAAGATCCACCCGGGCAGACTCCAGTTCGCGCCCGATTCCAGCCGCCTCATCGCGCAGGATTCGATTGTACGCTGCGGTGTCATGTAACTCGATTGTCGCACGACTAACTACTTCCGTTTGAGCGGCGCAGTGTTCGTGTAGACGGGTGATTTCCCCGGTGAGGCGTACCGTGTGAGCCCGCCATTCGTTAATTTCGTCTTTCGCTCCCGACAACTCCGGCCGCAGCCGCTCTGAAACCTGCGCCTCCGCCGCGCAGGCCTGGCGCGCCGCTTCGAGTTGACTGGTGAGTAGCGCCTCGCGCGCTTGGAGTTCACCATGATCTCTCCTCAGCGAGATCAGTTCGGTTTTCAGATGCTCAGACTCTGCCCTATCGCCCGCGTACGGCTGGCGTAGCTCTGCCAGCTCACTTGTCAGAATCGTTTCTTTCGCGAGCGCCTGGTCGCGATCCTGGATGGCCCTGACCTTGGCCTCGATAAGTTGGACAATCTCTCCCTTGGCGCCCACGATTGAGGCTTTTGCATCGAGCAAATGGTTTCGTAAGTCAAGGCTCTCTGCGAGCGCCGTCGAGAGACTGGAGCATTGTTGGTGATGCTCGAGGCGCAGTTCCTGCAGAAGAGTCTTGTGACGTTCCAGATCGGCGGTCAACTCCTCCACGCGCTTGGATTGCGTTGCTGCCGGGGCATCCACCGCTCGGGATTCCAGTTCTACTTCCAAGCGTGCAATGGCTGCCCGCGCTTCTTCCACGTCAGTCGTACTCTTCTGAAGTAGCATTCCTCGCCCTCGGTTTCTTAGCAGTGGGATATATTCCGGTTCGTACGGCTGAAACTCGGCTACATAATCGTCGAACGGCCTGCCTCCACCCTCTCCGTCGCCTTTCCAAACGATCAGGTGGTACATGATCTGCTCGCAGACATCCGTCCGCTCCTGACGCAATCGCCTCTGTTCGGACGAAGGCAGGCCCGCATACCTGGGAAAGTAGAAGTATTCCATACGAACAAGACGGATGTCGATTCCAGGGTTCGAGTTATCCGTTTTGGACAGGCCCCATTGATACGCGTGGGGATGGTTGTACTCCTCCGGATCGACTGGGGTATCCGGGTGGTCAGTCCAGAACCGGGGTGTATGCTCGTTGAAAACGCACTTGTGATACGGATTTGCCCAGTTCAATTTCTGTTCGCTGTATGGCGCGATGATGCACAGTTGCGTCCCGTGCTTACAAATCCGATAGACCTCTTGGATGGTGGCAAGC
The DNA here is from genome assembly GCA_003136215.1 of Bryobacterales bacterium. Classification (GTDB taxonomy): domain Bacteria; phylum Acidobacteriota; class Terriglobia; order Bryobacterales; family Bryobacteraceae; genus Solibacter. Next base: position 14,923 of record PLDO01000596.1, read on the forward strand.
AGCTTTTCGACATGCTCCAAGGAGTGCGAAGCTAAGAGTAAATCGACCGAATCTTCGCGAAAGGGTAAGATCCGGTTCATATCCGCGACGACGTCGACCCCGGCAAGAGGGTATCGGTCCACTCCAATGAAGCCGGGTTGCTTCTTTGTTCCACAGCCCAAGTCAATGCGCAGCATCAGACACCCCGCTTATTCCGCCAGTTGCATGTCGCTATTGATTTCGTGAAGGCGCGATCGCAGGAGTTCCAGTGCCCCACAGGCATCGGGGGTGAGAAGCGGCGCGCGGCCGTCCATTATCGTGGAAAGTTCAGGAGCAGAAATGGCCGACTTGTCCATGCATCGAGCCTGTCCAACCGCTGCCTGGCGATAGAGCCTGAAAAGTTCTGTGGAAACGGAGTACCCGGAACATTCCGCGCAAACCACTTCTCGAGCAAGACTCGTCTTCTCGCGCCAACTGTCGGGGCTCAATCCGAGAGCCTCGGTCAGCGCCCGGCAGATGGAGGCGGCGGTGTTGTCGGGCATCAGAATTCCGGTGCGGCGGGAGACGACCTCTCCGATACCGCCGACATTCGGTGCGATAACAAGCCGGCCGGCAGCCATCGCCTCCAGAATCGCCTGAGGCAGCGACTCCCAGTCGCTGGCACATATCACGGCGTCGAGATCGCGCAGCGCCGCGACGGTGTCTGTGACGAAGCCGGGGAAACTCACGAGATCCGACACGCCGTATCGCTCCGCCATCTCCCTGCAGGCGGCGAGGTAATCCGGGAAAAAATGATCGTAGCCGTACAGGCGAAGCCGGACACCGATATCGCACTGTTTCTTGAGCAATCCGACGGCTTCTATTGCCTGTAACTGACCCTTCCGAGGCTGCAAGGTTCCGAATAGCCCAATGGTCAGATCGCCGCCAGCGGCACGAGAGGCAACCGCGTTCGACGCATCTCCTTCCCTGAAATACTCGTCCGGCACGTAGGCTAGGATTCGTTGGGCAGGTGCGTCGAGAACCTCGCTCCAGCGGTTGGCATAGAGAAGGGAATCCGAATGGACCACGTCACAATGAAACACGTCTGCTCGAGCATCGGACTCGGTGGCGTATAGGGACGCGGCATGTGGGATGCCCAGACGGCGCGCGGCCTCCCCCACTTCGCGCATCAGGGTAACAGAGTGCACGAGCGAGATTCGATTTTGCCGCAGCCAACGCATGATTGCCGCGATCGCCGATTCGTCGAGTTGTCTCGACACATCCATCTCAGTTTCCACCGTCAGAGGCAGATAGGCAATAGCCATTCCCAGAGCAGTTGCCCTGTGCTGAACCTCTTCCACCATAGCGCTTACGCAAGAGGGAAGTACCAATACCGGCTCGAATTGAAAAGCCTGAGCCAGAACAGCATGGCGCAACAGGTGATTCTCGGCGCCCCCCAGATAAGGGCTGTGGCAAAAGTAGGCAATTCGGGGTTTACCGGTAGGAGCCCGACCCAGCAAACCGTGCAAAACTGCGGCCTCCAGCGCAGCGGCGAGTCTTGGCGCCTGTACTTCAGTGGTGAATTCCCGCTCAACGCACTGAATGGCCCGCGCGACCATACCTTTACGTTCGGCATAAGGCAGGGATGCCGCTCTCAGAAGCGCCGCGGTCCAGGCCTCCACAGTGTTTTGGCATTTGATGCCGTTGACTCCGTCAACAACGGGGCGATAAGGCTCGACGTCGGAGTACACGCCGAGCGCACCCGCCGACGTAAACTCCAGGAACTTGATGGGGCATTTGGAGCGCTTGGCACGCTTCCCACCAAACAGGGGGGCGATCATTATATCGAAACCGCCGGAGGTGAGGCGGTCCAGGTACTCCTCGTAACTGAAGGTGAACGGTTTGCAGCGATATGGCGAATGCAATTGGTCGAGGCCGTCAGGCGTAAAACCCCAGAACTCAAACTCAACGTTCCGCCCCAACTGCCGACTGACTTCCACGATGGCCTGCCACAACACCGCGAATTCCTCGCGTCGAGCTGAACCTCCGGCAAATCCGATCTTTAAAGGTCCGCAGCCGCATTCCGCTTGATCGCCGAGTCTGGACCGTGCAGCGGCGAGTCGTTCTCGCCGGATATTCGTTTCCAAGACAATGTTCCGCGGATTCAGCTCTTGGACCGACTCCTTTGTTGCCGCCGAGTACGTGATGACGAGGTCGGCGCCGCGGATTAAGGACTGAAGCGCCAGGTAGCAAGGCGTACCGGGGGCGAGGTAACCGAACTCCTCGGAGATTTCATGAATAGTTGTGAGGTCGTCGTCCATCAGGTAAATGACCGGCTTGCCGTATCGCCGCGCGATCTCCACCAATTGCTCCGCGTGCTGGTCGATGGCCCGATAGAGCAACAGAATATCCACGCAGCGGATTGTCGCCTCATCAGCTTGCAGTTGCGGCACAAAGGTGAAGGCGAAGTCACCGGCAAGGATCTCCGCATAATTGCCGATCATAATATCGACGGTAGTGTCGAAATGAGCCTTGACGGACAGTACGTGAAGAGGCCGAGTTCTGGGAGGGCGGACCGCCGGCCAAATGTGGCGAAAACGAGATTGATACGGCGCAACCTGCTGGCGCCAAACGGCATCGACTTTGCTCGCGCCGAGGTGCTTCAGGTGATCGAGACCATCGATCACGTAAGATCTCAGCGCTTCGGGCCGCAAACTCGCAGTGCGGTCCAAGGCCATATGGGACCGGACCACAATTAGGTCGGCAGGTATGGTTTTGCCGATGGAGTCCGCCATCCCACCCTCGACGATGCTTACCGTCTCGTCGACCGATAGAAATGCGGCATGACGCCCCCAGCGCAGCCACAGGTCCCAGTCGCAGAGTCGACGCATCACCAGATGCATGTCATAGCCGCCCAACCGCTCCCAGACGCTCCGGCGATGAACAACGCTGTTATTTGCGATGAAGTTTCCTGCGACGAGTCGGGAGTAGTTAAAAGGACCTCCCAGCATGATCTCCCTGCCGTCCACAGTGCACTTGCAAACGCCATAAGCGATTTCGACGCCAGGGTCTTTGCGCAATTCGCCAACCAGTGTGGCGAGAGCTGCATCCGTCCACTGGTCGTCATCGAACTGATAGGCGCATAGCTCACCGCGAGCCATCAGGAGACCTTCGTTCACGCGGAGCGCCGGCAGACCACAGTTACTGTCGTGCCTCACATGAATGACGCGGTCGTCCGCCTTGACGTATGCCGATACGAGATCCGCTGTGCCGTCTGTGGAACCATCGTCCATCACGATCAGTTCAAAGCTCGAAAAGCTCTGTCCGAGCACAGTGTCGATAGCCCTCTTCAGCAGGCCATTGTCTCCCCGGCAAAAGGTTGGGAGAATAATCGAAACATCCGGATCCCGGATCAATCTCGGCGAATGAGAGACCCTGGGGTCCCGCATGAAGTACTCGGCACGGATCATGTGCTAGCTCCTGGCGCTCCCCTCACGTGGCGGGCAGGAGGGGCGAGCCCCCTACTGGACACGGAGGGTGCGCCCGGTATCACAACGCAGGAGGTCATGATCCGACTGGATCAGGAACAGAACCCTGTAGTCCCCGGCGGGCACGTTGAGCGGGGTAGCGTCCAGCTTAAAGCCGCCGCCTTCCAGTGCGGGGCTCTTTAGTGCGGCACCCAATCCCGGGCGCACGTAGCTCTCAGCGGCAATAAAATATGGCGTCGCTGCATGCAACTGGACGCCGACGGCGCTTCCCAATCGCCCCGCCTTCAAGTCTGCAACCGCCCACCCGGCCAGCGACACGGGTGAGCCGGATTTGATAAGAAATGGGCCGTCCCCGATGGCCACAGCATTAACTGCGTCGAGATAGCAGGTGCCTCCGTCCTTGACACTCAGTCCCGCGAACTTGGCAGGCATCGTAGCCTGCCAGTTCCCAGCAAGGGGTGGTGTTAGCGATGGCTGTGATGCTGCTGGCTCCTCCTTTCCGCAGCCGACGGAGAACCCAATCGCAAGAACCATCAATGAAATCCTTATAAAGCAGCCGTCGCCGCGCATCCTAGCTCCTCCTGAAGCTTCATTCCAGCATAAACGTGTCCGGATGTCCATCGCTCAACCGGTCGAATGAGCGCCGCTGGGGCCGCTACTGAGCGGCACTGCTCTGAAATATTCCTCTAACTTCCGCCGTGGGGCCATGGCCGAGCACTTCTTCAGCCAGATTCTCCGTTCACAAAGGTACCGAGGAGATCGGTGCTGTAGGAGGGAACGCCCAGGAATTGCTCGCCAACGTCAATTAAAGGAGGGCACTCATTCTATTTCAGACTGCAAGAACCTGTTTTGGACAAGAGTGAGTCGACATAACGGACTGTGGGGTATACTGGTTCTTCTTATCGGTCAGTGAGAACCGCCGATGGACCTTCGGGGCAAACGTATCCACCACAAACAGGGCGCGCTGACCCGGTCATCGCAACGTGCCACTTCATCGATTACCCGTGGAACCTTGCCAATCGGTAGGGCGGAGGGAAAAGAAGATCAGGTCGATAGTGGGGTATTGGATAGTACCAGTATGCCGAGAGCGGCGGAATTGCCATTTCCGCAGTCAAAATCCCATCTTGGCGAGCGCCTCCGGACTCACGTGATCGGTCTGTACAGGGCTGCCCTTTGCTTTGCGTCCGACCCGTCTGATACCACCAGACGGCCCGTGGTGATTGCGACGATTTTTGGCGTCACGCTTTTCGCTTGGCTGGCACTTTGGTTGGCCGCTTTCTTCCCAGGGGTTATGACGCCGGATTCGATTGATCAGTGGCAACAGGCGACCTCGGGAGAGTACAGCAACCACCACCCGTTCCTGCACACATTGACCATCGCGCTGATTCGAAAACTCTGGAACTCGCCGGCAGCAGTTGCTCTCGTTCAAATGCTCCTGTGCGCATTTGGGATCGGGCTTTCTTTCCGGGTGTTGCAGCGAGCCGGGGCACTTTGGTGGTCGCTGGCCGCGTATGCGGCAACCTACTTCGTGATGCCCATTTTCGGTATCTACGCGGTAACCCTCTGGAAGGACATCTTATTCAGCCTTGGCCTGCTCTTATTCGCCGTTGTTTGGATCGACGCGCGGCTCTTTCGCGCTCTGGTTGACCGGAGTTGGTGGTCCGCCGCTGTTGCCGGCCTAGCTGTCGCATACTGTGCTTGTCTGCGTCATAATGGTGTAGTCATCGTTGCAATGGTCCCTCTGATTGCCCTGACGCGCCGCGATTTTCGCCGGGCGAGCCGGTTCGTCTTCGCGTCGAGCGTCATTCTGTCGTACCTCTTCGCACAGACGATTCTGATAAACGTATTGCATGCCAGTGCCAGTTCGATACTTGCGGGGGAATTGATGCCCGTGCAGCTCGTTTCGGCTGTGGCCGCAAATAACGGGATCATAACCCCCGAAGAGCGCAAGACACTCAGCATGATCTCTCCGATGGACCAGATCAAAGCACATTACAACTGTTTTGTCTCTGGATCGATAATGATGGGCAACCCCTCCTTCAACGCAAAAGTACTCTACGACCCGGCATTCGTGACGGAGTTCCATCGGCAGGCGCTCAACATCCTCATACGCAATGCCCCCATTGTGGCAGCCGACCGTGCATGCCTCGCCATGCATCTGATAGGACTTGGGGCTCCGTACTTTGCATATCTCTACGAGACCGGGATCACTCCAAATGAGATTGGGCTATCCCAAGCTCCGCTGTCACGCATTAGGAGGCCCCTGCTCGCCTATCTGGCCTGGTCCGAGCGGTATCCGCAACGGCTGTTGTTCTGGAGCGCTGTCCCGCTCATCGTGCTATTGCTGATTTCATGCTGGAAGGCTGGCCCCGGGCCTCTGAGGCAGGTTACTGTACTTCTGCTTGTCGCCACTCTTGCCATTTTCCTAATTGCACCATCGCGCGACTACCGATATCTGTTCCCGCTGGTTCTGATTACGCCCTTTCTGTTTACACGCTGTCTCTGTAAGCACGAGACGACTCGAATTGAAACGATACTCCCGGCCACTACTGAGAGGCCATGCTCCGATACATCGCTGTAACCTCCGTGGTGGGGCCATCCGCGATCACCTTCCCTTTGTCCAGCCAGATCGTCCTTTCGCAGAACGTACTGAGAAGATCGGCGTTATGGGAGGAGAATACCAATATCTTACCCTGCTCCATGAACTCGAACATCCTCTTCTTCGCCTTTTCAGCGAATCGGATGTCTCCAGCACCCATTACCTCATCGAGGAGAAGGATCTCGGGATTGATACTCGTGGAAACGGCAAACGCCAGACGGATGAACATGCCGGAGGAATAAGTCCGCACGGGATACGAGAGAAACTCGCCCAACTCCGTGAACTCGGCGATTTCATGCAGTTTCGATTCGATTTCGGCGGGCGACATGCCCAGCAACAGGCCCCGGATGCGGATGTTGTCCCAGCCGGATTGATTCATTTCAAAGCCGGTAGCGAACTCGAACATCGGACAAACGTGACCGCGCCTTTCCACGTGGCCCGCCGTGGGCGGATAGATGCCGGCCAGAACCTTCAGGAGCGTGCTCTTCCCAGCGCCGTTGAGACCCATGAGCCCGACATGCTCGCCCTGATGAATATTGAGGTTGATGTCCTTCAGGGCTTCGACACGGTAGCTCTGAGGCGTTGCTGGCTCTTTGATGAAAAGCCGGGTCAGCCAGGCCTTCAGGCCGTCCTGGCCGCCGATCTGCCCTTCAAAGGTCATCCCCACACCGCGTAAACGAAGGTAGATGTCCCTCATAGCAGAATCACGATTCGCGCATCCAGAGATCTTGCAACCAGGCCCGCGAACCCCCACACCAGCAGAATATAGAGCACTGCGAATGCGTAGGTTTCCGGAGCAGCAAATTCTCCTTGCAGAATGGGGTGTCGGGCGACCTCGAGGAGGTAGTAAAAGGGATTGACTTGATAGATCAGGGCCAGGTGCCGCTCTTGCAACAGCTTTGCGGGAAACATGACGGGCGTGACAAAGAAGGCCACTTGCAGGATTCCATTGGCGGCATGAGGCAGATCTCGGAAGCGAACGCCGAGATACGCGCATACAGTGATATGGCCTAATACCGCCAGGAGTAGGAGAAGCAGGCCTGGCACGGCAAGCAGCCAGCCAACAATCGAGAAGCTTCGGAAGAATAACTGGACGGGGATGATGGCGGGAAGAGTGATCAGCAGGATAATCGTGCTGGAAACCAAGGTGCGCAGGAGGTAGATTTGTTTTGGATAACAGAACTGCTTAATGTACCCCTCCGCATTCACAAATGCCCATCCGGATTCCGTGAGCGAGCTGACGATAAAGCCCCACAGGGTGAAGCCAGTGACCAGATAAGGGAGAAGGATCTTCATCGGCTGGTTGATCATGACGCCGTAGAGGACCCCTGCCCCAACGACGAACAGGGACATGTTCAGGAGAATCCAGAGAGGCCCGATCGCGGACCGCCGGAACCTGGCCTTGATGTCCTGGACTCCCAAAAACATCCAAACGCGCCAAACGCGCAGGGACTGCCAACTATCGCTGAGCAACTGAGGCATCGCCTGCATAAGCGCTCCTGGCCAGATCCGTATTCAGCGAGCGGCTCATTCGTATCATACCCTCTGCCCTTGCTTCTTCGCGGAAGCCGTTTCGCGCGTAGATCTTGATGGCCCTCTCATTATCTTCCTTGACTTCCAGGAAGACGGATTTCAGATTCAAGGTGTCCTGACAGAACTGAAGAAGCTCCGCACAGGCTTGGCCAATGTAACCCCGTCCGCCGGCTTCCGGCGCGACCAGGAATCGGCCGACTTCCGCCACACCATCCACCCAGTCGATGCCATACACCGACGCCTGTCCAACCGGCCGGCCCCCGGCCTCGACGATAAACAGGAAATCGTCGTCCTTCGCTGAGTATCGGAAAAACCAGGCCCGGTGCTGCTCCAGCGTAATGGCTTGCGAGTTCTTGAACCAGACGCGCACGTCATCGCAATTCCGCCAGCGCATGGTCATATCCAGGTCGGCTTCCGCGATCAACCGCAATTGGACAATGGCACTCCCGAATGGCTGAACTACCCGCTTCATTTTGTGTACCGGATGAGGAGATCAGAAACCATGTTAACGTCGTTTCGCGCCAAATTCATGTGGAGGGGGAGAGAGATGATGTCGCTGCTGGCCCGCGCGGCATTCGGACAAGAGCCGTTGGCGTAGGAATACATGCGGTATTCGGTATTATCGCGGTAGTGTACGCCCGGATAGACCTGGTGCTCGTTGAGTGCCAGCATCACGGCGTCGCGCCGCTCCACACGGACTTGAAAGAGGTGAGTGGCGGACTCGCAGCCGGGGGCGACCTCGACGACCCGAACAGAGTCGTGGCCGGCGAGTCTGGCTCGATACCATGCAGCAAGCTGGCGGCGATACGAATTGTCCTGATCGAGCCACTTCAATTGGACCAGCGCAATGCTCGCCATGATCGAATTCCCGTGGTACTTAAACCCAACCTCTTCGACGTCATACATCCACTTGTAAGCGCCCTGCGCCGCCGTCCTGGCGTAAGTGTCTTTGTTGATTCCCAGCCAGCTCAGCTTGCGGGCACGCTCGTCGTCTTCCTGGTCTTTGAAGCAGATCATCCCGGAATCGGCGGTGGGCAGGTTCTTGACGGCCTGGAAGCTGAATACTACCGCGTCTGGTTCGGGGCCGACCTGTCGTCCACCCGTCCGCGTGCCTGCCATGTGAGCCGCATCCAGAATCAGTTTCAAACCACGCTGCTGACATAGATCCACGATCTTGTCGTACTGCCCTGTATTACCGCCTATGCCGACAAACATGACCGCCCGGGTTCTTGGGGTAATCCTGGCCGCAACACTGGAAGGATCCAGGCAGAGGAATTCGTCGAGATCGGCAAATACGGGGCGGAGGCGGGAATGGAGAATCGCGTGGTTCGTAGAGACAAAGGTGAATGGAGTCGTAATGACTTCGTCGTCGTCAGCCCAACCGAACCTGCTCTTCAGGACGTGGAGTGCCAGGTGGAGGCCAACCGTATTGGAACTGAGGAAATGAGCGTGGGGTAGTTCTGCATATTTCTTCCACGCATCTTCGAACTCAACCGTCTTGAATCCCAGACCCGTCCAGCCCTTCTCAAGGCACACCCGGATACCGGCCAGACACTCATCGATTCGAAAACTGGGTACGAACAATTGGATCGGCATTACATTATTCCTTTGGGATTGGAATCGAACAAGAGATCGGCAAAACTCCAGGCGACGCTGGATTCCGGGGCGACTGCATTGGCCTTCGAGTGAACCAAAATCGTAGGTTCTGGCGCTTCTTCTCTGTTTGTTTTGGGATCATAGCCAGGAAGGGGTGGATAGATCGATGGTTTCCAAGCGCCGGGAGAGATTTGGGCTGGAGAAATAGTCGGCCTGCCCCAGCACACTGCCCCACAGAGTCCAAAAGGCGATCCTCTCATGTAAACTAGTGCCGGTCCGGCGGGTCCTGCCTTCCTCGTGACAGAGGCTGGAGCCACAACTGAGGACCACTTCGAACCCCGTGCGTTGTGCCCTCAAGCACAAATCCACGTCGTTAAAGTTATTGAGAAAACGTGTGTCGAAGCCACCTAGCTGCTCGAATACGGTGCGGCGAATCGCGAAGCATGCTCCCGTTACAGCAGAGACGTTGCGAGTCGTCTCCAGCCAGGGCCAAAACGGGCTGCCCAACTGGAACCGGCCTACGTGACCGACCCCATCGCCTACGCCCGTCACCACACCTGAGTGCTGGATCGTGCCGTCAGGGTAGCGCAACTGCGCGCCAACAATGCCAACCTCCGGACGTACAAACGAGGCGCACAAATTCTCAAGCCAGCCGTCACTCCGCACCAGGATGTCGTCGTTCATGAAGACAAGATACCGATTCAAAAGGCCGGCGGCGGCCAGGTTATTCATTAAGCTGAAGTTGAATGGTCCACGGTATTCGAAGACGTGCGCGCCATATCTCCGGCAGATAGCCGCGATCTTCTCATCATCTTGGTTCCCCTGGCAGTGCAGTATTACATGTACTTCCATCCGGAGTCCATCTTTCACTGAAGGCAGCGACGCGAGCAAGCGTGACAGAAGCTTCGGATTCCGTGTAGGGATGATGAGGGCAGCTGAATCCTCAGTAGAAAAGAGGGAAGACAATCTGTAACTGTTAGCCGTACGTCCGCTTTTAACTGTGCCTTTGAAGTGACGCCGCACGAGAGTTTCCTGGAGTGCTCTCAGACCGGCGTCGTGAGAGTACGGCTTCGCGTCACGATTGAGGGCTGTCGAGCCCTGGTGTTGCCGCCAATGGTAAAGAACGCGGGGAATGTGCACTACGCTGGCGTCATGGTCGGTCAATCGCAAAACGAAATCGTAGTCTTGGGCGCCGTCGTAAGCGGACCGAAACCCACCAATTGCTTTTGCTCGCTCAGTATCCACCACGAGCAGGTGGCCAAAATACATGCAGGACAAGAGCAGCGCCGGCGACCAGGCGGGCTTGAAGACGGGCAGTTGAGCATTCCCATGCTCATCCACATAATCCTCGTCCGTATATAGAATGTCAGGCTCGTCGTGCAGAATCGCAGCAACCACGTGGCTAAGAGCAGTCTCTTCCAGAATGTCGTCTTGATCGACAAACGCCGTATAAGCGCCTGAACAGGCGTTGAGCCCCATATTGAGCGTAGAGGAAATCCCCCCGCGATCGCTGGAAATGCAATGAATGCGCGAATCCTCCGAAGCGCAGGACTGGAGATGGGCACGCACTTCATCGCTCGGATCGCCGTCGAACACAATCAGCAATTGCCAATTCTGATAGAATTGGGCTCGGACGGAGTCCACCACGGTTCTCAGCCAAGGCACGTGTGGCTGGTAGACGGGTATAACCACCGAGACGAGAGGGCCAAGGTCTTTAGCGATGCGTGACGTGACCCCGGAATTTGCATATGCATAGGGGTCGGTCGCGCGATGCAAGATGAACCAGCGCCGATATTTCTCATCCGGCGCGATGCGGCCCATCAGCTTCCGGCAGGGGCCCGCCAAGGGTGTCCGGAGCAGCACGTGGCCGAGCCTTCGATAAACCCTGGTGGCCCACATAGCCATCCTCATCAAACGACTGAAGGCGGCCTCAAGTCGTCCGATGCGCCATTCGAGAGACTCCAATTCGTAAAGCAACACGCTCTCAGCATCCAGGCCGGCAGTCCTTCCTGCAGCCGAAGGAGCACAAGAAAATACCCGCGAGTTGAACTCGGTGCTGGCGATGGGCCTCAACACCGGGCGGGAGCGGGAACTTCTCCATCGGGGGGTGTGATCTAGACTGAGACTTGACACGCTTTGAACTCGGTTTTCTCGGGCGCGTTCGTAACTAGAAAACGCCCGGCTACTTAGCAACGTTAACTGTCCGGCATTAATTGTCCCGCATTGTCAGATCCATTGCAAATGAATGTACTTGCGCGTCGGGCGATATGGGAAGCAGAACTCGGTGCACTCTGTCGCAGCGGCAGGCGTGGACTTGTTCCCATTGATGAATGGATGGTGCCGCCCGGGTGGCTTCCTGCAACCTGATACTGCAAGCGCAGAGCGGGCCCGATGAAACGCATCGTCCGAAGCCATGCTGCGCATCGCGAAGAACTGCAGCTTGCACGGATCCTCATCCAGTTTCGCCACCGCCTCGGAGCATTCGACCTGAGCCTCCTGGCCTCAGTCGAAGCGCTGAGGCACGAACACTTCCCAGCCGCCAAGCCTCAGTTCCTGCTTTTGCCGCTGTGCGCGTCGCCACACGGCTGCCTCGGCGGTCGGGTGAGTGGGATGCTCCCCGCGGAGTCGCGTCCAGATCCGGCGCGCCGTGTGCCGCCGCTTTCCGTGTCCGTCGCCTCGCAGTAAGAGACCGCCGTTCTGCCAGTGGCTAGAAAGCTCGGGGCCGATCTTTCTCCGGCCGCCCCCGCCGATTTACGTGCGAGGGTTCGACCGAGATGCTACACCGTCGGCTTACACAACCGTTTCCGGACCTGTTAGCTTCTCGATCCGCAGGAGATGAGGAGTGAATTCCGGCGGCCATCATAACCGCCGCGGTACTGCGGTTAATAATCCTGCAATAGTACTAGTACTATAAAGGGCGAGGGTGCGTGACCGTACGCTGGGCTTTGCCTTTACCCGTGACGTGGGTGCTTGACCGTACGCTGGGCTTTCTTTTATCCTTGACCTTGCGCTGGGCTCTCAGCTATGTTTGATCTGGCGCCAAAATACAGGTGATCTGGCGCTAAATACAAGTCTGGTACGTCAAACGGAGGTAGTGATGAGTTCACGTGTTCTTTCTGGATTGTGTGTCGGTCTTTTTCTGTGGGTGAGCAGTGGTTTCGCGAACCCAATTACGGTTTTGAACTCCTCATTTGAAAGCCCGTCATGCGGCTCAGTCGCCCCGGTCACGTGCGCACCGGCCAACTGGGCGCTTACCGGGGTCTCGGGTGCACTTCTCCCTGCTACCACTGCCTGGGATAGCATTCCCGACGGAGTCCAAGTAGGCTTTGCCAACCTCGGTACTCTAACGCAGAACCTCGCCGTAAACCTAGCTCCAGATACGACATACACGTTGTCGGTGTGGCTCAGTCGGCGGACAACCGAGGGTCAAGTGTTCTCGCCTGAGATTGATCTGCTCGCCGGCAGCACTGTGCTGCTAGCGATGGATAATTCCAACCCGGGCGGTGCAGCACCGACCACGAACACAGATGGGACCTACAACTGGGTGGATTGGACCATGTCGTGGAAGTCGCCGGATTCGGGCGCGATTATTGGTCAGGCACTGTCAATTTCACTTGGGTCAGCCGCCTCTCAGACGGATTTTGACAACGTCTCGCTCTCGGGCACTACCTCAGCGCCTGAGCCGGGAATGTTCCTGTTGATCGGCGGCGGCTTGATCGGTCTCGGACTTCGGCGCCGTTTCGCGAATTAGGCGCCTGGACCCAAGATTCCACGCTTCACCCATGGCCCGGCTACCTTTTGAGGCGTCGGGCCATCCGTTTATTACTGCTCCTCCCGCGCCCGTGCGCCACTCTCTTTGGCTCACTCCGATCACCCTCCACTCCACTGGGCTGGCGAGATTCGTGCCGTACATCCGCCCTTCTTGGGAAACCTCCGTTTGCAGGCAAGCACTTTTTTATTGAACAATGAGGCTGGAGGCGGGAGCGAAGCAGCCCCCGCTAAGGTTCCCTTTCTTGGTCAGATTCTTGAGTTCCGGAACGGGCCCAGGCGAGGGGGGCTGCTGCCGTCATGTTCTTTGCCTGGGTACAGCGCGGAAACTCCCGAACTGCGGTGCCCTCGGTCGCCCGTCAGTATAGGAGTGCCCTTACGGACCCACAGGGGCAGCACCGCCGCAGCGGCACCTGCGGTGCGCAGGCGCCGCAAACTTGCGCGTTTTCCGGTGATGGAGGACTCGCCACCAGCGCGAACCTCTGCAATCCGGCACAGCTCGCCTTCGACAAAGCAGACGGCTTATGGGTCGCCGATTTTGGCAACGCCCGCGTACGAAGGATCTCGCCTGAGGGCATCATCGCCACAGTGGCTGGAAGCGGGCAACCTGTTCCCGCCGGGCAAACCGGTGGCGCCATCAGCTACTCCCCCGCGAATCCATTTTCGAGCGGCGACGGAGGCCCAGCCATCCACGCGACATTCGACCGGGTAGGGGGAGCCACATTCGATGCCGCGGGGAACTTGTATGTGAGCGACTCTGGAGGGAATCGCATCCGTAAGATCGCTCCCGATGGGACCATCGGCACATTTGCAGGAACCGGCCAAGCCGGATATTCGGGTGATGGCGGGCCCGCGCTGCAAGCAACTCTTTTCGGTGCAGGGCCCCTCGCAGTGGACCCAAAGGGCGACCTCTATGTAATCACCGGCGACAGCCGCGTTCGCAAGATCGCTGCGGACGGGACCATCCATCTGGTTGCGGGTACCGGGACTGGCGTGGGCCTCGATCGCGCGCAGGGCGACGGTGGTCCGGCAGTCAACGCGACTCTCAACGAGCCCGGCGGCGTGGCATTCGACGACCAAGGCAATACCTACATCGCGGATACTTCCAACGCCCGCTTGCGCAAGATCGACGCCAGCGGCATCATCACCACCATTGTCGGACCCGGACAACAGGGCACGGATTACTACAATGCGGTTGCGATCGATCCTCAGGGAAACATTTTTCTGGCGTGGACTCATGCAGCCTTGTACCCCGCGGTTGCTACCAATGCAGTCTCAGGAATGGTACTCCGGGTGAACCCCGGCGGAACTCTGAGCCGGGTTGTGGGAAATGGACAGCCGTGCACGGGCGGACCGGGGAACACGCAGTTCGCCTTCGACGGCATGCCCGCTTCAGACGCTCAGTTGTGCGAGGTTCGGTCCATCATGATCGACAAAGATGGCGTCATGTATCTCCCTTACGGATCGCAGATACTGCGCGTGACTACCGATGGAATCATCCATACGGTAGCCGGCAACGCTCTCGCGACGGCAATCGGCGACGGCGGCCCGGTTCTCGATGCCGGCCTGAACGCCATTAGCCCGGGAACGCCAACGTTCGACTCGAACGGGAACATGGTGATTCCGGAACCTGGCCTCGATCGAATTCGGGATGTGACCGCGACGGCGTATCGGCTCACGCTGTCGCTGGATGACCCCAACTCGAGGGCCTCTCAGCCACAGACTTGGCTTATCGCGACATCGGCGAATTTCCTTGAGCCGTTTCCCTACGCCGTCCGCGTGAGCACTGATGATGGCGGCTCCTGGCTCAGCGTGAACCGCTTGACCGGCCTCGTTGGGGAGCCGATCACGGTGAGTGTCAATCCGGCCGGTTTGGTTTCCGGCTCCTATCACGGCACAGTTTCGGTAATTGCCGAAGGCGGAGTGTCCCAGCAGGTGAATGTTCCGGTCACTTTGTCCCTACCATCGCAGTGACCAAAACGGCCACTTTTGCTCTCCCTCTCCCGCTGAACCGGCTGGGCTGGGCCGTCCGCCAACGCGCCTGGGAGGCGGCCCGCGGGGAACTGTGCTAAAAGAAACGTGATGCGACAGGCGGTCATGACCATGCCCGGCACCATCGAGTTCCGGCAGGTCCCCAAGCCCGTCCCGGGCAATGACGAAGTGCTGGTGCGCGTCAGGCGGATCGGCGTGTGCGGCTCGGATATCCACGTCTATCACGGCCGGCACCCCTACACCACGTATCCCGTGGTCCAAGGCCACGAGGTTGCCGGAACCGTGGATTCGATGGGGGCCGGGGTACGCGGATTCGCCGCCGGCGACCGCGTCGTCATCATGCCCCAGGTTACTTGCGGCGCCTGCTACGCGTGCCGCCAGGGCATGTATCACATTTGCGACCATCTCCGCGTGATGGGTTTTCAAACCGGCGGCGCCGCCCAGGAGTATTTTCCGGTGAGCGCTGCCATGACACTGAAAATCCCCGAGCCTGTCGGTCTGGACCAGGCCGCGATGATCGAGCCGCTGGCGGTCGCGGTGCACGCGCTTTCCAGGTTCGGCGAGGTTCGGGGAAAATCCGTGGCGGTGCTCGGCGCGGGAACCATCGGCAACCTGACGGCGCAGGCGGCGCGCGCCTCGGGCGCAAAGCGCATCCTCATCACCGATGTCAGCGAGTACCGGCTCGAAAAGGCGCGCAGGGTTGGTTTCCCGCTAGTGGTCGACCGGCGGCACGAGGAACTCGGCGAGGCTTGGAAGGCCTTCGGCCCGGACGGTGCAGATGTGATTCTGGAGTGCGCGGGATCGCCGGAAGCGATGGCCGATGCCATACGGCACGCGCGCAAAGGATCGACGGTGGTGGTGGTGGGAGTCTTCGCGACGCCGCCGGCGGTGGACATGGGCCTGGTGCAAGACCGCGAACTGCTCCTGGCGGGCTCCCTGATGTACCGGAAGAACGACTACGAGGCGGCAATCGCCATGGCGGCCTCCGGCGTCATCGACTTCGACGAATTGATTACCCACCGCTTCGCGTTCGAAGACTATCCGGCGGCCTACCAGACGATCGACGAAGCCCGTGGGAATATCATGAAGGTGATCATCGCGTTGGATTAGTCCGCTTGCCGCGGAAGGAGGATTCTCTGAACACAAGACATGGGGCATGGGCCATCGCGGCCGCGGTGGCGTTGGGCACGGCGGTCCTGGCGGGCTGTGGAGCCCCAACCCCGCCGGCTGCTTCCCGGACGGCGCTCCCCGCGGCAACCGGAGCGGCCGCGCCCAAAGCGGCCAAGGAGATCACCATCGGCCTCTCCATGTATACCCTCGCCGCCCCGTATTTCGCGGCTCAGACCAATGCCGTGAAGAAGAAGGCCGCGGAAATGGGAGTCAAGGCCGTGATCGCCACCGAAGCCCACGACGACATGAACAAGCAACTGGCGGATGTCGAGGACCTGCTGTCCAAGAATATCGATGTCCTGATTCTGAACCCCAAGGACCCCAAGGGGCTGGTCCCCGCGACCAAGGCGGCCGCCCGGGCGGGCATCCCGGTGATCGTCATCGACAGCTCCATCGATCCCTCGGCCGACTACGTGACCACCGTGCAGTCCAACAACCTGGCCAATGGCGAGCTGGTTGGCGAATGGCTTGCGTCCCGCATGAAGGGCCAGCCAATCCGCATGGCCCTGTTGAGCGGCACCCAGGGCAATCCCGTCGGCAAGGAACGCCGCCAGGGCGTCTTCCGCGGCATTATCGAGCAGCAGCTTCGCGACAGTAATAAATCGGGTTTCGAGATCCTCACCCAGGGTTGGGGCAACTGGACGCACGAAGGCGGACTGAAGGCCATGGAGGACATCCTGGTGGCCCGGCCGGACGCCAACGTGCTGCTGTGCGAAAACGACAGCATGTGTCTCGGCGCGCTCAAGGCCATCACCGAGGCCGGCCGGAAGGGCCAGATCCTGGTGGCCGCCGCGGCCGATGGTCAGAAGGAGGCTTACGAAGCCATCCGCAGAGGCGAGTACGGCGCAACTGGGCTGAACGATCCCGCGCTGGTGGGGGGCACCGCGGTGGAGATCGCCCTCGGGTACCTGGCGGGGCGCCGCGATTTCCCGAAAATCTATTACACGGAGGCGGCGGCGATCACCAGGCTCAACGTGGACAAGTTCTACCGTGCGAACTCGGATTTCTGACCGTGGCGCCTGAGACCTATCGTGTCGAGATCGCCGGCGTGAGCAAGTCGTTTCGGGCGGTCCAGGCATTGAAGGATGTGTCTCTCAATGTCCGGCCGGGAGAAATCCACGCCCTGGTGGGCGAGAACGGCGCCGGCAAGTCCACCTTGATGAACATCCTCTCGGGCGTTCTCCGCAAGGATAGCGGCACCATCCGGATGGACGGCAGCGCCGTGGAGATCCCCGACCCGCGCGCGGGCCGCCAGCTCGGAATCGGCATCATTCACCAGGAACTGGCGCTGGTTCCCTCTCTCACCGTTGCCGAGAACATTTTCATCAGCCGTTTGTCGCGCCGCTTTGGCCTGGTGGACTGGCGCGGCCTGAACCGCCGCGCCGGAGAACTGCTGGCACGAACCGGATTCCCCGAAATCGATCCGCGCGCCACGGTGGCGAGTCTTGGCGTGGCCTACCGTCAGATCGTCGAGATCGCGAAAGGGCTATCGGAGAATGTGAGGGTTCTGATACTGGACGAGCCGACTTCCGTACTGGCGCCCCAGGAAGTAGAGAGCCTCTTCGCGGCGCTCCGCATCCTGCGGGAACAGGGAGTCGGACTGGTATACATCAGCCATCGTCTGGACGAGATATTCCGTATTGCGGACCGCATCACGGTGCTCAAGGATGGCGCCGTGGTGCGCACCGTCCTGCCTTCGGAAATCACACCCGGCGATCTGATCGGCCTGATGATCGGGCGCACGCTGACCGCGATGTTCCCGAGCCGCGGCTCCCGTGCCGGCGTTGAGGTGCTCCGCGTCGACGCCTTGAGCCGCGGCGGAAAGGTCCGGGACGTTTCCTTTGTCGTGAGGGCGGGGGAAATCGTCGGGATCGCGGGATTGGTGGGCAGCGGCCGCACGGAGATCCTCCGGACCATTTTCGGCGCCGATCCGAAAGACAGCGGGACAATCTCGGTGGGTGGCCGCCGGTTGCGCATCCACTCGCCGCGGGATGCGGTCCGCAACGGCATCGCGCTGGTGCCGGAGAGCAGGAAAGACCATGGCGTCATCCTCAGTATGTCGATCCGCAAGAATATCACCCTGCCCAGCGTCGGCCGGATGGCGGGCGCTCTCGGGATCATCCGGCAGCGCAAGGAAAGAAGCGTCGCGCAGACGCTGGCCGGCAGGTTGCGGATCAAGGCCCGGAACATCGACGCGGAGGTGGCCGACCTGAGCGGGGGCAATCAGCAGAAGGTGGTTTTGGCCAAGTGGCTCGGCACCGATTGCCGGGTTCTGCTGCTGGATGAACCTACCCGCGGCGTGGATGTTGGGGCCAAGGCGGAACTCTACAGCCTCATCGCGGATCTGGCCGGCGCCGGCATGGCGATCGTCATGGTCTCCTCCGAGATGATGGAGATGATCGGGCTGTGCGACCGGGTGGCCGTCGTCAGCCAGGGCAGGATTGCGGGCGTGCTGGAAGGCGCCGCGATTACCGAAGAAAACATCATGCGGCTGGCAGTCCGCAGGTCCGGATGTGGAGGAGGCGGGTGATGGAACGGCGGATACGTCGGGAGAGCCTCATTCACCTGGTGCTGGAGTACAACACGGTCCTCATATTCCTGGCAATGCTCGTGCTTGCGGCATCGCTGTCGGATGTTTTCTTCAGCCGGAACAACATCTTCAATCTCCTGCGGCAGGTCGCCGGGCTGGCGGGGATGGGCCTGGGCATGCTGCTGGTGATTCTGACGGCGGGCATCGATCTGTCCGTCGGTTCCGTGGCGGCGCTGGCAAGCGTCATGGTGGCTTATTTGCTTGGCGTAACAGGCCTCGGGTTCGCGCTGGTGCTGACCGTCGCCATCGGTTCGCTGTGCGGCGCCGTGTCCGGCTATCTGGTGGCGGCGAGAAATATGGCGCCGTTCGTCGCCACCCTTGCCATGATGACCATTGCCAGGGGCTTCGCCTTCATCGTCTCCAAAGGATCTCCGATTATCATCGCCGATCCGAGATTGAACAGTTTCGGGTCCGCCTATTGGCTGGGGGTTCCGACGCCGGTCTTCGTCATGGTTGTCATTTTTGGATTGGTGGCGTTTCTCCTGCGATTCACGGTGTTTGGAAGAATCGTGACAGCCATCGGGAGCAACGAGGCCGCGGTCAGGCTGGCGGGGATTCGGACCGGTTGGTACAAGTTTGCCGTCTATTGCATTTCCGGCGCCTTCTGCGCCATCGCCGGGATCATCAGCACGAGCCGCACCGGCGTCGGATCGCCGATCGTCGGAACGGGCGCCGAGTTGGATGCCATCGCCGCCGTGGTGATCGGCGGAGCGAGCCTCGCCGGCGGCAAAGGAACCGCCTTTCAGACTCTGTTGGGCGTGCTCATTCTCGGCATCATCGGCAACATCATGAACCTGATGAACATCCCGGGCTATCCACAACAGGTCGTCAAGGGCCTGATCATCATTTGTGCCGTGCTGCTTCAGGGATGGCGGCGCAATTCGGAAGCTTGAGGCAACGCTATCCCCGCCGCTAGTTCTGCGTGAAGCGCAACCGCGCGGCGCTTCCGTTGGAGATCCTCGGCCAGCAGCAGGAGGATCGGACGACAATCCTGCTTTGGAGAGTTAGCTCAGCCGCGGCGCGTCACACCGCCTCCGGCAGCCCATTTCGATTATCCACGAACGCCGCTTCATCCTGATCCGGCACGTTCAGGTTCTAAGGGTGGCGGGGCGGCTGCGTGGATTCCGCGTAAGCCTGAATCACCTGGCTTACCGGCCGGTTTGCGTTACACGGCCGTGGTCCAGCCACATGGCGCGGTCACAGTGGACCCCTAAGGACTGGATCGCGTGCGATGGGGACCAGCCAGAACAACACCGTATTGATGGATTCGACGATATAGCGCGTATCGCGAACGTACACATTTAGCGTGGAGGTAACGAGGGCCAATCCACACACAAAAACGATTTCGAGCAGCCAGAGCAGCGGCAGCCAGAGCCCCTGAACCCGCTCATTTTATATACCGCGTTCGCTGTGTACGCCCGACGGTCAGCTTCCCACCAGCCGACTTCCGGCCCGTGTGGCCCCCCTTTCCGATATGGCGGTTTCCTGCCGGAACGCGTGGTCAAGACAGGCCTCCATGTTCAGTCGCGGCGCGTTCGCGATCAGAACTTGCCCTGCTCGCCGGAAGCCAGAGGCGGGGCAGTTTTCAATAACCCCGCGCCACTTCCGGCCGGATTATGTGGCATTGTTCGACATTTCTTGCCATTATTTCATGGGTTGTTATTTTTAATCGAGGTTGCCGCGCGCGTCCTAGTACCTTGACCGTACTCCATTCATTCCAGTTAACTTGCTCTTTGTTTTGGAATTGTGGGATCATTCGTCCAGGTTTGAGGAGAAGACGCACGTGACGAATCGACATTTGCTTTCGCGGTTGCTCGTTCTTGGCTGTTTGATGGCGTTCCTCGGGTTCGCCGGTACGATCACGAATCCTAGCTTTGAAAGTGGGGACACGTCGGCGGTCGTCTCGTTCAATGGTCTCGGATATGGTGGACAGTCCGCCGCAACTGCTTGGAATATATGGAACAACACGGCAGGCCTAACCACAACGGAACTCTGCACCGCCGCAGCTTGCCCCTCTGGCGCCAGTTCTGTGCCGGCGCCCGTTGACGATACTTATGATATCCACATAACGTCTAACGGAACGGGAAATGGAATTTATCAGATCCTCCCGGAATCCTACGCGACAACAGCCGGAGTATATTTGAATATCGTGACTGGGTCCGTGCAGGTCGCTGTCATTGGTCCTGACGCGTTTTTCTCTGAAACCTTCACGTCCAGTGGCTTGGCGACCCTGAGCTTCTCCAGTTCACGCATTGACGAGATTGTTGTGTATGGCCTTGGTAACACTGATGGTATTTCAGACTTCTACGCCGACGCAACGACGCTTACTTCGGATTCCAGTGCGCCAGAACCTACAACGCTTCTCCTCGGTTTGGGAGGCCTCCTTACTGTGATTAGCGCTGCAAGACGCCGCCGTTCGCAATCGTAAACCGAGCAGGACAGACCGTGATCTTTTTGCCCCCCGTTTTCGCCTCGTCCTAAGAATAACCGAGCAAGTTGATACATTAAAGTATCAATTGGTTAGTATTATTTTCATAGAAAAGTGCTCAAACTCCTAATAGTTTTAAAGTTCTTTTTATGTTCCCTCTTAGCAATCGATTGGCGTCGGCTCGGATGAGAGTGTGGCCCTCTGCCGTGGTTGCTTGCCGTACAAGGGCCTTGTTCGGTGGACAATACGGGAAGCGCGCCTTCAGCGTTATTTCCGCAAGCAGGGAATTGCCGGAAGGCACCAAGCGTGGGGAGCACTCCCACGCTTCGACCTCAAAGCCCCTTGTTTCCAGCGCGACCACCTCTCGCCCTCCGCTGCCTGCCTCCCCCATGTGAAGACCATGGGAGTGGTCCCGCAAACAACTCCGGACCCTGGTGTCCCAGCAGAGCGACGAGTTCCGGACAGCTCTCGCGGTACCCATGATGCCGGCGGAAGACATTGCGGGCTTCACGCTTTCTTGCCGGCTCCGATGTCGCGCCATAGGGATCCCGCTCGAAGAGAGCGGCGCGCGCTTTCTCAAACGGCAGGTTCTCGTCCAGCGTCGGCGGGTTGTTTACGCCTTCATAGCGGAAGCGTGCCGCGGGAAACCGCAGGGCGCGCCGGTGAAGATCGAAGCGCGGGCCTTTGAATTCCCAGCCCACCACGACGATACGAGCGGGGTAGCCGCCGGTCACCTCTCGAAAGCGGCAGATACCGTAGAGCAAATTCTGCAACGAATCGAGCGAGAACTCTTCCGTGGTGGCACGTCCGCGCACCTCCGGATGACCGAACCAGTCGAAGTGGTCGGCGGCCAGCCAATAGCCCTGGCCTTCGCTGCGCGGACCCGCCGCGGCATCCGTTTGGCCGCCTCCAAAGATGAGCAGGCTATCGGCGTCTTGGGCGGCAATGGCCACGCCGCGCTTCACGTGGTCGCGGTAGAGTGAGCCTTCTCCCGCTTGAAAGGGCTTCAGGAACCATCCGTCGTCGCGCTCCAGCCGGTCAAAGCGGTAGGGAATCGCGTGGCCTGCCACCAGCACCAGATTCTTCATGACGTGAGGAGTCGGCACACGCACCTTAGCGACCGGTTTCGATGAGCCCCTTAGCTCCGAGGCGAGCCAGGAACTCAAGCAGATCGTACTCCAGTTGTTTTGCCTCGACGTCATACTCAGGGGTGAGTGTATCCACGACCTGGCGGACAGTGTTGCCCTGCGACAACAATTCCCACATCCGGGCACCGACCGGATCGAGACCGTAATAGGCACCCGTCTCCATATTCAGGAGCACAATTTCGTTGGCGACCTGCCGCGAAACCACCGGGTCGGATGCGGTAACTGTGCTATCCAGCGTAAACTCCAACATCCGGTTCACCCTTTCTCCCGCAAATGACGGAACAACTTTTCGCAAACGGCCGGCAGCGCGGAGAAGTCCCGGGGGAATGAAAGCTTGTATACCAGTTTCGAACGGGCCGCGCGTGCGACGCGTCCGAACAGTTCCGCTGTGCGAGGTGCGTCCATGGGATCCAGCACGAAAGCAGATTTCATCAGCTCCTCGAAAGCTCCCGATTCAGGCAACGATTCGATATGAACCGCGCCCGCCGCGCCACCGTCGGGTTCGGCTAGAGCAAAAACCCGCCTGAGGGGGGCTGCCGCGGAGCAAAAGGACAGATCCCTGGCATCGCCCATCCGCACCTTTTCCGTGTAATGCGCCACCTTAGACAGTCGAGGCCGATCGCCACCGAGTGCGCTCACGGTATCAGGCCATAAGCGGACACCCGGATAAGCAGGGACAGCCACAAGTGAAGGGCCGGCGTCGTCCACAATGAGGTAGTCGTCGGTGACGAGGGGCAGGCCCTCCCGGGCAAGCGCCAGGGCGAGAGTTGACTTCCCTTCGCCGGAAGTGCCGAGAAACGCGATGGCTCCCCACGGACTGAGAACCGCGCTGGCGTGCAGCACCAGTTTTCCCCAAACGCTCTGGGCAAGCGGAAGAACCTGATCGAGCAGAAGGTGGCGGACCGTTGCGCGCGCGATCCCGGGACGAGGGCGGCATCCGATGCGCTCCGCAGTTCGAGATACCACGAAGTCCGCCATCCCGGTAAAGCGGACCAGGTAATCGGGACCGTGCCGGAAGAATTCCGCCCAGACGTGGCCATCGTCGTCCAGCCATTTGTGAAAAGGCTCGACTCGAGGGCGGTGAGCGCGATAGAGTCCAAACTCCAGCCGCACCGGGGTCCCGCCGTTCTCGCGAACTACACGAGGGAGTTCCGGAAGAGGCGTTGTGGTCGAGAGTGTGAGATCGCAGAGTTGATAAAGCAACGGAGCCTACTCGGAGTAACGGGTGACCACCTCGGCTACAAACAGGGCGGCCTCCTGCTCGGAATGAAACAAATCGCGGTGGCGGCGCCAGACTTCCGCCTCTATTTCAGACAACGGCCTGTGGCCGTCGCACAGTTGGAGGACCGTGGCACGGCCCTGTCCCCGCGCTGTGAGGCGCGGAGCAAAGTCGGGTTGGGTTCGCCTGAGTTCCTCCTCACACACCAGTAGGCCCTTCCAGGTGGAGTGAGAAAAGGTCCGGTCGCGAACCTGCACCCGCCAACTGATAATCGTATCCTGGGGAATGACCTGAATCCGGATGCGTACGACTTCGCCTTTGGCGACAGGGACGGCCTCGCCGATCGGGAAAAAGACGTTCCGCCGATTGATGCGCTGTTCCGCCAGCGGCGAGTTGGTCATGGTCACACCTGGCGAGAGGCGCGCCAGGAACCAACCGCCCACGCCATGGAGTACTCCATCGCGAGAGATGGTGATCGCAACTTCCGCTCCAAAAGGCTCCGCCGCCACAGTCTGAAGCGAATGAGAGACGAGCGTGGCTGGATCACCCAGCAACTGCCCCGGCTCGAACGCGAAAGGATAACCCGTATTCGCCGCGATCGTATACGCCGGACGATAGTCCAAACCGGCGACGGGTGCTTTCCAGAACTCGACCTGTTCGAACCCCGAAGGATGCTCGACGGGCGCGATACACATCTCCACGCTGGAGGGAATCAGCGCGCCCCCGGGCTTTAGCAGCCGGTTTCTGGCGTCCGAGAAATAATCCAGCAGGCCGGCCTCAAAGCCGAACCGCCCGATCTGGTCGGAGACAATCAGGTCGAACTTCTCCGGGAGGTTGACGTGGGTGGATAGCCCGTGAACGAAGACCATGCGGTCATCGAGTGCATTCGCGCGGGAAAGCTGCCGGGCGAGTTCCACCATCCCGGTAGACTCCACCGAGTAAACCCGCCGCGCGCCTGCCTGGCAAGCCAGGTAGCCGAGTATCCCCGTTCCGGATCCCAAGTCGAGCACAACGCTTCCCGGCTG
Organism: Bryobacterales bacterium; assembly: GCA_003136215.1. Lineage (GTDB taxonomy): Bacteria > Acidobacteriota > Terriglobia > Bryobacterales > Bryobacteraceae > Solibacter. The sequence continues at coordinate 39,437 of PLDO01000596.1, forward strand.
CACTATTTCACGAAGAGCGGCGCGAAAAGCGGCAAGGCGAGGCGCGTCGGCAAGGTACTGCCGGTGTTCATCGAGGATCAAAGACAAGTGCGCCGCCTTTAAGAGATTGGTCCGAGAGGGTGTAAAACGGTACTACAGGCACATCATGGTCATGCCATTACCAGCATCCGCGCCGTTGCCATTCGAGCCGCGTGTCAGCTTGGCCACGTTGCCGTACTCCACGACTCTCGGCGGGCTGTACGGTTTTTTCGGTTGAGGACCTTCACGAGGCTCAGGTTGCTGATGTTCCATCCGGCAGCCTCCTTTCATAGCTCTTGGCCAGCCGCACAGTGAACGACGCCTGCCGGGATGGTTTCACAACCCAGTGGCGCGCCCGCGTAGAACACGGCACTGCACCACAGATTTGTAGCATACGTCATCCAGATTGGCCACAGGTCGTAGTCTTCGTCACCGGATGCGATCGACCGGGCGGCACTTCGGTACAAACGCCGCATGACATCATCGCGGAACCAACCGGAGCCAATGGCGCCGGAGGGGAAAAGGGACGCTCCACCGTGGGACTGGAGAGTCCGAAAGGTCAGCGACGAAAACTCCGCCTTGCCGCTGCGCAGGCGAATGGCATCCGGGTATAAGCCGCGGGTCGCCTGGCGCAGGATGAACTTCGTGTGTCCGCGCGACAGTTGCGACTGGGGGAGGCTCAAAGCGAACTCGATGATTCGCTGGTCATATAGGGGATGGCGGCATTCAATTCCGAAGGACGCGGCCGACCGGTCCATTGCCTCAATTGCGAAGGTGTGCCAGGCATCGTAAGCGGTTCGGAGTTTACCGCGGGTGCAGCCGCAGGACTGGCAGCGCGGGCGCCCTGCGATGCGCTCCAACAGGCGGACCCGGCCGGCGAAGGACGAATCCACCCATGCAGGCAGGCGCGGCGCCCGCCGCACGGCCCGAAGTGCGGCGCGAACAGGCGGGAGAAACGAGTCCGGCAACAGCCTGCGAACCGCGATCCTGAAGCGATTCCAGCCTTCCGCTCCAGTCAACCACTCGTCCCCCCCCAAACCGGTCAACATAGTGCGGCAGGACCTCTGGGCTGCCGCCTGGAGCAGGGGGTCCAGCATCACCGAATTCGGCGCGCCGGGGAAGTCGAGCGTCCGCCGGGCAATATCCAGATAGTAACTTCGCGGCATGGGTTCCGGACAGACCAGAGTGCTCTTGAGGGACAAAGTCCGCACCGTTTCGCCGATGTAATTACTCTCGTCGCAAGCTTCACCAGGGAAGACCAGGGAAAAGGTCTCGAAGCGGTCGCGCCCCGGCGTTCCGTTGCAAAACAAGTGGTGAGCGACACCGACAACCGAAGTAGAATCCAGCCCTCCGCTCAAGAGGGCTCCGACACCGGCGGAGGAACGCAGACGGCACCGCACGGCCTCTTTCAGCAGATGGAGAAAGTGTTCCGCGTACTGCGCATCGTTGCGGTACCGGATGGTGCGGCCCGGGTCCACGCCGGTGTATCGGGCCTTGCGCACACCGCGTGACGAGACCACGGAGTAGTGGGCCGGGGCAAGACGGTAGATCCCCTGGAATAAAGTCTCTTCGAGATCCACCAGGTCTGACGCCACATATTCCGCGACCATTCCTTCGTTAAGTCGCCGGGGCACGACCGGGTGCTGCAATAACTGATGAAGTTCGGAAGCCCAGAGGAACACATGGCCGTTGGTGAAGTAGTAGAACGGCTTGATGCCGAGATGGTCGCGGGCGCAGAAGAGGCGGCGATCGCGTTTGTCCCAAATCGCATAAGCGAAGTCGCCGACGATGCGGCGGGGGGAGTCTTCGCCCCAGGCGGTATAGGCTTTGAGCACGAGTTCGGCGTCAGTATCGTCGCGGAGAACAGTCCCCGCCGACTGGAGCGCATGGCCGAGTTCCTCACGGTTATCGATCCGGCCGTCCATCACCAGGCAGAATCCCCCGGTTTCGTCCCAAAGCGGCTGCGCCTCATGCAACGACTCGGGCGTGTTGCGCATCATGCAGTGCCCGAGGCCTATTTGGTTGTCGATCGAATGGCGGATGCCGTCGGGGCCGCGGTAGGAGACGGCGGAGGTCATGCGGAGGAGCACGGCGCGGTCCACCGGCCTGGCGTCGAGGTTGAAAATGCCGGCAATGCCGCTCATGCGCCGTGCCCCTGGGTGACGGACAGGATTGACGCAAACCGCCCCGGTTCGGTCAACCCGATGACCTGCTTCCCGGCGTGCTCGAGCCAGGCATGCGCCGCAAACCCTTCTGAGCCGAACGTCGCGACGCCGATGCGGAGGTCGGATGGTTGGCCGTGGCGCGCGAACAGGCGCTGTCCCGCGAGGGCACGGACCAGGCAAGTGCAACCCGGCACCGAAGTCGCGGCGGCAAGAACGGCCCATGCGAGCCGGCCGGGAGCGACATCCGGGCGAAGCACAACCCGGGGAGCATGGCGGAGCCGCTTTAGCGGGACGAGCGATAGGGCAAGGCGAAATGCCCAAAGGTAGAACAAGGCTTCCGCCAACAGCCAGCGATCGCGCCACGACAGCAGCTTGAACTTATTCAGCTTCCGGACCATGGAGTCGAACGAGTCCTTTGGCGAGCAGATGATCGATGAGATCCGCGAGGTCGCGCTCGCAGGCTTCGGGCGCCACGTCGAACTCGGCCACGATGGCATCGCGAATCGAGGCGAGGGAGCGCGGTTGGCCGATCAGATTCCATACGCGCGCTCCAACCGGATTCAAGCCGTAGTAAAGTCCGTCTTTCAGGTTGAGAACCGCGGCTTCGCTGCCGAGGTCGCAGGAAACCTGATCAGGTGACGATTGGACGATGGAATCGGCAGTCGCGGCCTTGCGAGAAGTGCTGGTTTTCCGAGTCTGAATCTTCACGCACGCCTCTCTTTCATCTAGGCGGCCCGCTGAACCAACACGTCGATTCCAGCCTGCAGTAGCAGCAGCCCGAAGAAGAACGCATGGCGCACAGCCGCCCACGGGCTGTCGCGCAGTGCGATCTGATATGCGGCGTGCCGGATCTTCCAGGACAGGGGCCGCGGCTGCGCAGGGTGCGGGAGAACAGGCAGGATTTTCGGCCATGCGCGCCTCATTACCGCGTTGGGACGTAATCCCAATGCGGCTAACGCGGCTGGGCCACTCCGTTTGGCCCTCAATTCCTGAGAGGCGGCCCACAGGGCCGTCTGCAAACGCAGTTGGCGAGCCCTCTCCCCAATGACATGCCATTTCAGATTCCTGTGATTCGAGATGAATAACTCGAGGTCGTCGAGCCACATGGAGCGCTCGAAGAAGTGGCGTGCGGCATGGGCACAGAGGAAGATGAATTCGTCCTCCGGCTCCATGATATACGCCTGGCCGCCCAGGCTGGTGCGATACGCGCGCCGGCGGTCCAGAAACGCGGCCGCTTCGTGGCGCTTGCCCGGCATATCCGAGAAACGGTAATGGAGTTCCACGCAGGGCGCGCCACGCTTTTCGAAAACAGAGTGAAACTCCAGAGGATTTGCCGGCCACCCCGGCCACAGGGGTTTCGCAGGCGAGTAGCCCAGTTCTCGAAGTGCGGCCCCTGCGGCAGGCAGGTCCCGACGCGACACCATCAGGTCGAGGTCGCACGATTGCCGGGAGCCTTCATTCGCATAGATCCGTTCGGCCAGGACCGGGCCCTTCATGGTCAGTGCCGCCACACCGCCCCGCTCGAGCACGCGAAAGACTTGCGCCAGCGCGGAAAGCATGCCTTCATGGCGCAGTTCCAGGGCGACGCTGTAGCGGCGCTCCGCTGTCATGGTGGAGCCGCGCTCAAGTTGTCGGTGAGGGATGGCTGCGGGCATAACTTCGACAGACTCGCGCCTTATCGGCGGACGGCGTCGGCGGATGCTGCAAATCGACCAGTTCGTATGATGCGCTTCAGCAGACTGGTGCTCGGATTGTAGTCCGGGACGACGTCCTTGAGCGCCACCACGAGGCGGCCGATGTCGCGAGACTCGCAGATCTCCCGCAGGGTGTCCAGCCAGGTCAGCATGTCGCCTTCCGGCATGCCGTTGGCGATGAAGATCCTGATCTTTTCATGGGCGGTGGGCGCGGTGTCCTCGGACACATCGTTCACCTCTTCGTAGAGCTTCTCGCCCGGGCGCATGCCGGTGAATGCAATCTTGATGTCCTGATCCGGCCGCAAGCCCGACAGCAGAATCAAGTTCCGCGCCAGATCCACGATCTTGACCGGCTTGCCCATATCCAGGACACAGATCTGGCCGCCCTCCCCGATGGCCGCGGCTTGCAGCACAAGCTGGCACGCTTCGGGGATGGTCATGAAGAAGCGGCGCATCTCGGGATGCGTTACGGTAACCGGCCCTCCCGCGGAGATCTGCTTCTTGAAGATGGGGATGACGCTGCCGTTGGAACCGAGCACGTTGCCGAAGCGCACAGCCACGTACTTGGTCCCGCCGTTTTGCAGGTACAGAAGCAGCAGTTCGGCTATGCGCTTGGTGGCGCCCATGACGTTGGTGGGCCGCACGGCTTTATCGGAGGAGATCATGACGAAGT
>PLDO01000507.1 GCA_003136215.1 Bryobacterales bacterium
CGGGTCGCTATCCTGATAGGTTCCGGGAGAGCCTTCGCGGCCCGTGTTGGTGCGCTGCCGCCCCGGGCAGCTCAGGGGCTTCTGCGCGCCCCAGATGGCCACGTCCGCGGACATTCGCCGGGTGTTGGTCATGACGTGGATGACTTCCTCGCCGAGCAGCGTGCCTTCGGCGTCGATCCAGTGCTCGAAGTTGTCGGCGACCTTCGGATCCAGTTTGCCGTGCGGCACTTTGCCTTCACGCAGCGGCCCTTCCACGGATTCGCGGACCAGTTCGTAGCCGGTGATCTTGACTCCGGATTTCGAGGCCAGCGCATCGGTGGAGGGCCGCATCAGCAGCGGGTTCTGATCGCCCGACGCGCCCTGCGAAAAGACCATCACCATCTTGTCGTCAAACGCCTGCTCCACATACCGGCAGGCGGCGCCCGCAAAGTCGGCGCTGGTGATCCCCACCAGGTAGCCGTTCACCGGGTGCATGGCGTAGTTCACGTAGGCCGCGATCGGCTCGCCCGCAGGCGTGGTGAACTTGACCACCGCCACGGTCTTATCCGAAGGCGCATCCGGGTTGGGACCCTGCGTCCACAGATGGGTCTCGTCGCTGATCGAGTCGCGCGCCACATTCAGGTAAGAAAGTCCCGTTCCGAATCCCACCTGCGCAGGCCGAAGCATGGCCTTGGCCTGACGGACGGCGTCCAGGATGGCGGCCACGGTGGGGGCGGTAGCCTGCTGCGGGGGACGCGCCAGACCGGGTGCGGGCGGACCGGCGGGGACCGCGCTGTGCGAGTGTGTGGCGGACATAATGACGTTCTCCACCGGGCAGCCCAGCTCCTGGGCGATCTGTTTAGCGGCGGTGCTCCAGATCTCTTCGCCGAGGCCGCTTAAGTCCGCGCCGATGAGCGCCGCGCGGGTCGCCCCGTTGTCCAACACGATGGCGCGGCTGTACAGCTTTTCGTGGGCATATTTGCCGGAGGGCGGATACTCCGGGTTGACCGGGGGGGTGATGTCCACGCGGGCTGCGCCGGCGCGTAAGCTGCCGTGCTGCGCGGCGGCGGCGCCCGGGGCCGGCGTGACAACTCCCACGCCGAGGAGGAAGATCGCAAATCGGATGCCTGTGTTTCTCATATTTGCCTCTAAGTTGGATTAGCGCGCGCGGGCGGCGCCACACCGGTCGGCCGCGCGAGCGCCCTGCCACGGCGCCACCGGCTGCGGAGGACGCCATCGCAGGTTGCCGACGGGAGGCGCGGCGAAGGGAATCCCGAGGTACTCGCGGACTCCCCATCCCCATCCCGGCGTGCCGGAGATGAGGCCGCCTTCGATTTTGACCGTCTCCTGAATCGCTCCGAGGAGCGGCATCGCCAGGAGCGCAGCCAGGGTGAAACGGGTGGTTTGCATGGTTCGCTTCCTAACGGAAAAGCAACTGCGTGAAGTCCTTCAGATAGAGGCGCCAGTTGATCCACGTATGGCCGCCCTCGGATTCATGGAACTCGTGGCGGATGTTGTGGGCCTTGAGCGTCTCCGAGAGTTTCCTGGGCCCGTCGGTCACGGTGCGGTCGTCCTTACCGACGCCGATCCAAAAGAGCTTCAACTGTTTATTGGTCTTCTCGGGATCGGCAAAGAAGGCGGCGTTGCGCTCGAGGAAATCGGAGTTCACGCCGGCGTTGACGCCTTCCTGCAATCCCATACTGAAAACACCGATCCAGGCGAACTTGTCGAGGTTGGAAGGCCCCGCGCGCAACGTTTCGGCTCCACCCATGGAGAGGCCGGCGATGGCGCGATTCTCACGGGTGGCCAGGACGCGGTAAGTGGACTCGACGTGAGGGATGATGCCGGTGAGCAGATCGCTGACGAAGGCATCGTGCAGTTTGGAGATGGCGGCGATGCGCGCCGCGATCGCTTCCGGCGTGGCGGCGCCGCGGCCGCCTCCCATCGGGTTGGCAACGCCGGGCAGCGTGATGCTGCCATTGGGCATGACCACGAGCATGGGCTTGGCCTTGCCCGCGGCAATCAGGTTATCGAGAATGAAGCCGGCGTTGCCGATGGTGCTCCAGCCGGAATCTTCATCGCCGCCCCCGTGGATGAGGTAGAGGACGGGATATTTCGTGTTGCCGCGCTCGTATCCCGGCGGCGTGTAGACGTGCATGCGGCGCGGTCCGCCGAGCGTCTTGGATTCGTACCAGACGGCGCGGACTTCGCCGTGGGCACGGGCTGCACGCTCTCGTAAGCAGCCTCCGGACCGGGCAAAAAGAACATGCTTTCCAGGTTGGACACGCCCACCTTCACCATCGGGTTTCTGGGATCGACGGTGCGCACGCCGTCCACATTGAAGGTGTAGCTGTAGATGTCGGGGATAAGCGGCCCCACGGTGAGCGACCAGACTCCGTCATCGTCCTTCTGCATCGGCCCGGCCGTGCCGCGGCCCTGCGTTGCAAAATCGCCGCTCAGCGTCACCGCGCTGGCTTTGGGCGCGTAGATCCGGAACACCACCCGGAAGTCCGGGAGGACTTCGGTGGATTTCAGGTTCGGGCCGGCGGCCGGCTGTGCGAAGGCCGCGACCACAAATCCAATGATGAGGGCGAATCTGTTCATAAGAATTCCTCACTGCCGCGCGCCCAACGACGCCGTTCCCGATGGGCCGCTTTGTGTGGAGCGCATGCCGGATAAGTCAAAACGGATTGACCGCAGTTGTTTGGCTGGCAACATAGAGACCTGACGCCCGAAATTTTACCACCCGGCGCCGGAACCTTTGCCACAAAGACAAGTAACGGGTGTGCGTCACAGAAGTGAGGCGTTTCACCCAAGCGCCCGCCAATGGAGGTTATCCGTGCGTACAACCTACTTCGGGCAGAGCCGCTACCATGAGGGAGCGGTGGCTAAGCGCGTAGCCGGCAACCGCTCCCCGAGCTGAGAACGTGAGAAGAGAAGACTGGCCACGGATATACACGGATGGACACTGATGAAAGCAAATGGCTTATCCGCGTTCATCTGTGTTGATCCGTGGCCTGCAATCCACTTCTGTCGCGCACCCGCAAGCACCATCAGGCCCCCGAATATGAAGGGATGAGGCGCCTGTTTGCCGCGGAGCCGTGGCTGATGCGGTAACCTGATTCCGGGGCTGGTACAATTCGTTCCGCGACTGAAATTCTGAAAGGCGAATCCATGACGATGAATCGGCGGGGCCTGCTCCGGTCTATGGCCGGGGCCGGCATGCTAAGTTTGACGTGCGCCCGCGAACAGCGCGCGCAGGAGGCTGCCGGTCAAGCAGCGAGGGGCATGCCCGCCCCCAAAATCAAAGATATTCAGGTGATTGAAACGCAGCCCGCCGGCGCGCGGCTGACCGTGGTCAAGATTCTCACCGACCAGGACGGTCTCTATGGCTACGGCTGTGCCACGTTCACGCAGCGCGCCGAACTGGTGCGGGTCGCGGTGGAGCGCTACCTGAAACCGCTGCTGCTCGGGAGGACCACGGACCGCATCGAGGATATCTGGCAGACCGCGTACGACAGTTCTTACTGGAAGAACGGCCCGGTGCTGAACAACGCCATCAGCGGCGTGGACGAAGCCCTGTGGGACATCAAGGGGCGTCAGGCGGGGATGCCGGTGTATCAGTTGGTGGGCGGGAAGTGCCGTGAGGCGGTGGAGTGCTTCGCCAGCGCACGCGGCGGCGACCCGAAGGCGGTGATCGAGGCGTCGAAGGAAATTGTGAAGCGCGGCTTCCGCTATATCCGGGTGGGTGGCGGCGGTGAAGGCGGACCCGGCGGATCCGCCGCCGCGCGCGCGTCGAACGTCCTTCACAACGGCCCGCTCTACGACCGCGGGGCATCTTACCGCCGCACCCTGAAGCTGCTCGAAGAGTGCAGCGGAGCCTTCGGCGCCGAAATCCAGTGGGCCACCGACATGCACGAAAGGTACGACCCGCGCCAGGCAGTGCAATTCTGCAAAGCGGTGGAGAAGCTCAACATCTTCTTCATCGAAGACCCGCTCTCGCCCGAAGATCTCGCATACTTCCGGCAGATCCGGGAGCAATGCACCACGCCTCTCGCTATGGGCGAACTCTTCAACAGCCCTCACGAATGGCAGCCGTTGATCCAGGAGCGGCTGATCGATTACATCCGCTGCCACGTCTCGCAGGTCGGCGGCTTCACGCCCGCCCGCAAGATCGCGCTGCTGGGGGAAAACTTCGGCGTCAAAACCTGCTGGCACGCCCCGGGCGATCTTTCCCCGGTGGGCCACATGGCCAACGTCACGCTGGATATCGTGAGCTACAACTTCGGCATCCAGGAGTGGAGCCCGTTCAACCCCAGGGTGCTGGAGGTCTTCCACGGTTGTGCCGAGATGAAGGACCCCTATCTGTGGGTCAGCGAGAAGCCGGGTTGGGGCATTGAAGTAGACGAGAAAGCAGCGGCGAAGTTTCCGTTCACGGATTCCGGCGCGCGCTCCGGCCTCAACGGCGGCTGGGGCGATCTGCGGCTCGCCGACGGCACCGTAATTAAGCAGTAGACTGAAGTTTCCATGCGCAAAGGTCTTCTCCTCCTTCTGACCTCGGTGCTGGCAGCCGCTGAACTGCCGCAGGCCGAGTTGAGCAACGGCTCACTCCGCGTGAAGTTATATCTTCCGGATGCCGCCAGTGGCTTCTACCGCGCTTCGCGCTTCGATTGGTCGGGCATGATCTACTCGCTGGAATACGCGGGCCACCGCTATTACGCCCCCTGGTTCCAGCGTACCGACCCCAAAGTCCACGACTTCATCTATCAGGGCAAGGAGATCGTCGCCGGTCCGTGTACCGCGGCCACCGGTCCCGCCGAGGAATTCACGGAGCTGGGATACGATGGCGCGAAGCCCGGCGGTACGTTCCTGAAGATCGGGGTAGGTTTGCTGCGCCGTCCCGACGGCGCTCCCTACGACCGTTTCAAGCTCTACGAGGTGGTGGACCCCGGCAAGTGGAAGACGAACGTGACACCCACGGCTGTCGAGTTCACCCAGCAGGTGAACGACCCGGCAACCGGCTACGGCTACGAATACCGCAAGACGGTGCGCCTGGCCGGCCGTGGTGCGGATTTGGCCATCGAGCACAGCTTCCGCAACACCGGGCGCAAGCCGATCTCCTCCCGCGTCTACAACCACAACTTCCTGGTTCTGGATGGACAGGCGCCAGGACCGGACGTCCGGATCTCGGTACCGTTCGACATCGCCAGCCCCAAGCCGCCCGATGCGGCCATGGCCGAGATCCGCGGGAAGGAGATTGTCTACCGCAAGACCCTGGAGGGGGAGGAGCGGGTGATGACCGATATGAACGGCTTCGGCGCCGCGGCAGCCGACTACGATGTCCGGGTGCGTAACACCAGGACCGGCGCCGGTGTCCGCATCACCGCGGACCGCCCGCTGGCCAGATTGATGCTGTGGTCCATCCGCGCGGTGCTCTCGGTCGAACCTTTCGTCGAGTTCGCGGTGAACCCCGGTGAAACCTACACCTGGAAGCTCAACTACCGCTATTTGAGCGAGTGAGGGTAGGCCGGTCGTTCAGGCGAGAGCTTTTCCGTAGAGCGCGAGCAAGCGGCTCCATGCCTTCTCGGCCTGTGGCTCGTTGTAGACCTGCGAATCCGGAGGGCACCAGCCATGCGCGGCTCCGGTGTACACTTCGATCTCCGCGGACAGGTTCACCTTGGCGAACGTCTCTTTGAGGACGGTCTTCTCATTGGGCGACCGCGTGTCGTCATTTGCCGCGATGGCGATGAGGAACTGCGCCTTCGTCTTCGCGGCTTGCAGGTGCGGACTGTTGGGCTGATCGGTCACGAGTCCGCCGCCATGGAATGAGGCGACTGCTCCGACACGATCGGGCACGGCGGCGGCGGTACGAAACGCAATCGGGCCACCCATGCAATATCCCTGTGTGCCCATCTTCCGGTTCCTGGCGACGGACGGTTGCGCGTCCAGCCACGCGATGAACGCTTTGGCATCCGTCATTTGCGTCGTCTCGTTCAGCGCGCGCGCGAGCGGCATCAGCTCCTGGATTGGAGTTGCGCCGCCGGCTTCCGCAGTTGGGGCTTTTTTGACACGGTAGAACGGATTCACCACGAGCACGGAGTACCCCGATTCGGCGAGCCGTTTGCCCATCTGGCGGAACGCCGGCCGCAGCCCGAAGATGTCCGGCCACACGAGAACGCCGGGAGCTGTGCCGCTCGCCGGATGCGCGAAGTAGCAGTCCGCGGCGCCGTCCGGCGTGGTTATGCTCACGTCCGATTCGGACACGGTGACCGCGTTGGCGACTTGCGGCAGCAGCATGGCGACGCCTGCTCCCAACATTGCGCCGAATTGCTTACGTGTCACCAAACCGCGAGCTTCGTACTCTTGCCGGTCCTCTTCAAAATGATCCTGATCACACATAATCCCTCCTCATTGCCGCTGGTTGCGCGGTAGAACCGCACGCGTATCGGGCTATTATACCTACTCGTTCCCGGTGCCCGCGAGATTTCAGGGCTGGACTGGCGCTCTTCCGCGGGACTCGCGCCGGAACTAGTGCGGTGTCCAGGAATTAGCTGGACAGTCAGAATCCGTG
>PLDO01000670.1 GCA_003136215.1 Bryobacterales bacterium
GGTACTTGCGTAGGACCGGTCACTTCTGTGTCGCGCACCCGCGCAGAGCCCCTGATGTCCGGCGATGGAACTAAACTGGTATCTTGTCTCTCTATCCGCCGCGCCGGCTCGGGTTGCAGTTGCTGTTTCTGGCAGCCGTGGCGTTCGTGGCCTACGCGCCATCGCTCTCCATCCCGCTGATCGCCGACGACTACCCGAACCTCTCGCAGGCGCAGATCTACGGATCGCCTGCCGGCTCCGGCACGCTGCTGCATGATGCGCAGTTCCGTCTGCGCGCCACCAGTTATTGGGCCATGTACGGGCTCTGGCGCGCCGCCGGACTCACACCCCCGGTCCATCACTCCGCCAGCCTGGCCTTGCATATCGCCAATACCTGGCTGGTACTATTCCTGGCGGCTGCCTGGCCGCGCATGCGCCCCGCCGCATTTTGGGCCGCGGCTTTCTTCGCGGTACACGAGGGCCACCAGGAAGCCGTGATGTGGTTTTCGGCAATCAACGAACTGTTGATGTTCCTCTTCGGAATGGCGTCCCTGTGGTGCTGGAAAAGCGCGCCCGATGGAACCAGGCCCGCGTGGCGGAAGGAACTGGCCGGGGTGGTGCTGTTCGCTCTCGCCCTGCTTTCCAAGGAGTCCGCGATTTTCCTGCTGCCGCTGTTCGTGCTGGCGGTGGAGCCGGAACAGTGGCGCCGCCGGCTGCCCCGCCTGGCGCCGCACGCGGTGCTGGTGCTGCTGGCCTTGGCCTCGATCGCGCAGAGCCGCTCCAATTCGTTCCGTTTCAATGACGGCAGCTTTTCCCTGCATGCGCCGTTCTGGCTCACCTGGCCGCACAGCTTCGCGCGCCTGCTTTGGATCTGGGGCTGGCCGGCCGTGCTGGTCCTCTTCGTCTTCGCCGACCGGCGGTTCCGGCGAGGCGCCCTGGCGGCGCTTGCCTGGATCGGAATCGCCCTTGTGCCGTACAGCTTCCTGACCTATTCCACGCAGATTCCCAGCCGGCAGGTCTACCTGGCAAGTGCCGGCCTGGCGCTGCTTGTCGGGCTGGCCCTGGCACAGTTTGAGCGCCGCTGGATCGCCGGCGCGGTTCTCGCCCTCATGCTGTTGCACAACACCGCTTATTTGTGGACCAGGAAGCGCGCTCAATTCGTGGAGCGCGCGGCGCCCACCGATCGGTTGATCGGCTTTGCCCGCCGCACCCCGGGCGCCATCTGGATGCAGTGTTTCCCTCTTCCGGCAATCGTCGCCGGGGAGGCATTGCGCCTGGCCACCGGGCGCTCGCCATCTGATTTGGTTTGGAGTGCCGGCGCGGCGCGCGAGCGCTCGGCAACTGCCTTTTGCGATACGGACGCCCCCAGCCGCGGACTTCGCCCTTGATTTCGCTTGATTTTCACTTTTTGTTCGCCCACAATAGTGGCAGGGAGCTTCCATGGCACTGACCAAGCGGCAGAAGCAGGTATTGGATTTTATCGCCAATTTTGTCGACGAAAACGGCTACTGTCCGAGCTTTGAGGAGATCGCGCGCGGGCTCGAACTGGCTTCGCTGGCCACGGTGCACAAACACATCTCGGTGCTGGAGGCGAAGAACTACCTCAAACGCGGGTTCAACCAGAGCCGGTCGCTGGAATTGACATCGAAATACGTGCAGGAGCAGCGCCGCCCCAAGGCCGTCATCACGGAGATTCCACTGTTGGGACGGATCGCGGCGGGCGCGCCATTGGAAGCGGTGGAGCAGCGCGAAGTCTTGCAGTTGGCCGATTTCGCGGGGCACGGAGACACTTACGCACTGGAAGTGCGCGGCAACTCGATGATCGAAGACCATATCTGCGACGGCGATATGATCCTGCTCGAACGGGTCACGCAGGCGCGGGACGGCGATATCGTAGTGGCGCTAGTGGCCGGCAGCGAGGCAACGCTGAAACGCTTCTACCGCGAGGCGGGAGACACGGTCCGGTTACAACCGGCCAATGCGACGATCAAACCGATATTGGTTCCTGCAAGGGATGTGCAAATTCAGGGGCGGCTGCTGGCCGTCCTGAGAAAATACAGGTAAGCGGAGAGCTACTTGGCGCGGAGTTCCTGCTCGGCACGGAGCCAGTCTGCTTCGGGAGATCCGCCCTGACATCCGCGGGCTTCCCAATACATATACGCCAGACGGGCCACGGCGTCCTGGAAAGACTCGGCGGCGGCCATGGGCGACGCGTGCAGCACTTCCGGTTCGGAGGCAGTGGTGGTGGAAACTTCTACGGCGGCAGGACGAGCGACGCGCTTGGCACTGGCGGATTTACGGCGAACTGGTACGGCGGCTGCGCCGGACACGACGACTTTGTTTTCGGAGACACGCTTGTTTGCCATATAGTTATTTGCCTTCTTGAAAGATGAGATTGTTTCCTTCTATTTTAGTCGATTAATGATTACATTCGCATCAAAAGTTTCTATCGGTTCGATGACGCCTGGTGAATTTTTCTACAGATAGCCCGCCTGCGGCAGACGGCGTTGCGGCCCGGCCAGCGCGGCGGGATGTTTCGGAGGCGTCTATCTGCTGGGTGTATATTGAGGTAGGCTGTGCAAATACTAGCGGGATTGACATTGGCGCTGGCTCTCGGGGCAACTGTTGGCGCGGCCCCGAAGGTCGTCGCGGTGGACGTCAACGGGATGGTGCATCCCATCACCGCTGAGATTGTGCAGGGTGCGCTGACGCAAGCCAAGAACGAAAATGCATCGCTGGTCCTGCTGCGGCTCAACACACCGGGCGGATTGATGGAAGCGATGCGCGCCACCATCGAAGAAATCCTCGCCTCGCCGGTTCCGGTGGTCANNGCGGCGTACCTGCGCAGCATCTGCGGAAAGCGGGGGCACAACAGCCAGTTGGCGGAGACCGCCGTGCGCGAAAGCAAATCGTTCACGGAGCGCGAGGCGCTGGATCAGAAACTGGTGGATTTAGTGGCGCCGAATGAGCGCCAGTTGCTGGCGGAACTGGACGGGCGCACGGTGACCCGTTTCGACGGCACACAGACCACCCTGCATACCGCGGGCGCGGAGGTCGTGGAATACCGGCTCAGCCTGCGCCAGAAGATCATCGCGAGCATCGCGGACCCCAACATTGCGCTGGTTCTGCTGGTCATCGGCGCATTGGGCATATACGTTGAGTTCTCCTCGCCGGGGCTGATCGCGCCGGGAGTGTTCGGCGGCATTTTGGTGCTGCTGGGCCTGTCGGCGATCTCGGTTCTGCCGATCAACTGGCTGGGGGCGGCGCTGCTGGTGCTGGCG
>PLDO01000156.1:0-16748 GCA_003136215.1 Bryobacterales bacterium
CGATTTTAGCCGGACACTACTGCTAATTTAATTACCCCTGCACAACGGCACCATGACTACTTTGCTACGATGCCGTGACTAGTTTTCAGTGTAGAACTGCGCGATATTACGAAATTTCAGCTGACGGGCGGCCACCAGCAAGTCAATGGGAACGGCTTTGAGTTCGGCCAGGTGCTTTTTGAGTACGTTGCCCAGCAGACCGGTGCCCGCTTCATGATCGGTATGGATGCCGCCCGGCGGCTCGGAAACAATCTCGTCGACGCAGCCAAGCGCGGCCACCTCGGGCGCTGAAATGCGCATGGCTTCTGCGGCCAACTGCTTATGCGAAGCGTCGCGCCACATGATGGCCGCGCAGGACTCGGGCGTGATCACGAAGTAGAGGGCGTTTTCAAGAATCAGCACGCGGTCGGAGACGGCCAGAGCCAGGGCTCCGCCCGATCCGCCTTCGCCACTGATGACCGAGATGGTGGGAACGCGCAGGCGGGACATCTCAAGAATGTTGCGGGCGATGGCCGCGGCTTGTCCACGTTCTTCGGCGCCCAGGCCAGGATAAGCGCCCGGCAGATCGATGAGGCTGATGACCGGACGGCCGAATGTTTCGGCAATCCTCATGCAGCGCAGTGCCTTGCGATAGCCCTCGGGATGGGGCATACCGAAGTTGCGCTTTA
This sequence comes from Bryobacterales bacterium, assembly GCA_003136215.1. GTDB lineage: Bacteria > Acidobacteriota > Terriglobia > Bryobacterales > Bryobacteraceae > Solibacter. Next base: position 669 of record PLDO01000156.1, read on the forward strand.
CGCGTTCCTTGGTGCTGCCGCCCTTGCGATTGCCGATGACCAGGACCTCTTCGCCGGCGAGGCGCGCCATACCGCAGGCCACGGCCTCATCGTCGCCATAGGCGCGATCCCCGTGAATCTCGCTGAAATCAGTGAAGATCCGCTCGATGAAGTCCATGGGGTAAGGCCGCTGGGGATGACGTGCCCGTTCGATTCTGACCCACGCCGGTGAAACTGCCGGCGCCTGATGGGAAGTTCCGGTTTCCTGTTCGCTCATCTTATTCTGGTGCCTCTCCCGGCAGCGTCGCCGTCGGCACTCCTTGATTCTACGGGTAGTAAGCGGTTGGGACAAATGCAATTATCAGTTTTGGATAGGGGAAGGTTGCCTGCTGGCTTCGGGGTTCGGATTATTTCTCAGGTTCCACAGACGAGACCTTGGGCACCGGGATGTCCGCTGTCTTATTTGTTTTGGTCGTTTCGCAGGTTCAGAATCGAGGGGCACGCGGCACACTGGCCATCGGTATGCCGAGGCGGAAAGGGATTCAAAACAAATGCAGCGAGTCAGCCCCCGCTTCGCGGGGATAGCGGGTCAGCAAGTCAGCGGGCTTGCGTGTAGGTGCATACAAAGTTCTCCTAGNNAGCGCGCCGGTGGGGCAGGCCTGGACGCATTTGCCGCAGCCGGTGCAACTGCGGGCATGGCCCCAGTCGTCTTTGAGGTCGCTGACGATGCGGGAGTAGATACCGCGCGAGGCGACTTCCCACACATGCGCGCCTTCGATTTCGGCGCAAACCCTTACGCAGCGCGTGCACAGGATGCAGCGGTTGTGGTCCAGCACAAAGCGCGGATGGGACACGTCCACCCCGAGCTTCGGGTAGGCGTACGGATAGCGCACGCTGGTCACCCCCAGGCGCTCCGCCATCGACTGCAACTCGCAGTGGTTATTGGAAACGCAAACCGCGCACCGGTGATTGCGTTCGCTGAACAGGAACTCGATGGCAATCTTCCGGTACTGCGTCAGTTTCTCGGATTTCGTGGTGACGCTCATACCGTCCTGTACCGGAGTGGTGCACGCTGGCAGAAGGCGGCCCACGCCGGAGACCTCCACGATGCAGAGGCGGCAGGCCCCCACCGGCGAAATCCCGGCCAGCCAGCACAGCGTCGGAATGTACTTGCCTCCCGCGCGCGCTACTTCGAGGATGGTTTGCCCTTCCTGGGCGGGAACGTACTCCCCGTCGATTCGAATGGATATGTTTTCAGGCATGGCGTTCCTCTTAGTGATGATCCTTGATATCGCACCGCAGGCATCGCGAGGCTTCATCCAGAGTTTCTTCGTCGCTCAGAGAGATCATGGCCTCCGCGAAACTCTCCACACGTTCCCGCGCCGGCAGCTCTTCCAGCGTATGGCGCGGGCTGGAAGTCGGCTCCCCGGGCGGCTCGTTGCTGTACACAAAGCCCGGGTCGATCTTGTCCCAGCGATACGTGCCCATGAGACGCTGATCCATCTTGCGCGCGGCCTTCTTTCCGTACCCCATGGCGTTGCTCACGTTGCTCGCCCCGCTGATCAGGTCGCCGCCTGCGTAAAACTTGCTGCGGCTGGTTTCGAGCGTGTAGCGGTCCACTTCCAGCGTGCCGTTCTCCTTGATGCGCAGGCCGCTGGCGCGCAGGAAATCCTGGTCCACGGCCTCGCCCACCGCCAGGATCACGGTGTCGCATTCCAGGCGCCGGATCTCTTCCGTCGGCACCGGCCTGCGCCGGCCCGAGGCGTCGAACTCGCCCAGCCGCGTCTTGACCACTTCGATGCCCTTGACGCTGCCCTCCTCATCGCCCACAATACGGTGCGGCGTCGCCAGGAACAGGAACTTCGCGCCCTCCTCCTCCGCCGCATCCGTTTCCTCGCGGATCGCCGGCATGTCCTTGCGCTCGCGGCGGTAGATGACCGTCACCTCGGCGCCCATGCGGAGCGCGGTGCGCGCCGAATCGATGGCCGCATTGCCTCCGCCGATCACAGCCACTTTCCGGCCCAGCCGCACCGCCTCTTCCTTAGCCACCGCTTCCAGGAACAGAAGGGCGGGAATGACGCCCTTTAACTCGGTGCCGGGCAGATACACCCAGGCTTCCTTCCACGTCCCGATCGCCAGAAACACCGCGTTGTACTGGTTGTCCAGATCGTTCAGTGTGATGTCCGTGCCCACCGCGACACCGCATACGAAGTTGACCCCCAGGCGGCGGATCAACTCCACCTCGCTGCGGATCACGGCGCGCGGCAGCCGGTATTCCGGCAGCGCGTAGCGCAGCATGCCTCCGGGTTCCGGGTTCGATTCGTAGACCGTCACTTCGTGGCCCAGCAGCGCCAGGTAGAACGCCGCGGCCAGCCCCGTGGGGCCGGCGCCCACTACCGCCACCTTGCGATCCGTGGGCGGCAGCTTGCGCGCCACGATGCGCGCCGCCAGCGCGTCGAACCGGTCCGTTTGGTAGATGGAGTCGGCGATCGTGCGGTGCACTTCGCGCATATTGACCGCCGCGTCCAGCGTGCGCCGCCGGCAGCGGTTGTCGCACGGGTGCTGGCAGACCCGCCCGGTGGAGGCCGGCAGCGGGTTGTCCATCACCACCGCCTCGAACGCTTCCTCGATGCGCCCTTCCTTATATAGTTGCAGGAAGCGCGGGATATTCATGTGCAGCGGGCAGCTGTTTTCGCACGGCGACAATGCCAGGTCGTCGCACACGCCCGCGCGGCAGCGTTTGGCCCGGATGTGGTCCAGAAACTCGTGGCGGAAATGCCGCATCGTGGTCAATAGCGGGTTCGGCGCCGTCTGCCCGAGGCCGCAGAGCGAGGTGTCGCGGATCATGCGCCCCATCTCGTCCAGCCGCTCCAGATCGGCTTCAGCGGCGCGCCCGCGCGTAAACGCATTCAGAATGCGCAGCGATTTGTCCAGCCCCACGCGGCACGGAATGCATTTGCCGCAGCTTTCCGAGTGGGTGAATTCGATGAAGTACCGCGACACATCCACCATGCAGTTGTCTTCATCCATCACCACCATGCCGCCCGACCCCATGATGGACCCGAGCTGCGCCAGCGTCTCATAGTCCACCGGAGTGTCGAACATGTCCTGCGGGATGCATCCGCCCGAGGGGCCGCCGGTCTGCACGGCCTTGATGTGCTTGCCGTCGCTGCCGCCTTCGCCTACGTCGTAGATAAACGTCTTCAACGGCGTGCCCAGCGGCATTTCCACCAGGCCCGTGTTGTTGATCTTGCCCACCAGCGAGAACACCTTCGTACCGGCGCTCTTGGTGCTGCCGATTTCGCTGAACCACGCCGGCCCTTTCGACACGATCGGCGCCACGTTGTACCAGGTCTCCACGTTGTTGATGTTGGTGGGCTTGCCGTAGAGCCCTTTCTGCGCCGGGAACGGCGGCCGCGGCCGTGGCCGTCCCGCGTAGCCCTCCAGCGACGCGATCAGCGCCGTCTCCTCCCCGCAGACAAACGCGCCCGCGCCTTCCACCAGCCGGATGTCGAATTTGAAGCCGCGTCCCAGGCAGTTGTCGCCCAGAATGCCGGATTGCCGCGCCTGTTCGATGGCCCGCGTCAGCCGGTGCACCGCCAGCGGGTACTCGGCCCGTATATAGATGATGCCCTCGGCGGAACCCATCACGTAGCCGCCGATGATCATGCCTTCCAACAGAGAGTGCGGATCGCTTTCGATCTCGTTGCGGTTCATGTACGCGCCCGGGTCGCCTTCGTCGGCATTGCAGATCACGTACTTGGTGTCGGCCACCGCCTTCCGCAGGAATTCCCACTTCAGGCCCGTCAGGAAGCCCGCGCCGCCGCGCCCGCGCAGTTTGGCTGCCTTGATCTGCTCGATCACCATCTCCGGATTGGCGTCGATCAGCACTTTGTAGAGCGCCTGATAGCCCCCGATGGCGATGTACTCCTCGATATCGTCCGGCGAGATCAGCCCGCAATTGCGTAGCACGATCTTTTTCTGCGGTTTGAAAAACGGCACCGTCTGCCAGTTGGGAATGTTGGGATAGCCCTGTCCATAGAGGATGTGAGACGTCAGGTGATCCCACTCCTCCACTTTGCACAGCGCCAGCCCCTCGGTCATGTTGCCGGTCGCCAGATCGTCGAGGATGTGTGGAACGTCGCTCGCCTGCACCCGGCGCAGTATCACCAGCGGGCGGCCCGGAAGGCGCACGTTGACCAGCGGTTCCTGCGCGCAGAAGCCGAAACACCCCACCGAGGCCAGCTTGACGTCGCGGCCCTGCTGCCCGATGGCTTCGGCGAACGCGTGGTACACGCCTTCGGCGCCGTTGCCTTTGCCGCACGTCCCCATGCCCACGCCGATGCGCGGCCGCGGCGGCAGCAGTTTCGCCATCCCGGCTTCGCGCACCGAATTGAACGAGCCGAAATCCTGTATGCGGGTCACTTCTTCTTCTCCTTTGCCAGGTGCTCCACTTCCCGGTGCAGCGTCTGCTCGTTCATGTGTCCGAATATCGCGTGGTCCACTTCCACCACGGGCGCCAGCGCGCACTGCCCGAAGCAGGCCACCGTGCGCAAGGAGTATTTGCGGTCGGCCGTGGTCATGCAAAGCTTGTCCGCGCCGTCCTCGCTCTCCTCGGGAAGCCCGAGTTCCAGCCGCAGCCGTTGCAGCAGATTGCGCGACCCCCGCGTGTGGCACGCCGTCCCCCGGCAGATGCAGATGGTGTGGTCGCCCTGCGGCTCCAGGTTGAACAGGGCGTAGAACGTCACCACCGAGTACAACTGCGAGAGCGGGACATCGGTTTTCGCCGCCACGTACTCCAGGATTTCCGGCGATAAGTATTTGTGCGGATGATGTTCCTGGACTCGCTCCAGGATGCCGAGCAGCGCGCCCGGCCGCCCCACATGCGTCAAAATCATGCGGTCGGCGAAGGTCTGCTCATCGAGTGATAATGCCATGACGTCTCTCCTTGAAAAAGATATTCAGGCACCTATACCTTTAATTGCCCGCGCGTTTGAAGTCAAGCGCCCCACTGCGGAGTACGTTGGGGCAGCCCTTTGGTCTGCCACTGGAGTTTTGACATGTTCTTGAGAAAGCAAGCCACACTCGGAGCACTCTGTATTGAGTTGGTGGGGCAGGCGGTTTCGCCTGCCGATACCCTGGGTGCGAAATACCGAGGAGTTTGACCGAATTGCCGGCTACATTGAAGAAAACCCGGTATCCGCCGGGTTGGTTGCCTCCATCGAACTTTGGCCGTGGTCCAGTGCTGCCTGGCAGGCGAAACCGCCTGCCCCACCAGACTCGCATCTGCCGCCCGCGGGTTAGGGAATTTGGCCGGCCCAACCAAATCACAAGGCATCAAGGCAACGCGAACGCCACGTACGCGCCGCGGATGGGCACTTGCGTCGCCGCCGTCAATCCCGCCTGCGCGGCCGCGCAAAACACGATGTACTGCTTCCCGCCGATTTCGTACACCGCCGGAATGCCCTCCAGCGCCGCATCCAGCTCTTTCTCCCAGAGCACTTTCCCGCCCTCCACGTCGAACGCGCGAACCTTGCGATCCCGCGTGCCCGTGAAGATCAGCCCGCCCGCGGTGATCACCGGCCCCACCTTCGGGTAATGCGTGCCGGTATTCTTGAACCCCTTGGCGGCGAGTTCCGGAACCTCGCCCAAAGGAATCTTCCACTGTATGCTGCCCGCGTTCAGGTCGTACGCCGTCATCGACGTCCAGGGCGGAGAGATGGCGCTCAGCCCGTCGCTCGCGATCATGAAACCGAAGCCGCTCTCGTACCGGGTATTGTCGGATTCGGCCCCGGCCTTGGCCTTCGGCTCCAGCTTCAGCAGGCTCGGCAGATCCTTCGACACCACCACCAGGATGCCCCGCGCGGGATCCGCCGCGGCGCCGCCCCAGTTGGCTCCGCCGTTGTTGCCCGGCATCTGAATGGCGCCCCGCCGCGCCGGCGGCGTAAACAGACCTTCATTGCGGGCGCTCAGAATCTCATCGCGAAAGCGCGCGCGATCCTGTGCGTTGAGGAACGGGCTCAGGTCGTCCACCGTGAACGATTGCCGCGCGAAAGGCGGCGGTTTCGAGGGGAACGGTTGCGACGTCCACGCCTTCTCCCCGGGCATGTCGGACGCCGGCACGCGCCGCTCCTCGATGGGCCACAGCGGTTTTCCGGTCTCGCGGTCGAACACCCAGACGAATCCCTGCTTGCTGACCTGCGCCACCACGTCGATGGTTTTACCTTCGTGGCGCACCGTCAGTAGCTTCGGTGCGGTCGCGTCGTCGTAGTCCCATATGTCGTGGTGCACCATCTGGAAATGCCAGAGGCGCTTGCCGGTGCGGGCATCCAGCGCCAGCAGGCAATCGGCGAACAGATTGGCCCCCAGGCGGTCCGCGCCGTAGAAATTGTACTTGGCGCTGGCGGTGGGCGCGTAGAGAATGCCGCGCCCCGCGTCCAGCGACATTTCGCCCCAAACGTTGGCCCCGCCGACGCTCTTCCAGGCATCCTCCGGCCACGTCTCGTACCCGAATTCCCCGGGATGCGGAATGGTGTGAAAGGTCCAGACCGCCTTGCCGCTTCGCACGTCGAATGCGCGAATATCCCCCGGCGCCGATCCGTAGCCCTGATTGGTCGCCGATCCCAGGATCAGCAGGTCTTCAAATACCCGCCCCGGCGTGGTGGACTGCACCAGCGACAGCGTCCGGGCGTCGCGTCCCAGCCCCTCTTTCAAATCGACGCTGCCCCCCTCGCCAAACGACAATATGGGCTTGCCGGTCCGCGCATCGATCGCTCGCAGGAAGTGGTTGCTGGCAAACAGCAGGCGGCGGTCGGAGCGGTCCTTGCTCTCCCAGTAGTTGATCCCCCGGTTGGTGATAATCCTCGTGTCCGGGCCGGGCGAATACGCCCACACTTCCTTGCCCGTCGCGGCATTCAGCGCGACGATCGTGTTGCCCTTTCCCAGCACATACATCCACTCGTCGATGACGATCGGATTGAAGGCGTACTTCGCGCCATCCCCCGTCGCGTAAACCCAGGCAACCTGCAACCGGTTGACGTTGGTGCGCTGAATCTGCCGGAGTCCGGAGTATTGCGCGGAATCGGCGCTTCCCGCATAGTCCCGCCACGTCAGGTATTGCCGGGTCGCGGTTTCCTGACCGGCGGCGGCACTGCATAAGAAGCAGGTAAAGATGAGGATTCTCATGGCCGGGGTTTCAGTACCTCCGCCACGCTGGACAGCAGCAACCTGGCGTCCACCGGCTTGCCGAGCGCCACGTTGGCGCCCAGCATCCGCGCGGCTTTCAGAAACTGGCCGTTGAATGCCCCGGAGATGGCGATGATTCCAATGCCGGGTACTTCCTTCCGCAGGGTCTGGATCGTCTCGATCCCCTCCTGTTCGGGCATGACCAAATCCGTGATCACCAGGTCCACTCGCCCGGCACGCACCCCTTGGAGCGCCTGCTTTCCATCGGCCGCTTCCGTCACTTCGTAGCCGCCGCCCTCCAACACCGCCCGCAGAAAGGCGCGCACTCCCGCATCGTCGTCCGCCACCAGGATCCGGGCCGGTTGCGGGGACCGCGTCAGCATTGCCCGGACTCTGCCGGCTAACTCGTCGGGGCTGAACGGCTTTTGTATCAACTCCACGCCCTGCCCCACGACGCCGTGTCGCACGATAATGTCGTCGGCGTAGCCCGACATGAACAGTACCTTGATTCCGGGCCTGCATTTTTCCAGCCGGTCCGCCAACTCCCTGCCGCTCATGAGTGGCATCACCACGTCGGTCAACACCAAATCGATGGCCTGGTTCGGCCGCGCGCACTCCAGCAGCGCCTCGCCGGCGCTCTCTGCCTGAATCACGCGGTAGCCGTGAGCCTTCAGCACGGCGGCCGTGTATTTCCGTACCTCCTCCTGGTCCTCCACCACCAAAACGGTGGCCTCTCCTCCGGTTGGGGGATCGGCCGGCGGCTCGCCGGAATCGGCCGGGACGTCCTCCTCCACCTTGGGCAGATACATCCGGAAAGTCGTTCCCCGGCCCGGTTCACTGTGGACCTCGATGTGCCCGCCGCTTTGCGCCACGATGCCCTGCACCATCGACAGCCCAAGTCCGGTCCCTTTGCCCACCTCCTTGGTGGTGAAGAATGGCTCGAAGATGTGCCGGCGCGTCTCCTCGTTCATGCCCTCGCCGCTGTCGCGTACCGCCAGCATTACGTACCAGCCCGCTTGTGCCCCGGCGTGCGCTCGCGCCTGGCTCTCGTCCCACTGCACTACCGCCGTCTCAATGCTTAATTTCCCCCCGTGCGGCATGGCGTCCCGCGAGTTTACCGCCAGGTTCATCACCACTTGTTCCAACTGGTGCGGGTCGGCGCGGATGATCGCGCTCTCCGCGGGCAGTTCCACGCACAACTCCACGTCTTCCCCTAACAGGCGCGACAGCATGGGACGCATCCCGCTCACCACACGGTTCAAATCGAGCACCCGAGGGTTCAGTACCTGCTTGCGGCTGAAGGCCAAAAGTTGGTTCGTCAGCCCCGCCGCCCGCTCTCCGGCGTTGTGGATCGCTTCCAGGCCCTCCCGCAGCGGATCGCGCACGTCCACCTGGTCGAGCGCCATCCGGCTGTACCCGTTGATGATGGTCAGCAGGTTGTTGAAGTCGTGCGCCACGCCTCCGGCCAACCTGCCGATACTCTCCAGTTTCTGCGCCTGCCGGAACTGCTGTTCCAGCAGCAGGCGCTCGGCCTCCGCCTGCTTCGGACCAGTCAGGTCCGTGATGAAGCCTACCAGCGCCGGCCCTTCGGCGAACTGCATCGTGCTCACGGAGGCCAGCGCGGGGAATTCCGAACCATCGGCGCGCCGGCCGATCGCTTCGTATTCCCTGGGAACTGGTAGGCCTTGCGCGCGCCGGTCGGCCCGCTCCGTTAGTTCTTCGCGGCACTGCGGCGCGAATAGTTCGATGATCGGGCAGTTGTACAGTTCCTCGGTCCTCTGGAATCCGAACATCCGCAAGCAAGTCGGATTGGTGTAGACGATTCTGCCCATCCGCGCCATCGTGATCGCGATCGGCGCATCTTCGGTCAGTTTCCGGAACCGCGCTTCGCTGGTGAGCAACTTCTGTTCGGTCTGCTTTCGGCCGGTGATGTCCAGCACGGAGATCAGCGCCTTGCGCTTTCCGTGGGTCTCCATCGGCGCCGTGAAAACCAGCAGGCATCGCTGTTCTGCCTCGCCGCCCGCTTCTAGCCACACCCATGCTTCAATGTTGTCGTGCCGGTTGCCGTTCCGCACCGTATCCAGCACCGCCCGCCGGATGTCACAGTCGCCGCATGCGGGCCCATATCCGCAGCCCCCGGCGTCGGCTAGCGAATTCAAACACCCGATTGCCCCGCCGGGCCGCAGCCCGAGCATTTCACTCTCCGGCCGCCCCGCGAATCTGGCCGCCGTGTCATTCACTTTCTCGACGCGTAAATCTTCGTCCACTACCAGAAACACCACCGGAGCGTGCGCATGGATCACCGCCAGTTCCGCGTGCGCCGCGCGCATTTCCAACTCAGCCCGCTTGCGATCGGTAGTGTCCTGAGAGGTGCCGCGTAACCGTACAATCCGGCCGCTGGCATCCCGCTCCGCTTCGCCGCGCGCGGTTTCCCACGCTCGCCGTCCGTCCGGCAGAACCACCTCCAGGTCCAGTTCGTAGGGCGTCCCGCTTTCCAAGGTCCCGTGAACCGCCGCGTGCAGCCGTCGCCAGCTCTCCAGAGTGTAAAACCGGCTCAGTTCTTCGAAACGGGGCGGCGGCGAGGCCGGGTCCTGGCCCGTCAGGCGATACAACGCTTCCGACCACTCCGCCGTGTCCGTCTCCACATCCCAAACCCAGCTGCCGATGGCGGCCAGGCGCTGCGCCTCCTTCAACCGGGCGGCGCTCGTTGCGAGCGCCGCTTCCATGCGCTTGCGCTCGCCGATGTCCGTCAGGAACCCGTGAAACAGGATGCTGCCGTCGGCTTCCCGCACCGGCGTGGATCGTCCCTCCAGCCACACCTCGCCCCTCCGTGGATGACGCACGCGGAACTCGGCGCGCCACGGCGCTAGCGTTCGGACGGACTCTTCCAGGCCTGCGCGAATTCCTGCCGCATCTTCCGGATGCACTGAAGCCCAGGCCCGCTCGGCGTCTTCGGCGAGTTCTGCCGGGCGAACCCCGCACAAATCCTCCAAGCCGGCACTGGCGTAGGGTACGGAGGTAGTTCCATCGGGTCTCAAACGGTATTCGAAGATCACGCCGGGGAGTGTGGCCGCAGTCCGCTCCAGCCGTTCCTGCACCGCCAGCCGCTCGCGCAAGGCCTTTTCCGCCGCGTCGGCGGCGGTAACATCACGTGCGATCCCCAGCACCCCCACCAACTCGCCGGCGGAATCGCGCATCGCCGTCTTGATGGTCTCCATCAGCGCCCGGCGCCCCTCGCTTCGGAATACCGCCCATTCGCGATGCGTCACCGGATCTGCGCCGGCGGCCGCCTCCAGGTCCCGCGCCCGATAAAGTTCCGCCTCCTCCGCGGAGAAGAAGTCGTAATCCGTCTTGCCCACCACCTCGGACTCCGGCGTGTCGAAGAATTTTGCGGCGGCGGAATTGCACGCCAGATAGACGCCCGCCGGATCCTTCAGCCACACCATGTCGGGAATCGCCCGGATGAGCGCTTTGAGAAAAGCCGGCTCCATGGAGCACCCCCTCCCTCGGTTCACTTCCACCCTGCTCCGCAAGGCCGTTACCGGCGGGAACGTGCCATCCCGCCTAGTGGCCACAATGATAGCATCCGGCGCCGTGGGATAAGACTCTGCCTGGTCCATCCGAGCGCAGCCCGGACCTGGACTTTGCCCATTTCCCAGGCTGCTGCGGAGCATGGGTGGGGCATGCTTCAGCTTGCCAGGCGAGCGAAGCTCGCCCATCCCAGCGCAGTTCCGACTTACTGCAGACCTAACTTCACCACCTGCCCCGCCGGCAGAGCCACGGTCTGCGTGCGCCCCTGGAAGCGCACCGTAGCCTTGGTGGTTACCGGCGACCTTAGCGTCGCCGAAGTCAGCTTCCCTTCCTTCCACGCCATGTCTACCGTCACGTTGCCGCGCGCCTTCAGGCCCGTGACCGCTCCCTCCGCCCACGCCTGGGGCAGCGCCGGCAGCAGGTCGATTTCCCCGGCCTGCGATTGCAGCAGCATCTCCGCTATCCCCGCCGTGGCGCCGAAGTTGCCGTCGATCTGGAACGGCGGGTGCGTATCGAACAGGTTCGAATACACGCCGCCGCCCTTGCCGTAATCGATGTTGTTCCCCTTTCCCGTGATGTGCAGCAGGTTGCGCAGCAACCGGTGGGCGTGATCGCCGTCCAGCAACCGCGCCCAGAAATTGATGCGCCATGCCATGGCCCATCCCGTCGATTGGTCGCCTCGCGCGCTCAGCGAGACCTTCGCCGCCTGAGCCAGTTCCGGCGTGGCCACCGGCGAAATCTGCCGCCCCGGATGCAACGCGAACAAGTGCGACACGTGGCGGTGCTCGTCGCGTATGTCGTCGCGGTCTTCCGGCCACTCCTGCAACTGTCCCCACGCGCCCACTTTCGGCTTCAGCAACTTCTCCCGCAGTTGCTCCACCTTCTGCCGGTACTCGGCGTCCACCCCGAGTGCCGCTGCCGCCTCCAGGTAATTCGTGAAAAGATCCCAGACGATTTCCTGATCGTACGTCACGCCGGGTTCCTCGGGCCCGTGCTCCGGACTCCATCCGTCTGGTGTCACCAGGGTTCCATCGGCGCGCGCCACCAGGTGGTCCTCCCAGAATTGAGTTACTTCCTTCAGCACCGGGTAGGCCGTCTTGCGCAGGAACTCCTCATCCCGCGTGAAAGCATAGTGCTCCCAGTAATGCTGTGCGTACCAGGCGGACCCCGGTGGATTCCACTTGAAACTCCCCGCGCCGAATATGTTGTTCTCGGTCTGCACCGTCCAGCCGCGCTGCTTCGGATAGTGCTGCCCGGTCGCCTCGGCGCGCACTCCGCGCAGGCTGTTGACATAATCGAAGAACGGAATCGCGCATTCGGAAAGATTGGTCGGCTCCGCCGGCCAGTAATTCATCTGGACATTGATGTTGGAGTGATAGTCGCTGCGCCACGGAGGATTGTTGGAGTTATTCCACAGTCCCGGCAGGTTGGCCGGCAGGCTGCCCGGCCGCGAGGAGGAGATCAGCAGGTAACGGCCGAACTGAAAGAACAGCGCTTCCAGTTCGTTATCGGTTGCTCCGTCTCTATAGCGCACCAGGCGCTCGTCGGTGGGCAGATCGGCCGCCGCCTTCCCCAGAGAGAGCGATACGCGGCGAAACAGTTGTTGGTAATCGGCTACGTGCGCCGCGCGCAGGCCGGCATAGGGCTTCGCCGCCGCCGCCTTCAGTTGCGCCAGGATGCGTTCATGCGGCCCTTCGCCGCGCCATCCGCGCGTCCGGTCCGCTATATAATCTGTGCCCGCCGCCACCAGGATGGTGAACGCATCCGCGTTCTCAATGTGAAGCGCGCCGTCGGCGGAGGCCGTCACCCGCCCTCCGCTGTTCACTAACTGCACCGCTGTCTCATACTGCAAGCCATTGGCCAGCTTGCCTCCCGCCGTCAGCAGTTTGGCGGCCGCCAGAGTGCGCGCGCCGTGAGCGTCGTTCAGCCGCAGCGTACCGCTGTAAGCCCCCGGTTTGTCGGCGGTGTAGCGCAACACCAGCGCCTGTTGCGGCGCCGACGCCAGATACTCGCGCCGGTAGGCGATGCCATCGGCCCGGTACTCAATACTGTGGATCGCCGTGTCGATATCGAGCCGCCGTTCGTAGGTCTCTGGCGTGCCATGCGTCAGGTCGAGCCACAGGTCGCCCAGGTTCTGGTAACTTCCCGTATCCTTCTCGTCGCCGGTCCATAGCGAGATTTCGTTGAGCTGCACGTGCTCGCGCCGCGCGTCGCCGAAGATCATCGCGCCCAGCCGTCCGTTGCCGATGGGGAGCGCCTGGCTCTGCCAGTCCTCCGCCGGCTGCGTGTAGTGCAGGGTAAGCCGCTGGGCGCTCGCCGTGGCGGCCAAGGCGAGTGCGATCATCAATGCGCGCGTGGTAACTCTCATGGTCTTTTCCATTGTGCACCCGCGGTTCCCCCTGGTGCGCGACAGTAAACTCAATCCGGGCCGCGGAGACAATGGTACTCTCTTGTGTGGTATGGTACCGAAAAACTTTAAAAACAATTCCCCCGATTTCTGTCTGAGCAACTTATAATTAACGGTATATGTCCATTAGTCTTGACAAAGCTACTTTGGAAGCGGCGCTGGTGGGTTACCAGCAGCAGCTCCAGCAGATTGAAGCGAAGATGGCGGAATTGCGCCGCATGCTGGGAAAGGCGCCCGCCGTCGCCCCGGCCGCCAAGCGCGCGCGTAAAGCCGCCCCCGCCAAACAGAAACACCGGATGAGTGCCGAGGGAAGAGCGCGCATTGCCGCCGCGCAGCGCGCCCGCTGGGCCAAAGCCAAGAAGGCCTAGTGCCGTGAAACCGCTCCCTCACGGTCGCGGCTCCGATCAGAGCCCCGACNNGGGAGGGGTTGCTTTCAAATCGCACAAAATCACGCGGTCACAATGCTGGTAGTCACGCAAGACTAACTTCACATTGGGTGCGTGGCCTATGTGGCGCCGGCACTCATGCCGGCCGCGTCCCGACTCCTCGGGACGCCCGCCGGGCGGCAGACTGAAACTCCGCGCCACGTCAGTGGCTCAGAAGTTGTTTTAGCGTGGTCCCTTAGCCGCGGGCCTGCACGGTGTTTCGGCGCTGCCGCCACAGACAGGCTGCGCCCAGCAGGAACAGGCCCGCGGAAATAAACTGCGACGTATCGAAGGCCCCGCCCAGCACATTCCCTTGTTCGTGCACCCGGAAGAACTCCACCGTGAATCGCGCCGTCGAGTACAGCATGAGGTATGCCCCGATAATGCTGCCTTCGCCGTGCGGACTCCGCGTCCGCCAGTATAGGAAGCCGAAGATGGCGAACTCCGCAAAGGCCTCGTAGAGCTGCGTCGGATGAATCGGGAGATCGAGCGGCACTCCCACCAGCGCGTGCGCCACAGGACTGGTAAACGTCACCGCCCACGGACGGTGGCACTCCACGCCCCAGCAACAACCCGCCGAAAAGCAGCCGAGGCGGCCGATTCCGTGTCCCAGCGCGATGGCGGGGGCGAACACGTCGGCAGTCTTCCAGCCCGGAAGCCTGGTCTTCCGCATGTACCAGACCGCCACCCCCAGCGCCGCGATCAGCCCGCCGTAAAACACGCCGCCGGCCTGCAGCGTGGCAAGCGAAAAGATCTCGCCCGGGTGCTGCGCGTAGTAGGGGATATCGACCAGCAACATCATCAGCTTGGCGCCGCCAATCGCCGCCAGGGCGCAGTAGATGCCCAGGTTGGTGACCGCGTCCACATTCAGCCCCGCCTCCCGCGAGAGCCGCCCGGCCAGCCAGAGCGCCGCCAGAAAGGCCGCCGCCACCAGCACGCCATAAGTGTGCAGGAACGGGATACCCAGGATTTCAGGGTACATTTACCACCTGCTTTTTCGGCCGCAACAGATCGATCAGCAGCAGCCCGCTGCCGATCACGATCGCCGAATCCGCCACGTTGAACGTGTGCCAGTGATACTCGCTGACGTAGAAGTCCAGAAAATCCGTCACCCGCCCCCACACCGCGCGATCCAACACGTTGCCCGCCGCCCCTCCCAGAATCAGCGTCAGACCCCAGAACGAATAGCGGTCCAACCGTTGCGCGTTCCACAGCATGGCCGCCACAAACACCACCGCCGCCGCCGACAGCACGATCAATAGCGTCGTGCGCCATTCGTAAGTGGAATCGTTCAGGATGCCGAACGCCATCCCGCGATTCTCCGAGCGCACAATGTTGAACAGCCCCGGAATCACGCGCACCGTGTCCATCGCCGAGACGTTGCTCTCCACGATCCACTTGCTCAGGCGGTCCAGCGCCAGCACTCCCGCCGCGCTCCCGTACGCCTTCACCCGCGCGTCAGCCATGGATGATCTCGTGGACCGCCGCGGCACACGGCAGGCAGACGGTCGGAAAACTCGTGTCGCCGCCCACATCCGTCGTGTACTTCCAGCAGCGCTCGCATTTCTCTCCCGCCGCGCGCTCCACTGCGACGCCCAGGTCGTCCCCTTCCGCCCGCTCCACCGACACTTGCGACACGATGAACAGCGCCGGCAGTTGCGCCGCGTATTGCTCCAGGAGCGTGTACAGTTCGCCATTCGCCCGCAGCCGCACGCGCGCCTCCAGCGGCGCCCCAATCAGTTTCTCGTTGCGCGCCGTGTCCAGGTGCTTGAGTACGACATCCCTTACCTGCACCAGACGGTCCCAGTTGGCGGTGCGTTTCCGCGCGGCATCGTCCAGCCCGAAAGCCAGTTCGGCGGGTTCCGGGAAATATGCCAGATGGACGCTCTCGGCGTGCCCCATGTGGCCCCACACCTCTTCGGCGGTGAAGCTCATCAGCGGAGCCAGCAATCGCACGAACGCGTCCAGCAGGCGGTACAGCGCGGTCTGCGCGCTGCGCCGCGCATGCGATTTCGGGGCCGTCGTGTAAAGCCGGTCCTTCAGCACGTCGAAGTACACCGCGCTCAGGTCCACCGTGCAGAAGGCGTAGACCGCGTGATAGACCTTGTGGAACTCGAAGTTCTCGTACCACGCGAGGCACCGCCCCAACAGGTCTTCGGCGCGCAGCAGCATCCACTGGTCCAACTCCGCCATCTCGCCGGCCGGCACCGCATCCGTTGCCGCGTCGAAGCCCGCCAGGTTGCCCAGCATGTAGCGGAACGTGTTGCGCAGCTTGCGGTAGGCATCCACCAGGCGCGTCAGAATAGTCGCCGACATGCGCACGTCTTCGTTGAATTCCACGGATGCCGTCCACAGCCGCAGGATGTCCGCGCCGTGATCCTTGATGATGGTCTCCGGGTCCACCGCGTTGCCCAGCGATTTGTGCATCGCCTTGCCTTCGCCGTCCAGCACCCAGCCGTTCAGCAGGCACTCCCGATAGGGCGCACCGCCCCGCAGACCCGTACCCACCAGTAGGGAACTGTGGAACCAGCCGCGATACTGATCGCCGCCTTC
>PLDO01000156.1:16774-17064 GCA_003136215.1 Bryobacterales bacterium
GAATCGAACCACACGTCCAGAATATCCGTCTCCTTGGCGAATTCCGTGCCGCCGCACTTGGCGCAGGTGTGCCCCGCCGGCAGCAACTCCGCCGCCGTGCGTTCGTACCAGATGTCCGCCGTGTGTTCCGCAAAAAGCTCCACGATGGGGTCCAGGATCTTGCGGTCCGTCACCGCCTCCCGGCAGCCCTCGCAGTAAAACACGATGATCGGCACGCCCCACACGCGCTGCCGCGAGATACACCAGTCGGGCCGCACCGCGATCATGTTGGAGATGCGCTCCTGCCCCCA
>PLDO01000666.1 GCA_003136215.1 Bryobacterales bacterium
CCGCGTTGTTTCACGTGAAACAACTATTGTAACTGCGCACGGCCGGCCCGCAGGCCGGCTGGCAAGCTAAAGCATGCCCCACCTCCCTGCGCCAAATCCCCCACCACGACGTCAAACAGGACCAAACTCGTCGCAATTCCCATCCATTTTCAATGCGCTTGCCATGGCACACTAATTGCAACCCAGTTTCACCTAGGAACGGAGCAACGCCATGAACTTCGACCAATCCCCGATGCTGGTGATCTGGGAAGCCACGCAAGCCTGCGACCTCGCCTGTGTCCACTGCCGGGCCTCGGCGCAATCCGAACGAAGCGCCACGGAACTGACCACCGAACAGGGGTATCGCCTGCTGGACGAAATCCGCTCCTTCGGCGAGCCCTTGATGGTGTTCACGGGTGGCGACCCGCTGAAGCGGCCGGACCTGTTCGACCTGATCCGCTACTCCGTGAAAATCGGCCTGCGCACCAACGTCACTCCGAGCGCCACCCCATTGCTCACGGCGAAAGCGATCGACCAGTTCAAGGAAGCCGGCGTGTCCCGCATGGCGATCAGCGTGGACGGCCACGATGCGGCTTCGCACGACGATTTTCGCGGCATCCCCGGCACCTTCGATCGCGCCATGTTCGCTCTGGCGCACGCCCGCGATATCGGCCTGGATACGCAGTTCCAGACCACGGTGACGCGGCGCAATATGGGGCACCTGCCCGCCATCGCCGATATCGTCGCGGAGATGCGCTCCAAGATGTGGAGCCTGTTCTTCCTCATCGTGACGGGCCGCGCGCTGGCCAGTGAAGACCTGCTTGCCAGCGAGTACGAAGATGTCTTCGAGTACATGTACGAGCTATCGAAGACGGCCCCCTTCGGCATCAAGACCACCGAGGCCATGCATTATCGCCGGTATGTGGCGCAACGCATCCGCGCCGAGCATGGCGCCACGGAGAACGAAGCGGCCAAGGGCGTCGCCTTCCGCACCGCCGGCGTGAGCGACGGCAAGGGATTCGTGTTTGTTTCGCACCAGGGCGAGATCTTTCCCAGCGGTTTCCTCCCGGTCAGCGGCGGCAACGTGCTCAACGAGTCGCTCACCGACGTATACCGCAATAGCGAGCTCTTCAAGAAACTGCGCGACACCACCCAGCGGGAAGGCAAGTGCGGCATCTGCGAATACCAGAAGATCTGCGGCGGATCGCGTTCCCGCGCCTATGCCCTTACCGGCGATTTCCTGGCCGAAGACCCGCGCTGCACGTATCAGCCGCACCTCGCCGACGCCATCGCGGGTTAGACGGCGGGCGGCGCCGTGAGGTCGACTTTCTCGTACAAATCGGCGAGCGCGAGGTGCACGCCGATGGATTGCAGGTCGAGCGAGTCTTCCAGGCTACCGACGGCAGTGAGCAGCCAACGGCCGTCGGGTTGGCGCGTATACAACTCGGCCCTCACGCGCTCCGAGGACACCAGCAGGTACTCGGTGACCGACTCGACAGTGGCGTAATATTCGAACTTGCGACCGCGGTCGTAGGCCTCGGTGGAGGGGGAGAGCACTTCGACGATCAACGTTGGATTGAGCAGCGTATCGCGCGTTTCATCGAGGAATTGCGGCTCGGCGCAGACGGCGGTGATGTCGGCGCAGATGAATAGGCCGGCAGCGTTCACGCGCACGCGCATATCGTTAAGGTATGCCCGGCAGGGGCGCTCGCGGAGTTGCTGGCGAAGCTCAGCGGCCAGATTCCAAACGATCAAACTGTGTGCATCTTTGGTGGTGGCCACGATGGGCGGTTCGCCCAAAGGCCACATTGCGCCCTGGTAGTATTCGCTCTTGAACTCGGCTCTACGTTCGATTTCGAGGTACTGCTCGGGCGTGAGGTATTTGTTCATTCGGACCTAATCTACCATTCCTGCTACCGCATGCCGCCGTTCGCGAAACTCTATTTGGGGTGCGGGGTTTGCATCATATTAAGATACAGATACCCGTGCGCCTCAACCGGACTACCTCGCTACTGCTACGCCTCCTGCTGTTCGCGTTTGGCGCCGGCGCCCTTCATGGCGCGGTGATCGTCACATTGAGCGCTGTTCCCAGCACCCTGTCAGACGGGCAGACGGCCAGCCTGAAGGCGGTGGTGACGGGTACGACAACCACCGCCGCCGTGACCTGGAGCTTTACTCCCACGCTTGCCGGAGCCACCAACGGTCCTCCCGCGGGCCCCGATGCCAGCGGCACTTCGACGAACTCATTCACGGCCCCTTCGCCCATCGCGGCGGCGTCCAAAGTCACCGTAACGGTCACGAGTGTGGAGGACGCGACAAAAACGGCCAGCAGTACGATCACCTTGAGTCCGGCAGCCGCGGTAGTCGATGTCGGCACGGGCGCGCCCACGGCGACCATGCAGTATCAGTTCCAGAACGCTTACTTCCGCAATGGGTTCATGAGCCTGGTCTCGATGCCGCCCATCGCCAACGTCAAACGCCTGGGCACGACGGGATACGTCCAGGAGTTCAACGATGCGGGCAAGACCGGCGCCAAACTCGCCCTGGCCACGATCAGCCCGAGCGCTCCCGACACCACCAATGCCGTCGTGCAACTGTTTGCCGACCTTTACGGATACTACGCCACTGTCGGCGCGAGCGCGGCGGGATTGCCGCTCTACGACACACTGAAGTGTCCATCGATCGACGCGACCAATTCCTGCACCTGGGACATTTTCGATAAGAGCTATGCGCTGTTCGCCTACAGCGCGCCCCTGTTGACGGGGCAGAACTTCACCATTCGCAACCTCGTCGGCAGCACCAGCATCCTCTTCTATACCGCATGGACGGCCAGCGGCGGCATCGCCGGGTTGGGGCGCCCGGTGAACGTCGAGACCGCCGTCACGGGGCTCACCGTCCCCCCCGCCGCTACCGCCACTACCGCCACCATGCAGGCGTACTTAAACGGCGCCATCTACTCCGTCACGTCGGGGCTCAACAAAAACACCCTCTTCACCGTAATGCAGCCCATCTATGGACTGTACGCGACCGACAATGGTCCGGCCGGAAGCCTCGGCCTGCCGACCACGCAGGAAATTGTCCTCTCTAGTGGCGACCATCGCCAGACGTTCGAGGGCGGCNNCAAAGCGTGACGCTGACCGCCACACCCACCAGTTCCGCCGGTGGCGCCCTCACCGACCGGCCGGTATCCTGGAGCACGACCAACAGCCGCGTGGTCACCATCACCGCCGGCAGCAACGGCACGGCGGTGGTGAAGGCGGTGGGCGGCGGGGCGGCCAGCCTGACCGCGGCCAGCGAAGGCGTAGCCAGCCCAAAGCTGAACGTGATTGTGATTTCACCGTGCTGCCAGGTGGGCGACGGAGCGCCCCCGCTGGTGCAGCAATCGTTCCAGGATGCGCTGGCGCGGAACAAGATCTCCGTGCAACTCCCGATTGCCAGCCCGGCGCAGCGTGTTGGCAACGGGTACATCCAAATTGTGCAGTCCGCCGATGCCGCGGCGGCAACCTTCATCCTGGCGCAGTCGGATAAGATCGGAATCGCCTATGTGGTGGGGGGCGCTGTGCTCACCGCCTGGCAGTCGCTGGGCGGAGCGGGCGGCCCATTGGGCTATCCGGTGACCGATCTAAGCGCGGGCGGCACGCAGCGTTTTGAGGGCACGGCGGCTCTGGCGGGCAATCCGGTACGCCTGGTGAGCGGCGGAATCCTCGCCAAGTGGGGGCTGCTGGGCTATGAGGCGGGCGCGGCGGGCGCGCCGGTTTCCGACCCCACCGGCTATTCCACCTTCGGCGCCAATTCCGGAGTGGCGCAGGGGTTCGCCGGCGGCGCCATCTATAACGCCACGGCCGGACCGCGCAGTCCGCAGGCTTATTTCGTCAGCGGTCTGATTCTGGCGCGGTACAACGCCCTCGGCGGGCCGGGCGGCGATTACGGGATGCCCATCAGCGACGAGTTCGTCTCCGCCGGAGTACACCAGCAGAACTTCGAAGGCGGCTACATGACCTGGGCCGCGGGCGACAGCGCGGCCAAGGAACATGCGGCGGCCAAGACTCCCGGGCTGATCGTTTCGCCGGCCACGGTATCCGCCGGCAGCACAGCGCGCTTCGCCATCGTTGGTTTTCCGAACAACAGCACGATACGCGTCTCGATCACCGGACAGCCCGATTTCACGGTGACCACCGCCAACGGCGCCTACATGTGGGATATGTTTATCGCGATCTCCGCCAAGAGCGGCGCCATGGCGGTGCACGCTGCCGATACCAAGGGAAGCAGCGTGGCGGACGGCACGCTGACGGTTCGCGGCTTCAACGACAACCACGTGCCTTTAGTCAAGGTGCAGGGCGACAATCAGACCGGCCCTCCCGGCGCCCTTCTGCCCCTGGCGGTGCGAGTGGCGCTGCTCGATGCCGCCGGCGGCCCCGTGGCAGGCGCCGCGGTGACCTTCGAGGCTTCCAGCGGGGCGCAACTCTCTGCCGCCTCCGCGGTCACCGATGCCAATGGCGAGGCCGAAACCTGGGTGCGGCTGCCAGGCACCGAAGGCGTAACCGGCGTGGTCGCGCGTGCGCCCGGCGTGGCCGCCATTCCGGTGACGTTCAACCTCCGCTCGGCCGCCGCGTCGCTCGCCAACTTCCCGAAACTGCAGCAGACCGGCGACATCAAGCTCGGCGGCGGACCGGCCACGATTGCCCAAAAAGGCGCCCTATTGACAGCCGTGGCCGGAATTCTGCGTTACCACCAGAATCGCGGCGAGCTGGGTGCGCCCAACGGTCCCGCCGACCCGGCGGCGCTCAATCAGTTTCTGACCGCCTATTGCCCGATCGACGCCAAGGGAAATATGCTTTGTGACGGCTTCCTTGCCGTGTCCCCAAGCGGGGAGCAGGTGGTCAATCTCTGGCGAGCCGCCGAATTCACCGGCGGCGCCGATGTGGAGGTGGTGGCGGCGAGTCCGGCGGCCATCGCCGATTTTTTGGCGCAAGGCTCTCCGGTGCTGCTGTCGCTCGCCCTTTCGCTGAACGGCGCTCCCGCGGGCGGCCACTTCGTGGTGGCCAGCGGTATCGCGGCCGATGGCTCCATTGGGATTCAAGATCCCAGCCCGCTGTTCGCCCGCAGCAGCCTAAGCGATTATCTGAACGGCTTCAGCGCCGGCGGAGGGGCCTGGAAGGCAGAGGTGCGCGGCGTCGCGCGCTTTGCCCTGCGCAGCCCGCTTTCTACCGGTTTCCTCGTGGCGGTACTCTCGCAGCCCGGCGCGCTGCTGCAATCCCTGGCGGAGGACATCGTTTCCGCCGCCGGAACCTGCGGACCGCCACTGGAACTCTTCGACTCGGTGGATTCGGCAGGCAATCCCGCGGCCGGCCCGCTGCTCTCCCGTCTCACCGCCTGCGATGGCGCGCAGCCGGCCTACCAGATCCAGATCGGAGGCGGACAGCCGTTCCGCGCCCAACTCACCGACCTGGCGGCGGGCGGTTCGCTGAGCGACCTCTCGGGTAGCGCCGCCGCCACCTGGCGCGCCACCCGCCCGGAGTTCTATCTCACGCTGGCGCCCGAGACGGTCAGTTTTACGGCGGCCTCGGTTGTCAACGGGGCCACCTTCACGTCCGGAATCGCACCGGGAGGGGTGGCTGCCATTTTTGGCACCGGCCTTTCCGGCTCGGGCAAGGCCACTACGGTGGACATGGATGGCACTGCCATGCGACTGTTGTTTGCCTCGCCGTTTCAGATCAATGCAGAGGTGCCGCAGACAATGGCACCAGGCGTGCATATCTTACGGGTGCAGTCGGTGTACGGATCATTACAACAGGCTGTGACGGTAGCGGCGGTGGCTCCTGGGATCTTCTTGATAGGAAACCCGCCGTCAGGAGCGATTACGGACCAGAATTTCAATATCGTGGAAGCCACCAACCCTCTACCAAGGGGACAGTCGCTGGTTATTTTTGCCACAGGGCTGGGCGCGGTGACACAGAGCGGGCAATACTCGACGACGAGCGCCCCTGTGACCGTGCTATTGAATGGGAGCGCACTGACGACTTCTTTTGCCGGGCTGGCACCCGGGTTCATCGGGCTCTACCAGGTGAACGTAACCATCCCAGCCGGGACGCCTCCGGGGCTGGGGATCCCCCTGAGTCTAAACGTTAGGGGGCAACAGAGCAATTCTGTGTTGGTAGCATTACAGTAATGGGGAAAAATGAGATGATCCGGTGTGAAACTGTTGACTCCGAGGCACGCAACGTGATTAAATCGGACGAGCATCGTTTTGCATCGACATTTTGTGGGTTGCCACGCATCAGCGCGTTGAAAGAGAAGGATTTCTCTTGACATGATGCGGGCAATCGGCTATCAATATCTTTACCGCGTCCGGTTTCAATGGCAATTTTGTATTTGTACCTGTCGAGCACAGAAGACAGAAGAACTAACGATCATGTGCCGCAGGTCAAGTTTTCAGTTAGGCCCGATGGCCGTAACGGCTTTCGGAAAATGACTCTCCGCCCGACACGGAGAAGTTCCCAGGTTGGCTGAACAGATTTTGAGACTTTAAGTTTTGAGGCTCAGGTTGAAAGAGAACTTCGACCGATTCAATTCGAAATTCACAAGGAGAAGGAAATGGTAGATTTTCGCAAAGGTATTACTGCGTTAGCTTTGCTTGTCCTGTTCGCAGGGTTGGCGGCCGCGCAGGTTGGTGGTACCGGTCAAGTCCAATTGACCTGCAGCACCGGCGTCACCGTGACTCCAAACCTTCGTAATGAAGGCTTCACTGAACAGACTGGTGATATCACCATTACTTGCACTGGCGGTTCCCTCGGCAACCTAGCGACTGCAGGTACCGTGATTCCGCAGGTCAACATCACCATCTTTTACAGCACCTCGGTGACGAGCCGCCTGTACGGCACCTCCGGCACGGCCAACCCGAACGAAGCACTGTTGCTGATCGATGAACCGGGATCGGGTCTCCCGGGCTTCGGCCCCTCCCAGGCACAGAAGCTGTGCACCACCCCGTTTACGGGTTGCCAGGCGGTGACGGGTTACACTGGTGGCAATCTCACCGCGCTTAACCCAGCCGACGGAACCCAGTCGCCGAACGTGTATCAGGGCATCGCTTCCGCGTCCATCGGCAATAACGCCGTGACGTTCTTCGGCGTTCCCGTGCTGCCCCCGACCACGACCGGTTCGCGCGTTTACCGCATCACCAACGTTCGCGTAAACGCAGTACCTCTGGCCAACCAGACGCAGGTTTATGCGCAGATTTCGGCCAGCCCGGCCAGTTCGCTGGGTATCATCAACTCGCAGTTGGCGGTCGGCTACGTCAGCACGAGTCTCAGCACCAGCAACGGCGCTACTAGCTTGGCGCAGTGCGCCAGCCAGACGGCAACGAAGAGCTACGGTGGTAGCCTTTCGTTCACCGAGAAATTCGGCACGGCGTTCAAGACCAGGATTCAGGCTCAGCAGGCCGCTCTTTATGCCGGCCAGGGCGTCCCTGGAGTTAGTACCCCCACAGGGCAGAACATTCCGGGCTTCCCGTACAACTCCGAGTCCAATTTTGTGTTCCCGCTCGCGGCCAACACATGGGCTGGGCTGGCGGATTTCGGCACGCGTCTGAAGGCGACCTTCAGCGGCGTTCCGTCCGGCGTCAGGATCTTCGTATCGACCGTGAACATTACCAACGGCGCCATCCCTATTACGGCTCCGAACCCGATTGGCGGCAGCCAGGCCAATGGCGGCGCGGGCGCGATCAGTTACGCCCAGCTCATCAATGGTGAAACCACCACCGATGGAAATGGCGGCGTCGGCAGCTCTCCTCCGCTGTTGACCAACACCGACACTTTTAATGGCGTCGCCCTCGGCTCAGGTGGCGTACCGCTGGTTGAAGTCGTACTCAGTGGCGGAGCAGGCACCGCCGTATGGGAAGTGATGAACACCAATCCGAACAGCAATGAAACCTTCACGTTCGGGTACTACGTTGGTGTAGCGTCCAACACCTCTACGAACACCCCGCTTCCGGGCAGCTACAACATCAACCTCAGCTACGCCCCGACCACAACGTCCGGCGCGGCTTCCAACACGTTGGGAATTCCCCGCTTCGCTGATACCAGCACGGCTTCGAAGTTCCTGACAATCAACGTCTGCCGCACCATCCTGCTCTATCCGTACCTCGTGAACGAGATCGGTCTCGATACCGGTATCGCGATTGCGAATACGACGCAGGATCCGTTCGGCACGCTGGCGCAGGCCGGCACGTGCACGTTTAACTTCTACCCGTCGGACACGACTCTGGCTATTCCGGCTCCGTACACGACGGCGACCATTAAGGGTGGCGGGACATATACGGACACCGTATCCCAGCGCGTACCTGGCTTCCAGGGATATATGTTCGCGATCTGCAACTTCCAGTTGGCTCACGGCTTTGCCTTCATCAGCGATCTGCAGGTGCAGCACATAGCGATGGGTTACCTGGCGGTTGTCCTCGACGATCCGGCCAACAACAGCGGCGTGCGCTACCAGCATAATACTCAGTTCGTCGAAAACGGCGCACACTAAGAAAACAAGAAGTTGATTCTACTCAAGGGGGGAGCTTCGGCTCCCCCCTTTTTTTTGAACTCTTGAACAAGGGATCGCGGAAAGTGCTAGACTGAAGTTTCCCGCGTCCATCCGAATCCAACCATGTTCCTACGGGAACGAGGAGGTAGTCTTGGACAGACTCAAAACTACGTTACTTACGGCACTTGTAATTGCGATACTCTTTACGCCTATCGCGTCCGCCCAGCAGGCGGCAAAACTGGAGATCGTCTCCGGTAACGGCCAGATGACCTGCCCCAACGTCGCCAGCAATACATGCAGCACGTACTATCCCATGGTCGTCAGGGTGAGCGACTCCAGCGGTAATCCCATCGCGGGTAAGGCTGTCGTCTGGCAACTGACGGTGGCCGGCAACGGCTATGCCCCCACGTTCGAAACCAATACGAAGACGGACAGCAATGGACTCGCCGTCTCGAGGCTTCAGCAGACTCCGACGCAGGGCAATTATTCGTACACGCAGAGCGTGATCAGCGCCACGGCGGATAACCTTTCTGTGAGTTTTACGGAAACCCAAGCGT
The DNA here is from genome assembly GCA_003136215.1 of Bryobacterales bacterium. GTDB lineage: Bacteria > Acidobacteriota > Terriglobia > Bryobacterales > Bryobacteraceae > Solibacter. Next base: position 9,063 of record PLDO01000666.1, read on the forward strand.
TGCTTGACGTCTCCGGCATTCCGCTGGTCAAAACCAAGCTCGATCCGGCCGAGGTTGGAACGACGCTGAGCGGGCCCGCCGGCAGCACCGGCACTCCCATCCACGTTTACGTCATCACCGCGAGCGGCGCGGGAGTGCAGAACGTTTCCGTGCGCCTCTTGAGTCCGGATGCAGCGACTCTGCCCTCCGCCAATTGCAGCACCAGTCCCGGCGCCGACCCCGGCAGCGTCCTCACGGACGCCAATGGCACCGCCACCTGCTACCCCGTTTTCGGTTCTGTCGCCGGTAGCAGCGTGCAGCTCGGCGTGCTTGTGGGTGGCCTGGATCCCGCCTATTTCCCTTACACCGTTACTCCGGAGCGGCCCCTGAACGATCCCGTCGGGTTCAACATATACACCGACAAGTTCCAGCTTGCCGTGACCCCTGTCACTCCCGCGGTGGCCTCCATCGTCGGCGGCAACAATCAGTTCATCGATCCCGGCAAGACCTCTTCTCCCCTGGTCGTCCAATTCACCGACAACAGCACACCCAAGGTGCCGGTCGGCAATTTGAGCGTTGTCTGGACGGTCTCTCCGGCGGTCGCGGCGAGTGTCAGCCCGGCGGCCTCCACTACCGATGCCACGGGCCAGACGCAAACTATCGCTACTTTCTCTGCCAGAGCGTCGGGACAGGTCACCGTCACGGCTACCCTCACCGCCTACACTGGCATCTCCGCCACTTTCACCCTCAACACCAATGTCCAGATCCACGACATTACCAAGGTGTCCGGCGATCTGCAGACGACCCAATCGGGGCAGGCATTCGCCGCTCCGCTGGTGGTGCAGGTCAACGGCACCAATGGCCAGCCCCTGTCCAACCAAGTAGTAAGTTTCGTGCCGACCGGCGGCGCCACCCTTTCGGCGAGCTCCGCGCCGACCAATAGCGCCGGCCAGGCGCAGGTCACCGTGACGGCGGGCGCCACACCCGGCGCCGTGACGGTTACGGCATACGTCGCCAACATCTCCCAGGTTTTCAATCTCACCGTGATTCCCCCGGGTCCGGCCCTGAGCGGCAACAGCTTCTTCAATGCCGGCGGGGGCGCCCGGTTAGCCGCTCTATCGCCCTGTAGCCTGGTCACCGTGACCGCTTCCGGATTGGCCCCCAATATCCTTGGAACGGTGCTCAATAGCAATGCCTTCGGTCCATGGGCCACCACCCTGGCTACCGACACCGTAGCGGTGAATAACGTTGCCGCGCCCATTTCCAGCGTGGCCAACCTGAATGGCGTGCAGCAGCTCACCTTCCAGGTTCCCTGTGAAGTGGCTCCCGCCGCCAGCGTCCCCATCACCATCAATGTCGGCGGCGGAACGGGCACGGCCAATATGCCCGTACAGGCCGCCACGCCCGGCATCTTCGAGACCGTCATGAGCGACAACTCTCGCCGCGCGGTGGCTATCCGGCCGGATGGCAGCTTCGTCAGCTTGCAGAATCCGGCGCGCCCCGGTGACGTGGTACGCGTATATGTCACCGGTCTCGGGCCGGTGGCTCCGGCGGCGGTGACCGGCGCGCTTCCGTAC
>PLDO01000721.1 GCA_003136215.1 Bryobacterales bacterium
AAGTATCGGGCATTGTGTTGAAGCTGACCCCGGCGGGCCGCCTGCATGTAGCGGCGAAGAATGCAACTGATCAAGCTGTCATTGGTCAAATTGGCGTCAGGCTTGAACGAGACGGCGCGCCCATTCGTTGGATGACAAGCTCCAAACTCGGCAATTGGTGGTTGGTACCTACGGCACCGATCCTCCTCTGCGTGGAAGCAGAAGGCTTTCAGGCCGCGTGGTATGGCGGGGACGGTTCCTTCGGCCACTCCGTGCCGATTACATTAACGCCGAATCGGGTTTTCCGGGCCATGGTGTCCCTTCGCCCCCGTAATAGTGCCACCACGGATGCGACCTGTTCCTCCACGCGAAGTCGATAACCGCCTACNNCGGGAGCCTGGCACAGTGCACCGGCCGTGTAACGTCCATTCCGCTGAAGTGGCGGCCTTGCGACCACGGATTCCTCCCGTGACACGCCGCTCACGGCACTTTGGCCGGCAAGCAAGTGGGTCCGAGGGCGGCTTTTTGATGCAGCGGCTGCGGAGGCGGTAGAATCGAAAGAAGAAATGCCCCAGGTACCTCGATTTTTTGGGATTGTGATTCGAATGTACTTCAGAAATCATAGCCCGGCACACTTCCATGCCGAATATGGCGAATGCGAGGCCCTCGTTGAGATCGAGACGCTCTCCATTCTCAGGGGTGACCTCCCCAGGAGAGCCATGGCATTGGTACTCGAATGGGCAGCCCTTCATCGCCAGGAACTGAGAGCGGACTGGGAACGGGCTCGTGGTGGAACGCCTTTAGAATCCATCGCCCCACTAGACTGAGGAGGAGACATGAGATTGGTTCGCATCCGGGAAGCGAAGCCGCTGGATAACTATCGCGTACAACTCACACTGACCGACGGTCGCGTAGTCGAGAGAGATCTCGGGCCAATGTTGGTCGGTCCTGTTTTTGCCGGGATCCGGAACGACGAGGCACGCTTTAGGGAGATGTGTGTGGATGGCGGTACCCTGGTTTGGCCTACCGGCGCCGACTTGTGCCCCGATGTTCTGATCTGGGGTGGCTTGCCGCCGGCCGATGTGGCCTCCGACGCAGCGTGACAGGTCGATGGAGGCAGTCTTCTTAGGCCCCGCTTCAACCGTACGCTAGAAAGGCTCCTCCGCTCTCGCCTGCCAACCCCGGGCAGCTGTCCGGGGGGGTGCCAGTGTCTCTGTCCATCCCAGCCCAGCTCGGGCTGCCCCGCCGCATGAAACCACCCCCAAAATTCGTCCGATGTGTGTCTCCCAACCCCGTTCGTGCCTTACCCCACATTACGCCCCCCTTCCGTAATCCAAATAAACACGGTACACTATGGTTTGAGTTGTCGAGCCAGCTGAGTGGGCGAAAGCCCACCTTTTTTTTGGGGGCGGCAATTCCGGTAACGATGCGGGAAGTGGCAGCGGCGAAGATCGAGGAAATCGCGCAGCAAGTCACCCGGTCCGAGGGCCTGGAGCTCGTCGAGGTCGAGGTCAAAGGCGGCGGCAACGCCCGATTTGTGCGCATCGCCATCGATAAGCCGGAGGGCGTGACCCACGCCGATTGCGGACTCGTATCGGAAAAAGTGGGCGCGATTCTGGATGCGGAGGACATGGTGCCGGGACACTACACCCTTGAGGTCAGCTCTCCCGGAGTGGAACGTAAGCTGTACAAGCCGGAAGACTATCGGCGATTTCAGGGGCAGAAGGCAAAGCTTACCCTGCGCGACCCCGTGGAAGGCCGCCGCACTTGGGAAGGNNTTTGGAAACGATATTTCAATCCATCGAAATCCTGAGCAAGGAAAAAGGTATTGACCCCCAGATCGTGCTCGACGCGGTCAAGGACGCCATGCTGATTGCCGCTCGGAAGCACTATCGCACCAACGAGGATTACATCGCGGACATGGATCCCAAGACCGGCGCGATCAAGCTCTATGCGGTCAAGAAAGCTGTCGAAACCGTCGAAGATCCCGTGCATGAGATGACGTTGGGAGAGGCCCGCCGCATCGATTCCAAAATGGAAATCGGCGGCGAAGTGCGCATCCCCAAGAACACCGACGCCCTGGGGCGCATCTCCGCTCAGACCGCCAAGCAGGTCATCTTCCAGAAGGTCCGTGAGGCCGAACGCGACACCGTCTTCCAGGAGTACTCCGGCCGCACCGGCGAACTCGTCAACTGCACCATTAAGCGCGTGGAAGGTCCGGACTACATGCTGGATCTCGGCAAAACCGAGGCCAAGCTTCCCAAGAAGGAACAGTCCCGCCTGGAAGGCTACAGCGTGGGAGATCGCGTCCGCTGCGTCATCAAACTGGTCGACAAGTCCAGCAAGGGACCCGGAGTCCTGGTGTCGCGGGCCGCTCCCGAGCTGGTCATGCGCCTCTTCGAACAGGAAGTGCCGGAGATTTACGACGGCACGGTCGCCATTAAGGGTTGCGCCCGCGAAGCCGGCGAACGCACCAAGATCGCCGTCCAAAGCCGCGACCGCGATGTCGACAGCGTAGGCGCTTGCGTGGGCATGAAGGGCATGCGCGTGCAATCCATCATCCGTGAGCTGCGTGGCGAGAAGATCGACATCATTGAATACTCCGACGATCCCGTGGTCTTCGCCACCCATGCGCTCAGTCCCGCCAAGGTCAGCCGCATTGTGGTTGTCGATGCGCTCGAGAAGCACATGGAAGTCATCGTGGACGATTCGCAACTCTCCCTTGCCATCGGCAAGAAGGGCCAGAACGTGCGCCTTGCCGCCAAGTTGCTGGGCTGGAAGATCGACATCAAGAGCGAGGAAGAGAAGCGCCAGGAAGTGGAGTCGCAGATGGCCGCCCTGGTGGCCCCCGGTGCGCCGGTCTCCGTTCTGCTCGACTATGGAATGAGCGATGCCTTGTCGGAGAAGCTGATCGAAGCCGGAGTCGGGACCATCGAGCGCCTGGGCACCATGACACCCGAGCAGCTCGAGGCAATCCCAGGCATCGATCCGGCCTCGATCGAGTTCATTCAGGCCTCGGTCGTGGCCTATTACAGCCAGTTTGAAGATCCCGCCGAAGGCGGGTCCGCGGAGTCCGCAACGCAAGATTCCGAATTGAGTGCGGCGGCGGGCGAACCCGGCGAACCCGGGGAA
>PLDO01000642.1 GCA_003136215.1 Bryobacterales bacterium
GCATTTCTTCACCAAGACGCGCTGGGAACGGACTCTGCTGGTCCCTCGATCGCAGGCGGCGCAGGAGGCCGGAGGCGCGCAATGAAATCCCTCGGGCTTGCGGCATTCGGATGGCTCGTCCCGGGCGGGGCGTATCTGCTGATGCGCCGCTACCTGCCGTTTGCGGCCTTCGCGGTGCTGGTCTCGACTACTTTTGCCGCCGGCCTCGCGCTCCGCGGCGGACTACAATGGCCGCAGCCTGCCGAACTGCAAGGGCTGGACCTGTTCACGGCTTTGGTTTTCCAGGCCGGCGCCTTGACCAAACTCTTCGCCGGCGGCCCATCTCTACTGGCTCAATTCTTCGACGGCGGGCACGGGTTCCTCGATGGGCGCCTGCACGAGTATGGCACCACGCTGCTGATCCTGGCGGGCCTTTTTAACCTGCTGGCGATCTCCAATGCTCTCGACTTGCGAAAGGCGGAACAGTAGTGCCGCACCTGACGTTCACCTTGCTGGTGGCCCTGCTGGTCTCCGTGGTCATGGCTTTGCTGGGGAAGCGATCGCCGCGAGAACGCCTGTACGCCGCGGTCTACCTGTTCCTTTGCTGTGCAGCCGCCACGGTGGCCGGCAGTTGGGGCATGTACCTGATCCACGGCTAAGGTTAGGTTTCCTCGGCCAGGAATCGCAGCCCCGGCGCCAGGTGCATGCAGCACCATTATGGTGCATAATGGTGCCATGAGGACGGCTAACAAGACAATCCGCCAGAGCATCAGCCTTCCTGCTGGAGTTGCCGCCCAGGTTCGCTCCCTGGCGAAGACTCGCCGGCTCAGCGCAAACCGGATGCTGGTAGAACTCATTGAGGACGGAATCGAGGCGCAGAAACGAAAACAGCAGCAGTTTTTCGATTTGGCCGAACGTTTTCGCGGCGCTACCGATCCGGAAGAAGCGAAACGGCTGGGCGATGAACTCGGGCGCATGGTATTCGGCGGCTGATGCCCAAGATCGAGACGTGGGACAATCTACCCGTCGCGGTCCGCCACCATCTGATCGAACGGATGCGCGATCGGTCGATCAGCATCACGGACCTCAACCAGTTTCGCCTTTGGATCGAGTCGCGACCGGACGTGCCGGATGGTGATTGGTACAAGGGCTTCGGCTCGTTCAAGATCTGTGGCCAGGGGCCGTATCCTAAGACGTTCTTGCTTCGCGGACAAGCAGCCAAAGGCTCGTCGATTTGATCTATCATCGCCTCGCCTCAGTAACACCGGTGCGACGCCAAGTTTCCACAAAATCCACCTTTCGGCCACGGACATCGAAATCCGCGTCTCAGAGATTGCATTGTCGAACAGAAGTGTTCGACAATGCGAGTGTGAAGGGCAGCGAGTTTCTTCGGAAGATGAAAGCCGTCGCCCGACGGAACAAACGAACGTACCGCTGGGTGGCGGAACGCGGCTCCGGCAGTCACGGCACGCTGTACGTTGGCACGCGGTTCACGGTGGTGAAAGATCTGAAGAAGGAACTCGGCCCTGGACTGCTGTCCGACATGTTAAAGCAACTTGGCATCCGCAAGGAGGACCTCTAATGTTCACGGCGACGTATCCCGCCAGTTTTCTGCCCGAAAAAAACGGCAATGGTTTTCATGTGCGATTTCCGGATCTGCCGGAAGCACTCACGGGGGGAACGGATCTGACCGACACGCAGGATCAGGCTGCGGACTGCCTCGCGGAAGCACTTGCTGGCCGCATTGTACGCGGAGACGCGATTCCCGATCCTTCCAAGCTCAAGAGGGGTCAGTACTCGGTCAGCGTTCCGCTCTATCTGGCGCCCAAGCTGGCACTTTACCTGGCAATGCGGGACAGCGGCCTTCGCAACACGGACTTGGCCAAGCGCCTCAGCGTTAGCGAGACGGTCGTGCGACGAATGCTGGATCCGAAGCACAATACGAAGCCGGAGAGGATTCAGGCGGCGCTAGCGGTCCTCGGCAAGAGAATTGTAGTCAGCTTCGACGATGCAGCTTAGCGACAAGGCTCTGCAAACGCCATCAGTTTCCGATATCGCCACTCTTCGTCCACTAGCGCCACTTCACGACCACGACGCGCCTTGCACGGCGTTAGACTCGTACGTCGATCCGGCTGTTGCTTATCGAGAATGCCGTCGCTATCACCTTTGTGATCGCAGGCGGTAGCAAGGGCGCGGCCACCTGTGCCAAACTGATTTGAGCCAGACCCTGACGGAATCTCGCGCCGTGTTCTTATGCAGGAAATCCTAGATCATCTGCCAGATGGCGCCAGGGTACTTGATCTCGGGTGCAAAGGTGGGAGCTTTGCGCCATCCGACTACCCCCGTCTCGTGGTGATCTGTGCGGACCTTGAGAAGCCGGGCTCTGGCCAGATTGGCCGATTTGTACAAGCAGATGCGGCAGCCCTGCCCTTTCCATCGGGATCCTTCGACGCCATTATTCTGAACCATTGTCTCGAGCACTTCGGCCGTCTTAAGCCTGCGCTTCAGGAAATTGGCCGGTGCATCAATCGGCGTGGAGCCATTTTTGTAGCCGTGCCGGATGCCAAAACGGTGACCGACCGCTTCTACCGCAGGCTGTACTGCAACTCCGGGGGGCACGTCAACCTTTTTGGTTCGGACGACGACCTTTCGAAGATGCTCTCCTGGTACTTCGCCCTGCCGCACGTCGGGACCAGAGTGCTGTGCAGCTCGCTCCTCTTTCTCAACCGCAGGACCAATCCTAAGATTTCCGTGTCCAGGCGCATTACCTTTCGCGGAGTTTGGGAACCCTTGCTGGTGCTCATCTCAGGGGTCTTCCGGCTGGTTGATGGGCATCTTCAAACCCGGCTGAGCGTATATGGCTGGGCTCTCTATTTTGGCCTCGTTGGAGGAACCCGTGGACCCAACAGTCCGTCTAAATGTTTGCGTCCGCTGCGGCATGGGCCATCCTGCAGAGTGGTTGACCCATCTTGGCGTAGTCCGGAAACGCTGGATTTTCTTCAGAGTCTATCGCTGCCCGGGTTGTGGCGCGACGAACCTCTTCAGTCGAGCTGCGCCCTTTGAATCTACCATGCGAGCCAGAACGGTTCCGGGAGCAGGTGCTTAGGAATGGCCGATGTTGTCCGGGCATCAAGCGTGACCGATATTCTGGCACGGATCTCGAAGGCAAGCCCGTTGCTGGCTGCCTGCATGATTTACCTTTTGGCTGGATACGCCTTACTCCCGTACAACGGAATCGAGGACGACGAGTCACTGTTCGCGAATCCGATCTATCGCATGGTATCACGCGAATGCCGGATTCGGGTTTTTCATCGAAACATTCCTCTGATGGTCATGGATTACGTGGGGGCCCTTAAGTCCTGGGTCTACTCCTTCATCTTCACGATTCTTGAACCCTCGAAAGTGAGTCTCAGACTGCCTGTTCTGCTGATTGGGGCCATCACGATCGCCGTGTTTTATAGACTCCTTCAACAGGTCGTGGGCAAGCGAGCTGCAGTAGTTGGCTGCTTTCTCTTGGCCACCGACACAATCTTTCTGATGACAACCTTGTTCGACTGGGGACCAGTTGCAATTCAGCATCTGGCTTTGGTGGTGGGATGCGTCCAGCTAGTGGCGTTTCATCGGACCGGATCCCAATGGTCGTTAGCGTGCGGCTTCTTAGCGCTGGGGCTGGGATTGTGGGACAAAGCCATATTTGTGTGGCTTCTAGCCGGTTTGGTGGTCGCGGGACTGGCGGTCTTTCCGGGATCGATCGTAAAGAGACTGTGCGTGCGGAATGTGGCTTGCGCTTCGATTGCATTTCTCCTGGGCGCATGGCCATTGCTGGTGTACAACGCGAGGCACCACTGGACGACGTTCCGCAACAACGCCGCAATCTCCACCGGCGAAACGGCCGGAAAGTTGATGATGTTGAAAGACACCATCAATGGGTCCGGCTTGTTCGGATATATGGTTAACGATGCCGACGCGGGCATGCGAGACCCTCCTGAAAAACCTTTGGAGCGAGCCTCCGTCGCCATAGCCAAACTATTCAGAGAACCCACGGAGAACTATCTGCTCAGTGCGGCTTGCCTGACACTTGCGATCTTGCCCCTCTGGCGCCGCCGGTGGCGAGAGATCCTGTTTGGGCTGGTGTTTATGGCCGTGGCATGGGTCCAAATGGCCGTGACGCGAAATGGGGGCGGCGGTGTCCACCATACGGTTTTGCTATGGCCATTTCCACACTTCGTCCTAGCGATCGCGCTCTCCGAGGCATCCCAGCGCTATCGTCGAATCGGACGGCCCGCTCTGATCGCGGTTGTTACGTTCTTATGCGCGACTAATTTGCTGGTAACGAACCAGTATTTGTCCCAACTCATCCGCTACGGGCAGTCTGTCACGTGGACCGACGCTATCTATGGTCTATCGGACTCGCTCCGGGCATATGATAGCGACATCTATGTCACGGATTGGGGCATGTTTGATCAGCTCATCATGTTGCACAAGGGGAGGCTGGCCGTACACATGGTAGCCCGTGCTGACGGGGGATTTGAAGACGGACAGGTCGACACCATGCTGGCGGACCGGCGCGCAGTGTTCGTAACGCACGTGCGCGACAAGCGCTTCTTCCCAAAGGCCGACGAACACATGGCGAGTGCGGCAGCAATTCGGGGTTACGAGAGGCAGGTCCTGGCCACGGTTTCCGACACCAAGGGCCGACCGGTGTTCGAGGTGTACCGATTTGATCCCTGATGCGCTCCTGCAATAAGCGGGCATTGTGGTCGCAAAACGGCGCTAACGAAAAGCGGAGACCGCTGGAACGGACCGCACCGTCCCGGACCGGCGACGGCGTGCGAAAAACGACGGACGGGCGGGAACGGCTCGTCCGCCATTTTCCGCGGAATACCTACCCCACGCCGACCGTGCAGTAGGCGTCCAAAACGACGCGCTCCACCGCGCGGGCCACTTCGTCCGCCGTTCGCGTGCCATCCACGCTGCGCACTACCGAGGGGCCGAACCACTTCAGAATCGGTCCGGTAAGCTCGTCGTAGGCGCGCAGCCGCCGGCGGACCACCTCTTCGCGGTCATCGTCGCGGGTGATCAGGGCGGCGCCATCCTTGTCGCATACACCGGCAACCCGCGGCGGTTGCAGGATAGCGTTGTAAATATGGTTGCATTGGGGACACTGGCGCCGCGCGGTAAGCCGCGTCACCAGCGCCTCATCCGGGACATCCAGGTGAATCACCACCGGCAGCGGCAACGCACGCTCGCGCACCAGGGCGGAAAACTGGATCGCCTGGGGCACCGTGCGCGGGTAGCCATCCAGCAGAAACCCGTCTTTACAATCCGGGCGCGCAATCCGGCTGGCGACGATTCCGTTGACCAGTTCATCGCTCACCAGCCCGCCACTGGACAAGATGGAACAAGCGGCCTTGCCCAGTTCCGTGCCGGCTTTGCACTCGGCACGAAACATTTCTCCGGTGGAGATTGCGGGAATATTGAAACGCTCCGCCAGATAGGCAGCCTGCGTACCCTTACCGCAACCCGGGGGTCCAAACAGCAATAAGATCACAAAAACCTCCAAGTGACCCGCGCCGGCCTGCAAAATAAGAATTAAAGCGTTTAAGGTAAACAGACCCGCGAGTCTGATTTAAGACTAGCGAGTAGCGCCGCCGTCGTCAATGGGGGGTGCATCTGGTTTTGCCTCGTTAAAGATGCGGCCGTCGGACCGCAGCTTGAGCTGTCGGTCGCGCCACTGCACGGTGTCGCCGAAAAGGCCCGCGGCCCACACCGCAAACCCGAACAGGTCGCGCAGCGGAATCAGCCAGAAATCGCGCCGCACCTTGCGGTCGCCGAGAATCCCCGCGCCCACCCACACGCCCGCCACGATGCGCACCCCCAGCGCCGCCACGCCGGCCGGCCATTGGTGCGCGACCAGCGCCACCAGGCCCCACAGCGTGGCATGCGTCACCACGTAGCCGTAATAGCCCGAGGAGCGCGACACGCGGATGGTGCGCGACCAGCGCAACTGGTGCCGCCAGGTCTGCGCCCACGTTCCGCCGCCGAGGTCCGTCTCCACTACCACGGGCGCGAACTCGATGCGATATCCGAGTTGTGCGATGTGGCGCCCCAACTGGTAATCGTCGGCAAGGTAGTTGGCAATCGCCGCGAAGCCGCCGATGCGCCGCAGGGCTTCGGCACGGAACACCATGGTGGATCCGAGGGCAAACTCCGCCACACCTAGGAGGCGCGCCACCAGCACGCTGGGCGCAAACTCGGTGGCGATGCCCAGGGCCTCAAAGCGCGACGCCCACGATTCGGCCCCCGCCCGGTACAGGCACGTCACCACGCCGACGCCCGGGTCTTCCAGCGGCGCCACTACCGCGCGCAGATACCCCGGCTCCACCACGATGTCGCTGTCGT
>PLDO01000101.1 GCA_003136215.1 Bryobacterales bacterium
TCGATCAACACCGTCGTACCGCCCAGGGTCGAGGGCAGATTGCCGTCCGGCGCGCTCACTCCGGGGTCGGGTCCCAGCCCGGAACCGAACACGATGATCCTCTGACCCGGAGCGATCATTCCGGGTAGCAGGCTCGCCTCGCTGACCACCGCGTCCGGGCTGATGGTGGGCCGCGAAATCGGGGTCCCGGTAATGGTGACGCTTACCGCCTGTATGGTCCCGAAATTACGCGGCGTACCGTTGTTCTGAATCGCCAGTCGCCACACGCCGAACGAAGACTGACCGTTGGAATTGGCCAGCGGCTCGTTACCCTGGAAGGGCCCGCGCCCCGCCTCGGCCGGGCAGAACGAGGAGAACTTCGTGGAGGCGCTATCGTCAAAGGTCGTGTTGATGTTTTGCAGGCTGCCGCAGTTCCTCTCCAGCAGCTTCGTCCTCGTCCCATAACTGGAGTAGAGGAACACGTTCAAGTCGCCATCCTGTGGGTATTCAACCTGCAGCTGCGCCGTAACCTTGCTGATGTTCAACGCCTGGGAAACCGCAATCTCAACTACCGTAAAACCCGTGGTGCTGTACACAATCGGCAGCGGCTCGCCGGAGTAGCTGAATGTAGCCGTTTGGCTCTGCGCAAACGCGCAGGTGGCGGCGGCAACAAGAAACAAAACTCGCGTGTTCATCGGTGGAAAGCTCCTGACTGAAATTGAAACTAAGTCAGGGTCGCTTGATGAAAGAACGCTCCGCGCAGATCTTTTTTTTTCGGTGCCAGCCCCCGCCTGCCGCCGTAGCTGTGTTCTCTATTTCTTCGCCTGCGCGGCAACGGCGAGCGCGCACCGCCGGCATGCCCCGCACTCACCGGCTTCTGGCAAAGTTGAATTGCAGGACGATGTTGGCGGGCACCGGATGGCCGTTAAACTGCGCCGGCTGGAATTTCCATTGCAGCGCTGCCTGAACGGCCGCGTCGATCAACAGCGGGTGCAGGCCCGGCTTCGCCGCCGCTTCAGCCTTAACCACCCGGCCCGATGCATCCACGAAAACATTGACGTCCACCGCCGTGAGCTTCCAAGTCACTGCTCTGAGCAGGGTGGGAACAGTCGGGATCACCTGATGCGTTGCTACCGGAGGTTGCGCCCCGGACGTTGACAGTGACGCTTGCCCTTGCGGAGTCCCGCGGGCCGGAACATCAACCGGCGCCGCGGAGGAAACCGCTACCTGATGGATTGAAACTGGTGGCGGATTTGGCGAAACTGCCGGCTGATTCAGCAAGGAGGGTGTTCCGCTGTTCACCGGGGCCGCACCGCTGACTGGTGGAGGCTCATCAATGCGCGGGGACGTAGCCGTGGCGGGCTGCCGGGTCTCCTGGAATTGCCGGTACTCGGTTGGGATCGCCGGCCTGCTTGAAACTGGCGGCCGAGGCACTGCAACCGCACCTGAGTTACCGCTTGGCGAACTGGGGAGGCTCGCCCGGCCCGGAGGGGGCTCCGCGGCCTGCGGCATTACGATCGTAAGAAACTCGCGGGCCACTTGTCCGCCGGAGACTACAGTCAACTGGAATCGCACTTGGTCCACCGGTGATGCGTAGACCACGCTGCCGGCGCGCAACTCATCCGCGGTCAACGGTACATCGCGGCTCACCGCGCTGCCCCGAATGAGCAACATGCCGAAATCAGCCTTTAAAATCCTGTCCGCGTTGCCATTCCACGAAACCCGGAGGTCATTACCGAGCCTCTCCACCGACAACCCGAGCGGCGATTGCACTTCGGTTAGAGGCGCGGATGCTTGCGGCGCCACCGGCAGATTGGAGCCGCGCCGGAAATAAAGAAAGGCGCCGGCTAACGCACAAGCCGATACTACGGCGGCCAACGCGGCAGCCAGCCACCACCTGCCGGACGTCTGCCGCCGTTTCGCCACGGGTGGCCGGGACGGCGGTTGCGTCTCCCCCCCCGGAAGCGCTACCTCTTCGAGACCAGCGGATGAGCTTTGCGATGCCGCCCGGACCTTGCTCAATCGCCGGTGCCCCTCCTCCACTGCAAGCTCCGCCGCGTCGAAGGGAAACGCCATCAACGGCCAATCGAAAATCTCGCCTTCGCCCCAGAAACAAAAGCGTGCGGCGCCGATGCCGGATTTCCCGGTTTCGACGAGCATAAACACGGAACTGGGATCGCTGAAGAAGCTTGCGGCCAGCGCCCTGTCGTCATCCGGCATCGAAACACGGTCTGTCGGAGTCGTGCGATAGAAGCCGACAACTTCGTCGGACGAGCTGTCTCTCGCTGCCTCTACCGAGGCGGCATCGAGTGTCTGCAACGGCTTGAAACCCAGAATCCTGGTGACCCCCGGCTGGCGTGTCTCACCCGTGAGCAACCCGCAGGCCGAAAGTGCGCCCGGGCCCTTCTCTGAGTCCTGGATCTGCATCCGGAGCCTGCTGACCACCTCAAGGTTGAGGCGGATCTGAATAGGTGCGCCCGGAAAGCTCCATGTGTAGGAATCCGTACTGAACTGGGGAGCGGCGGCAAACATGAGTACCTCTATCCCGAATACACCAATGCCCTCGAAATTGGCAGATTGTCAAGGCTACAGCACATCTTGAGTCGAGACAAGCAGAATCTCTCTGTCCCTCGATCGAGCAGTCCCGTCAGTACTGGAACTTTCGTATGGTATGTTTCTACGCGGCCCGCACCGCCGATTTTCCCTATCGCCTCTATGCATTTGCTCTTCAAATTCGCCGCACCGGCCGCCCTCATCGGCTCGGGGCCTAACGGCGGCAATCAGGATTGGACCCGTCGCTTCTTCGGCAAACTCGCCAAGGGCGGCACCCTGGACCGCCTGTGGGGTTGGGCCATGCACAACTACTCCTGGAATGCCAGCGCCGGCCGCACCACCGATTGGAACGCCGGCAAGCGCGACGCCCTCAAGTTCGATACCGAACAGTATTACGAAATCCTCCACGAAGCCGACCCGATGGAGTCCCTTATTACCGCCCAATGGGCCGTCATGGCGGAAAGCGATCCCCGCCACCGCGCCAAACTCGTGGTGGACGAATGGGGCTCCTGGTACGCGTCCGGCACCGAGCCCTTCCCCGAAGCCTTAATCGGCCAGCAGAACACCATGCGCGATGCCGTCCTCGCCGGGCTTACCGTGGATACCTTCAACCGTCACGCCGATAAGGTCGCCATGGCCGCCATCGCCCAACTCGTGAACTGCCTGCAATCGCTCTTCCTGGC
>PLDO01000530.1 GCA_003136215.1 Bryobacterales bacterium
AATCGCATCAAGAACGGCGAGATCCCGGCCTATTTTCGCTCCACTGTGCTCGAGATCGGCGAAACGTTCGTGCGCATCCAAACTCCCGACGGTGAAAAGCAGATCCAGAACGATTTTGTATTCGCGATGACCGGCTACCGGCCGGATACGAAGTTTCTGGAAGCGCACGGGATCCGCTTCGATGCGGAAAGCGAGCGTCCGAACACGGATCCGGAAACGCTCGAGAGCGACCGCAAGGGCATGTATCTGGCGGGCGTGCTGGTGGCGGGGATGCACACCAACGAGATTTTTATCGAGAACGGGCGTTTTCACGGGCACCTGATCGCCGAATCCATCGCGGCACGAATCGCAGGTTAGGGCAAACGTGGGACAGACGATCGCCTTTGGTCGTCTGTCAACCGCTCCCCACCCACTGAATGAGCTCCAACGATAGCGTATTCAGGCTGTTGGTGACGCGGTCGGTTTCCACGTTGACCAGCTCATAGCGCTCCACGTGGGAGGCGCCCGATTGCACCAGCGCTCGATGGTCTTCGCGCAGGTCTGGGAGGTCGCCGGGTTCCACCGCGACGCCGCGCAGGTAAGCGGCCAGGAAGTACAGGGTGGAATCGACGTTGTTGGCGAAGGTGGCGAATTGCGGGCGCGCCGGGACAGGCTGGCTGCGGAACAGTCCGGCTTCCAACGCCATCGCGGCGTGGATGAAGCGGTGCGAGTTGGCCAGTATGGCTTGCAGCGTGGTGAGCCGGCTTGCGGCCACGCCGGGTTCCAGGCGCAGGCGCGCCACCGAGGCTTCCAGCGTGGTGCGCGCCAGACGGCCGGATTGGCGTGCCCGATTCAGGCGCGCCGCAAACGCCGCATCGCGCTCTATTCCGGGATGAAGATAGGCGTCGCGCACTGTCTGGAAATAGGCCCGGTAGGCATCGAGCAGGCGCGCCAGCGCTTCCGGAACTTGTGTGCGTTCCCAGGTGGGCCAGACGCGGTATGCGGCCAGGGCGATGGTTCCGCCCACTACGGTGAACAGCGCCCGGGCAGGCATCAACTCGGCCGGCGCCACGCCGGTAGAGGCGAACAGCAGCACCACCAGCGCGGTCAGCGCCGTCACCATCACGCCGTAATTGGCTGGGCCGGCCCAGCGCATCAGGAACACGAAGATGGCGATGAACAGCGCCAGCGTAGCGGCGGTGGACGAAATGGCGTGGAACAGCGCCGTGGCCAGGGCAAGTCCGGTGAAGGTGCCGGCCAGGCGCAGGACGCCGCGGCTGAAGGTGGTGGTGAAATCGGGCTTGAGCACGATGGCGACAGTCATGGGCCCCCAATAGGCGCGGTGCCACCCGATGCTGCGTGCGATGCTCTCGGCGATGACCACGCAGGCGGCCAGGCGGAGGGCGTGACGGAAGGCGGCGGAATCCAGCGTGAGGTTGGCGCGCAGCACGGCGAAAACGCCGGCCAGGCGGAGGCTCCAGGGCCGCGCGGCTTCCCTGCGCTCGAACTCGCGGGTGCCGGACTGGCTGGTGTGGGCGGCGAGTTCCACGGCGGAGGCGAGCTGCCCGGTGAGGGCGTCGAGCTGCCAGCGGGCGTCGGCGCGCATCGCGGTCAATTGCGGGGCGGCGCCGTCGCCATGCGATGCACGCAGCCTCTCGCCGCATGCGCGGAGTTCGCGCAGGCACGCGTCGTGGGGATCGCCTTTTACGCCGGCGGCGAGCGCGCCGCTGATGGAGTGGAGCACGCCGGAAGCCAGCTCGCGCGCCTGGTCGAGGATGCCGGTATCGCTGGCGGTCCCGGGCTCGCGAGCCAGGCGGACGTGCAGGCGGCGGAGCGCCACGAGCGCCAGGCGAATGCGTTCGGCCTGGCTGAAGAGGGCCAGGTAGCGCTCCGCCTCCACGGAGCGGGCGGAATCGAGCGAGCCGAGCGCGGCGCGGGCGGCCAGAATGGCTTCGGTCGCGGCGGGCGGTTCGGTCGCCGGCACGCCGGCAGCGGCGCTGCGCCCCAGTTCGGCGTAGAGCGTGGCCAGCGCGCGTCTCTCCGGCTGATAGCGGTGCACCGGCCACAGGGCCAGGGAAAAGATGGTTTGCAGCACGCCGCCCCCCAGCGCCAGCAATCCGGAAGTCAGCGCTTTGCCGAAAGAAGAGGCAGGCGAGGCCGAGAAGACGATCAGCGTAACCAGGGTGATGCCGCCGATATCGCCGGGAGTGGGGCCCGCGGCCACCAGCAGGCCGGCGGCGAACGCACAGGCGGCTTCCAGCAGCAGGGCGAGCGCGTGATTGCGCCCGCAAAGACGCCCTGCGAAAACCGCCAGGGCGACAAAGAACGCGGCGCTCAGCATGCGGCGGCCGCGGTGCAGGTACGGGTCAGTGCCATCGGAGAAGGCCACATCCAGCGCGCCCGTAGCTGCCATCGCGCCACCCGCCGGATTACCCACGGCGACGCCGATGGCCAGCGGCAGCGCCACGCCCAGCGCGTTGCGCAACGCCATCACCGGCGCCAGTCGCGCGCGGTCGAAGTGCGTGATGGTGGTCCAGAAGCTGGAGGCCAAGCTATTGAGTCTCGCACACCATAGTGACACCTGGCGCCAACCCACACGGCAAGCTAAAGCATGCCCCACCACTGCAACTCGCTTGCCTGCAATGGGGGGGCATGCTTTAGCTTGCCAACGCCCGCTTGCGGGCGCATTTTTTCACAGGTTCTGACGGTTGCCGCGGCAGCGGCGGAGTCACTTCCCGCCGTCCCCGTGGGCCGCGGCGTGCTCATGGATACAGTCTGGTATGACTGATCCCGGCCGTTTTTCGATTGCAGAAATACAGGCCTGATACACTGATTATGGATGTAGGAAGAGGATCCTCTATGAGCACCAGCACGAATCTGAAGGAGGCCTTCGCCGGCGAAAGCCAGGCGAGCCAGAAGTACCGGGCGTTTGCCCGCAAGGCGGAGCAGGACGGTCTGCCGAATGTCGCCCGCCTGTTTCGCACCGCCGCCGAGGCGGAAGTGGTTCATGCCCAGGGCCACTTCAGAGCCATGGACGGAGTGGCATCCACCAACGACAACCTGAAGGCGGCGATCGCCGGCGAAACCTACGAGTTCACCACCATGTATCCCCCCATGCTGGCCGAAGCGGAGTCCGAAGGACACCGGGCAAGGTTCATGTTCGGGTACGCGTTGAAAGCCGAGGCAGTGCACGCCGAGTTGTACAAGCGGGCGTTAGAGGCCGTGGAACACGGCAAAGACCTGGCCGAAGCGGGCTTCTACCTGTGTCCGGTCTGCGGAAATATCGAATTCGGCACGCCGCCGGATAAGTGCCCGATCTGCGGCACGCGCAAAGAGAAATTTGTCGCCGTGGCATAGCTCCGCGTGGCACGGTGCGGTACACTCCTGGAATGTCGCGCCTGATGACTCTGCTCGTCCTCGCCGCGATGGCGTGCGCGCAGCAGCCCTATTCGAAACTGCCGCGAAACTACACGCTGGCCTTCGAGAACGATTCGGTGCGCATCTCGCGCGTGAAATACTCCCCGGGCGACAAGCTGCCGGTGCATTCTCACCCTTCGATTCCCACCGTTTACGTCTATCTGACCGATGGCGGTCCCATCCGGTTCATCCACAAGACTCCGCAAGTCACCATTGTGCGCGACGCGGTGAAGGCGGGACAGGTGCGCTTCAATCGAAACGCCCGGGTGGAAACGCACGAGACCGAATACCTGGGCGCCGCCGCCTCGGAGTATCTGCGGGTGGAACTCAAGACGACGCCGGGACCGCCGCATATCGACACGCGACTGGTTGACGACGCCGATTTTCCATGGGAGGACCCGCAGTTGCGGATCAGCCGGTTCCACGGTGTCCCGCCCGCGCTGGCGCGACCTGCAATTCTGGTGAACCTGGCCACGGGCAGCTTCCTCTGGATCGATCCCCAGGACTCTCGCGCGCCCGCAAGACCCCACGAACCCGGTTGGTTCGTCCTGCTGGAATTGAAGACCGGTCGCGCCACTCCCGCGCCCTAGCCGCCATCACTTCCCCAGAAACAGCAGGAAGCGTCCGATCTCGATGGGCGGAGCGATGTCGCCGTAGAGCGCGATCTTCCTTTGGTTGGCGATGCAGTCCGGACACAGCACGGCACAGGGCGGCGGAGCGCCCGAGGCCGCGTAACGCGCCGAGGCGTTGGCGACGCCGGTATGCACGAAGCGGACCCGCGGGCTGCGTTCCAGGAGCAGCGCCTGAAAAGGGTACTCCAGTTGATTCTCGCTGATGTCGAGGCCAACCTCGGTGCAACCGGAGCGCGCCGTACGGTCCACCGCTTCCAGGTATGAGGCGCGGTTGTTCCACTGGCCCATGTCGGAGAAATAGTTGGCGTCGCGGGTGGTGGCAAGCAGGCTGTGCGGGCCCTTCAGCGGACGCGTCCAGTTTTCGAAGAGGGCGGGCCGCGCGCCATTCGCCAGGAAGAGGGCCAGGATTATGGCCACCGCCGGGTAGCGGAGTCTCTCCACCAGGAATGCCGCCAGCGGCGCGCCCAGCACGAAGAGAGGCAACTCCAGGCGCGCCAGGAAAGGCTGCCATTTCAGGTAGAGGCAGAACAGCAGGAACGCCGATAGCAAGGCGCCGGCGTAGAGCGCCCATTGGCGGTTGCGGGCGGCCAGCGCGAAGATCGCGGCTGCGGCGAGCAACAGCAGGTGCCAGCGGTTGTTGGCATTGGCTTCATGGTTGGCATTGAGCGGCGGGGCGTAGCGCGCGCCGGGCCAGGTGGTGTCGCGATCCTGCGGGTCGATGCCGAGCGCGCGGTGGATCCGCACCACGGCGTCGTAGACCGACTGGTTCCAATAGACACTGCGCGCGCCCAGTTGTTCGGAGGTGTGGCGCAAGAGGTTAGAGACGGCGGGTTTCCACGTCAGATGTTCGTTGCGCCAGCGGAAAACCCCGTCGCCTTGCGCGGAATCGAAGCCCAGCGGCGAACCGGAGAGCTGCAGATTGCGCGCGTACTGCGGTCCGTTGAGGAGGCAGATGGCGGCGCCGATCCATATCAGTTGGCGGCGCGGCAGAGTGGCGGCCGCGTACAGCAGCACGGGTGGCAGGAAGAGGTACGCGGTGCCTTTGGTGGCCAGCGCGAGAGCCGCGGACAGAGCGAGCAGCGGCGCGTCGCGACGGGCCGCGAAGTAGACCGCGCAGACCAGCCAGAAAGCCAGCAGAAAATCGTTCTTGGCGCCGGAGGCTTGCAGGACGGCGTTGGGCAGGGTGGCGCAAAACAGGGCTGCCCACGCCTGGGAGCGGGTGCTGAGGCCAAAGGCGGCAGCGATGGCCGAAACGCCGGCGATGCTGCCGGCGTAGGCGGCGAAGGCGATGAGGTTGATCAGCCCGTCGCCGCCGGTGATCACGTACGTATGCAGCATCAGGTACTCGGCCAGAGGCTGGAGCATGATCTGATTGAGGTATGGGGTAGGGAAGAAGGCGATGCTGCCGGATTGCGCCCAGTAGACGACGCGCGGCAAGTGATACGCCATGGCATCGGCGCTGTTGGGCGGGCTGAGGATGGCGGTGAAGGCCACGACTCCGCCGACCGCCGCGATGATCGCTGCGAAGCCCGTTTCGAGGGGCAGAAAGCGCCAGGTTACCGCGCCGCGAGGTCTTAGCCAGGCCCACGCCGCCACCACCAGCACCCATGCCGCGGCGAGCGGCCAACGGGTCAGCAGATGGAACGGGCTGAGTAACTCGGTGAGCGCCAGGGCAGCGGTACCCGCCAGGACTGCGGTGCGGAGGATGGAGTCGCGCAAGGCCACTTACTGGTAGCGCGGCTGGTCGCTGCGGAACGGACTCGCCGGCAGGCCCACCTGATTCACCAGGTTGCACACCGGGTCGTCGGCCCACGCGTAGCGCACCGCCGCCGGATTCGCTACTTGCGCACTCGTCACCACGAGCGTGTTGCCGTCCACCTTCACCTCGGCCGGCACATAGTTTCCGTCCGCGCCGGCGATTTCGAAGCCCGTGATGGCCCCGCCGCCGCGCGCCTGCATGCCGTCGCTGTGCGTCAGATACACGCGTATCGCGCCGTTCTCCGGCGCCGCGGTCTGGAACATCGGTCCGGAGTACTCGACGGGCTGCTGGTAGGTGAGCGCGCGCGCCGCCAACGCCAACCGCAGTCCCACCTCCTGTTTATTCTTCGGATGGATGTCGCGCGATTCGCCGATGTCGATGATCACCGCCATCCCGGTGTTGGCCAGGCGCAGCGTTTCCGTTTGCGATTCGCGCAGCACCGGCCAGAATGCGTTGCTTCTGAAGTTGGCCAGTTGCACGAACAGGAACGGGAAATCGCCCTGCCCCCAGCGATTGCGCCAGTCCTCGATCATGGCGCCGAACAGCCGCCGGTACTTGTAGGCCTCCCGCTCGCTGGCGTTGCTCTCGCCCTGATACCAGATGGCCCCGCGGATGCCGTACGGCACCAGCGGCGCAATCATGCCGTTGTAGAGTCCGGCCGGCGTGTTGGGATGCCCCGGCCCCTGCGGTGCTCCCGGCCGGTTGGGCGGCGTTGTCCCCGCTGCCTTGGCCTCTTCCACCGCCTTGTTCCACGCCGGCAGCGTCGTGGTGTCGTACTTCTCCTTCGCCGCCGGATAGTCGGCCGAAACATTTTCCCAATAATCGGTCACATACTTCAGCGCAGGGTCGGATGCGATGGCTTCCTTCGAGGTCCACGATTGCGCCGGCGTGCCGCCCCAATCGCTCTCGATCAGCCCCATCGGCACATGCAGGTTCTGCTGTAAGTGACGGCCGAAGAAGTATTCCACCGCCGAGAACCCCTTCGTCGAAGCCGGCGAGCACACCTGCCATGTCCCCACCACGTCATCGGCCGGTTGGTCGGCCACCACGTGCTTCACCTGAAAGAGGTGGATCATCGGATAGTCGGCGCGCGCAATTTCTTCGTCGTGATTCACCGCCGTTTGCAGGCGGAACTCCATGTTCGATTGCCCCGACCCGAGCCACACTTCGCCCACCAGGACGTCCTTGATGGCGATATTGTTGACGTTCATCTCCAGTGGACCCGCCGCCACCAGCGGTTTCAGCCACGCGGTCCATTTTCCGTTTTCGGCGGCCTTCACTGTCACGCTCTGCCCCTGGAAATCCACTTTCACGCTCTCGCCAGGGTCGGCCGACCCCCAGATACGGACCGGCATTCCCTGCTGAAGTACCATGTGGTCCGAGATCAAGGCCGGTAGTCTGACCGCGGCGGGGAGCGCGCACGCCACCGTCAACAGCCCCAAAAGCCTTCCGATTCTATGCATTAACACCTCCTGGGTAGACTCCGATTCTATCGCGGTCGCCCCTTCGCGAGAAGTTCGTGGAAAAATGTGGGAATCGGGCTAATGTTCCTTAGCTCTTTGGTCGATAGGTCATGCACGACGAAAAGGAGGGCTAGAGTATGGCTGAAAGACGCAGCGAACCGCGCTACATGTGCTCGGAACTGGTCAACATCCTGATCCACCACGATGATCAAACCGTGCAGGAGGCTATTGCCAATCTGGAGGATATTTCCCGTTCCGGCGCCTGCGTCCAACTGGAGGAAGCCATTCGTTTGGGCGCCGATATCGAGATTGTCTGTCCCACCTGCCGGTTCAAAGGCAAGGTCCGCAACTGCCGGTACGCCGGGGGCAGGTACGACGTAGGGGTGGCCTTCGACCATCCGCGAGCCTGGGACGCCACGCGGTACCAACCGGCGCATCTGCTGCCCGTTCAGACGGGCCTTGCAAAACGATGGGCCACAGATGAACACAGATGAACACAGATAAACACAGATAAACACAGATAAAACAAGGTTGGTCTTATCCGTGTTCATCTGTGGCTTATTTTGCTTCTTTCGACGTCGAAAACACCGCCCTGACTTCCGGGCTCACGTTTGCCAGCTTGCCGGTGACAGCGTCGATGGGGCACCACACCGTGAGCGCCTTGGCGAGCAGCACTCCGTCGCTCGCGCGCCGCAGTTCCGTGTGCCGTTCGAACTTGATCCGCGTGGCGGCGCCGACCCAGGTTCTTGCCAGAATCCCATCGCCAAGGCGCGCCGGTTGTTTGTAATCGATCTCGTGCCGCACCACGATCCACAGCAGCTTGGCCTTGTCCGCCGCGCTCGCGGCCGCTTGCCAGTGCGCGATGGCGATGTCCTGCACCCAGCGGAGGTAAACCACGTTGTTGACGTGGCCCAGAGCATCGATATCCGCCGGTTCCACGGCGATCGCCATCTCGAAGGCTTGTGGCACGTCACTCAAGCCACACCGCCAGTCGGCCGGCACTCCACGATGACACGCCCCGAAGCCTGCCGCCCGACCGCCGTCACCTCCAGGCCTGCTTCCCGCGCCATCGCACGGAACTCGTCCAACGTTCGACCTCTGCCGCCCACCAGGACCATCATGAGCAGCTCCGGCGATGCCTCTTCGCCTGGTCCCGCCCCGTTGAAAGCCACCACCCGGCCGGACGGGCGCGCCGCCTCCGCGCAGCGTCTTAGAATGGCCGTCGCCTCGCGATCGGGCCAGTCGCCGAGGACGTTCTTCAGGATATAGAGGTCGTTCCGGCCGGGCAGCGGGTCGAAAAAGCTCTGCGCCACCGTCGTCACCCGATCCGCCACGTCCGCCGCCTGGAAGACCTCGTCCGACCGCGCCACCGTCCGCGGTAAATCCACCAGCGTGCCGCGGACATCGGGCCACGCGCGCAAGATCTCCGCCAGGAGCGATCCCGTGCCGCCGCCCACGTCCGCCACCGTGCGAACCGATTCCCAGTCGGCGGGATCGACGAGTACGCGCCAATCCGGGACGCCGTGGCCGGCCGGCCCCATCAATGCATCGAAGCTGGCGGCGATCTCCGGATGGGCCTCCAGATCTTCCCAGAACCCGCGGCCGAAAGCCTCGTGATAGGCCGGCTTGCCAGTGCGCACGGCGGAGAGCAGGGTTCCCCAGGCGTGCGCCATGCGGCCGCCAAAGCTGTCGAGATCCAGGCCCAGGCGGCCGGACTCTCCCAGCAGCCCGCGGGCAAGTTCATTGAGCGCGAACCGGCCGGGCGCCGGTTCCAGGAAGAGGCCCTTGCTCACCAGGTGCCGCAGCACCCTGTGCAGCGAGTCGCGGTCCGCGCCCGCCGCGGCGGCCAGCGGACCGATCTCCGTGTTCCCCGCCAAAATACGATCGGCAATGCGCAGCGTCGCCACCACATGCACACACCAGGGGGTGCCGAGATCGCTCAGCGTCCAGAGATCCATCCCGTCATGATGCCACAAGCCCCTGCGCTATGATGTCTCCCAGGACTCACATGGATGCCGTCGCGGTTCCGGTATTCGTCTTGGCCATCGTGCTGGAATTCGTCATCGACCGCGTCCGGCGCACCCACTACTACCATCTTGCCGACGCCATCAACAGTTTGAGTTGCGGCATCGTCAGCACCGCCATGCGCGTGTTTTTCGGCTTTCTCGGCCTTTTCGTTTACGAGTGGCTGCTGCGGCACGCGGCTCCCACGCACCTCCCGGCGGGCAGGTGGTTCACCTGGGTTTTCGCGTTCGTTTTCTATGACTTCTGCTACTACATGGGCTACCCACTCGGTGCAACCGCGAAGTCTGGCGCTCAGCCTGTACGCATCCGTGCAGTTCCTGGCCATCATGGCAGCCAACAGCCATTTCCTGGCTCTGCTGGCGCAGCAGGGCAACTGGTGGAACGCGGCATATTTCGTTTTTATTCTCGGCAGCCTCATCTGCCTGGGCGGAGTCCTGGAAAGCCGGCGCGAGTTCGTGTTCCTGGAGGCGGCGCGGGTGTCGGGGATTGCGGTTGCCGTTCTCGGCCCCGGCGTCTGGTTCGGAGGCGTCCGCGACCGCGGCGTGATTCTCCCCATCACCGCATTTGCGCTGGCGTCGCTTGCCGCCTTATGGTTTGCTACGCGGCGACCGGTACCCGCCAGCGCCGAGCGCCGGGCTGCCTGACTTCCCCGGGGCTCGCACCGCTCTCCGCCGAAGGTCGAGGATCTGACCGCCCATGCCTGCCCTGATCGCGCCCGAACCTCCGAACTCCCGGCTGGTCTCGATGCTAATGTTCGGACCGGACGGAATGCGCGGCATTACGAAGCTGTACCAGGGACATCAAGTTATTTCACCGTATCGGCGCCAGGCCGGGCGGGTTTTTCCTCATTCTCCCTCCGGCCTTGTCGACGCGCTGCGCGTCGCTCCTCAATTGATTTTCGTACCAGATGGTACGCCGCGGTGACAGCATTTAACGCTGTCAATCGGTCGTAGGCGGCCTTTCGTAACACTGTGCACTCGACGGTGGCGGCATTCAACGCCGTCAGTCGTTCCTCGGCCGCCTTTCGGTACATGTTGCACAGGGAGGAACCATCCAAGAGGGCGAGTGCCATCCGCGCCTTCGGAATTTCCATGAGTTTCGGCTCGTATTCCTCTGGCTCGATTGCAATCAGCTTCTG